>DASSMT010000025.1:0-4120 GCA_035688655.1 Polyangiaceae bacterium | reverse complement strand
ATGCAGAGCTGATGCGCCGCCCAGACATCGTGGGTCACGCCATCGATCAGCTGACCGCACACCGCTGAGCTGGCAAGGGTGCCTCAGCGCGGGCAGGTCCCGACGAGGTGAAATGCCGCGTCGTAGATCTCGAATGCCGCGGGAAAGCCGGCACCTTGCAGCTTCTGCACGATCGGCAGCAGCGTGTCGAAGATCTCGTCGGGCGTGCCGTCGACCGCACCATTGAAGAGATAGGTTCCGGAAGTCTCGGTGGGAAGGCTCTCGAGTGAGCAGGTTTCGGTCTCTACGAGCAGCGTCTCGGTCCCGTCGAACGAGCTGCGCTTGATCCAGACTTCGTCAGGGGTCAGCCCCAGACCCGAGCACAGCGCGGCGGCGACCGGCTGCAGCCCGACCGATGACTGCAGCGAGCCGAAGACGTTGCACATGGGGGAGAGCTGAGTCATCGCGCGCAAGCCATGCGCGGAATCTACTCGCGTAGCCCCCAAATGTCGCGAAACCGGCCAAGTCGTCGCCAATAGCGGTCACTTCGGCCAAAGCCTGGCGATCGTGCCGTGCTGGCCAGGGGGGGTGCCCATGATGGCAAAGTACACGCTGGTCTCGTCCAACGCGATGCAACTCGGGGTGTCCAGGCCGGATACGAGCACCTCGGGAGTGCCCCCGTCGACCGATACCTTGAGAATGCCGTCAGCCGTCGACCAGTACACATACGTGCCATCCACGGCGATCCCGGGGATGAACCCGGAGGGCGAAGCGGAAGCCAGCGGCGTCGCCGTGCCCCCGCCGACCGGCACCTTCATCACGGTGCCATGCGCGACCCAATACACATTGTGCGCATCAACCGCGATGTTCCCGCCCGGTCCTGGCGACGTGGCGAGCACCGTCGGAGCGGCAAGCTCCGCCGAAGAGGGTACGAGCGGCGCCTTCAGGATCGACATGGGATCACTGAAAGTGGTCCAGTACACGTTGTCCGCATCGGTAGCGAGACCGTACGAAGCGTGGGGAGTCGAGGCGATCGGCAGCGTCGCTCCGCCGCTCAGCCCAACGCCTACGATGCTCAAAGGCGCCGTGCCCGAACCCACATCGGAACCCGAACCCGTTCCGTACACGCCGTTGGCACCGAGTGCGATCGGATCGTTCACGAAGGTGTTCGATAACGTCGTGATGTTCGAGCCGTCGAGATTGGCGTGGTTGAGGTTGGGATAGGCCGTCCAATACACGCCCCCCGCGTTCGCGGCGATGCCGCCCGGACCCTGCAGCTGGTCCAGGCGAAAGAGCGGCTTGCCCGACTGATCCACCCCGGCAACTGAACCGTCGTTGTTGAAAGAGCCAAAATCAGCGTAGTAAGCCTTGCCGTCGTAGGCCGCGACCGACACCGGTTCCTTCGCCTCCGCGAGCACCATCAGCTGCCGGCCGTCTTCCACGATGGGCGTGTTGCTCCCGCTGCCGCTCACCCCGCTCACCCCACCCAGGTTGTATCCGCCGAAGCCCGCGCTTGCCGCGGGCATCGCGCCGTAGCCGCCGCTCCCGAACGCCCCCCCGCTCAGTTGGCCGCCCGAGCCCGCGCTGATCGCGGGTGCCGCGCCGTTGCCGCTACTGAACGCCGGCGCCCCGCCGCTCGGTTGAGGCGCAGGTTTTCCTGTTGGATCGGCAGTGCCCGGGCCCGTTCCGCTGCCGCCAGTCCCGAACGCAGGCGCGTCTTCCCGGCTGCTAGTGGTGGTTCCGGCCGAGGCCGAGGCTGGGGCACCAGCCGTGTAGCGCGGATCGAGCGCCACCTCGCGGCCGCCGCAGCCGCCCGCCGTCAGCGCCAGCAACGAAACGAGCGCCCCCTCACGAATGCGTCGAACTGCGACTTTCACTCAATCCTCACCCTAGCTGCAAACCCGCGTTTCAGTGAGGGCCAAGCTACACCGCTGGCCGCGTACGCGCCATGCCGCTCATGGGCGAGCGCCTGCCGTGCGCGAGATGTCAGCGGGTTTTTACGCGGCTTAACAGTGCAGAATCACGCCTAGCACCGAAAGGCCGCCAGCGCTCAATGCACGCCGCCCACGAGCCAAGCATACGCCGGGACCAACACCTCTTCCGGCGAAGCGCCGCCATGGCGCGCGCGGGTCGTACCGCCGCCCAATGAGTCGAGCACGAAGCCGTGGTCGCCGAAGATCATCACCAGCGTGCGCGAAGGCAGGCGTTTCATGTACGCCCCGAGCGCGCTCGCCGTGTCGTCGGCCAAGTCGTCGAGACGGTCGCTTTCGTTGCCGAACGCGGGCTCCGAGACGCGCGACTCCACGATGTCCAGCTTGAGCAGCTCGCGGTGGCCTGCCTTGATGCGACGCAAGGTGCTGGCCATGCGCCCGCGGGCGACGGGGACTTCGGATTTGACGTGACCCGTGAACTCGCGCAGCGCTTCCGCGCCGCGGCCGATCAGTTCCAGTTGGACCGCGCTGGTGGCCGGCAGGGCGGACCAGAGCAACAGCCGCTCGGTCAGCGCTGCGCCCTGGCCGAGCAAGCTGCGCAGCCGTTGCTCGACCCGCAGCCCCAGATCGAAGCGCAGCCCATCGACGAGCACCAACTGCACCGAACGGGCGCCGTGCAGCCGGCCCATGCGCAAGGCGAGCTCGGGCACGTCGAGCACCATGGTCGGACGCTTACCGCGCACGCGCAGCGCGTCGAACGCTTCTTTGTAGCTTTGCTCGAAGCTCGAGGACCACGTCTCGACCGCCTTCTTGGCTTCTGGCGCCGCGATCTCGCGGGCGAGCGCGTCGCACAGTGGCACGTAGCTGGTGACGAACATGCGTTCCACGACGCCGAGCGGTTTCGGTCCGCGAGCAGCTTCGAGATCGTGCATCCAAGTGCGCCAGTTGTTCTCCGCGTCCGGGAACAAGGGGCCGCGTGCGAACTCGACGCTTTCGAGCGCGGACTCTGCGGCCTCGGACGACATGGGAGAGGTTGCCTCGCTGGCTTCTTCTTCGACGGCTACGGGGAGCGCGACCGGCGCGGGCAGCTCGAGCTCGAGCTCGACGCTCGCTGTCACCGCTTGCGCGACCTCGACGGCCGGCGCTTCTGCGGGCGAGTCGACCAGCGCGGCAAGCAAGTCCGGGTCGGAATCGTCGGCAATTTCCGGTGTTTCCGCGCTCGAGCTCGTTTGCTCTTCGCTCGCTTCACGCGCATTTTCGCAGGCCAGCGCAGGCTCGCTCGCCGGCTCCGCCGGCTCGACCAGCGCGACCACCGGAGGCGGCGAGGACAGCTCCATGGCTTCCGAGCTCGCGCTCACTTCCGGCGCCAGCGCAGGCGCGGGCGGCTGCGAGCGCCGTGGCCGCTGATCGAGCAAGTCTTGTAGCAGCGTGGGCCGGTCATACACACCGGCGTAGCGGTTCTTCGCGTCGATGTAGACGCGCACCGGTCGCTCGCGCGTGGCCGCCATCCACCAGCGCAGCACGGCGCTGTCTTCCGCGTCGAGCGCGCCCGCCAAGTTGGCGATGCCCTCGAGCGTCGGGAGCGCCAGCGCCAGCCCACGCAGCTCCAGCAAGCGCGCGCGATACAATTGATCACTGAGCGACGCGCCGAGATCGCTGGCTGCGCCAATGCCGGGTGGACAGGCGCCGCGTTGCTCGAGCGCGCCCTCGATGGCTTCGGAGATCACGAGCGCCAGCTCACCGCGCTGTCCCGGTCCCGGCGGGCCGAGCACCACGCACAAGTACCCCTCGTCGGCGGCGGCGCGCAGCAGCTCGCGCAGCACCTCGGGACCCACGAGGCTCACCTCGCCGGTGTTCAAGCCGTCAACTTCAGCGGGGATCTGTGCAAGGCTCATCGGCGCCGAAGCTGCAGGATCCGGAGCCCGCGGGCCCAGTTTTCGGTGATTCGCCGCGCCCCCCGCGTTCGCGCGCCCGTGTCAAGGGCCGGCCGGTTCGCCGATTGATGGTTGGTGATGGCCGGGAATGGGTTGGTAATGGTTGGTAGAGGCCGCGTGTCAAGCGCCGCAAACGATTCGGAAAGCACTGAAATAATGAGAAAAATAGCGTGATTTTTGCCCGCCGAAGATTGACAAAGGTGGCGCCGTCCATAAGGTGAAAGTCGGTTCCCTCTGCAGAGCCCGGGAGGCTGTACTAACGAATCCCTTACAAGC
>DASSMT010000454.1:0-17042 GCA_035688655.1 Polyangiaceae bacterium | reverse complement strand
CGACCAACTGCGAATGCGTGCTGCCCGAGAGCTCGGCCGGGGTGGCGCGTTTGACGATCTTGGCGGCCCCGAAATCCAGCACTTTCAGCTCTTCCGTGCCGTCGCGCCGGCGAACCACGAACAAGTTACTGGGCTTGAGATCGCGGTGCACGATACCGAGCGCGTGAGCATCGCTCAGCGCGTCGATGGCCTGGAGCAGAAATGCTACCGCGTCCTCCGCCGGGAGTGGGCCGCGCTCTGCCAGCAGACGACCGAGATCCATGCCTTCGAGGTGCTCCATCGCCATGTACGGCTGACCGCTGTCCAAGGTCCCGACGTCGAACACCCGCACGACGTGGTCGCTCTCGATGCGTGCCGCGGCGCGCGCCTCACGCACGAAGCGCCGCGCAGACTCGGGCTCGGCCGCGACCTCTGGGCGCATGACCTTGAGCGCCATGCGCGTGTCTAGCGCGATGTGCCGCACCGCCAGCACGACCCCCATCCCTCCTCGGCCGAGCTCCGACTCGACGCGATAGCGGCCCGCGAGCACCTCGCCGGGAAGGATTTCGAGTGCGGCAACGCGACCCACTGCCTTGGGTTACCAGCGGCCCCCGGCCCTAGCAACGCCGCGCGCGCGAACCGGGCGCGGTGCAGCCTGGCGGCTGGACAAACGCGGGAAAAATCGCGGGACAGCGCCCGGACGAAGTGTCGACCGAGCCCGGCCGCGAGAGATGTGGTGGACGTCGCCCACTCCGGGCGCTATCCGAGCTAGCGCATGGGGTCGGACCAGCCCTCGACTCTCCAGCTCACAGACCCGGCCGCGCCGCAGTCGTCGCGCGTGGCTTGCGTCCACTGGGTCCACGGTTTGCGCGGCAACCCCACGCTGACTCGATTCGAACGCGCGCGCATGGTGGTTGGCCGTAGCCCCGATTGCGACATCACGCTCGACGCGGCGGGCGTCTCACGGCACCACGCCGTCTTCTTTCACGAAGGGCCGGCGTGCGCGCTCGCGGATACCGCCAGCAAGAACGGAATCTTCGTCAACGGGCGCGCAGTCACCCACGCGACTCTCGCAGCCGGAGACGTGATTCGCCTTGGGGACGCTTTGGGCGTCTTCGGATTCGTCACGCGCACGGCTCAGACCATGGGCGGCGCCGGGGAGCGCGACGCAAACGCCGACTCTGGAACGACCGGCCACGCGAGCAGTGAGGAGCTGGTCGGCGAAGGGATGGCCGCTGCCCTCCGCGACCTGGCCGCAATCGCGACCAGCAGTCTGCCCGTCGTCGTCTTCGGCGAAACCGGCGTGGGCAAAGAGCGAGTGGCCGAGGCCATCCATCGCGCGAGCGGTCGCCCCGGCTTGCTGCACGCGGTCAACTGCGCAGCGATCCCCGAAAATCTCGCGGAAGCCGAGCTGTTCGGCCACAAAAAGGGCGCCTTCACCGGGGCGGAGTCGGCGGCCCTCGGTCACTTTCGTGCGGCCGATACTGGGACGCTCTTCTTGGACGAGCTGCAGGATCTGCCTCGCAAGGTGCAGGCCTTGCTCTTGCGAGTTCTGCAAGGAGGCCTGGTGTACCCGGTTGGGGAAACCAAGCCGGTGGCGGTCGACGTGCGCATCGTCGCCGCGAGTCACCGGCCCCTCGAGGAGCTCGTCAGTGCAGGGCGCTTGCGCGAGGATTTGGCCATGCGCCTAGCGGGCTTCACGATTCTGATTCCGCCGCTCCGCGAGCGGCGTCTGGACGTGCATGCCTTGTTGCGACACTTTCTGAACCTGTACGCCGCGGAGCATCAGCGCCCGCTCGAAGTTCACGTGCGCTGTCTCGAGGATCTCCTGCTTCATGATTGGCCCGGCAATGTTCGGGAGCTCGAGTTCCTGGTGCGCCGACTGCTCGCGCTGTCGGGCCGCGAACGCACGCTCGCCTGGCACATGCTGCCGGACGCCATTCGCCGCAAGCCCGCCCCCGCCGCGCCGCACTCACTGATCCCCGCCGAAACGCGCGCCGCCCGCGACATCGCGGCCCTGACGGAAGCCCTGCGCGCGTGCAACGGAAACGTCGCCCGGGCCGCAGTCAGCGCAACGATCTCGCGCCAACGCGCCTACCGACTGATGGCCGGCAAGTCCGTCGCCGAGTTCCTGAAAGACCCAGGACCACCCCTTTCCAACGCAGACGCCAACGCTAGCGACGACGACTGAAGTCGCGACGCGCGCGCAGCCACTGCGAGAAGCCAGACCGCGGCTTGGCAGTGATCAGAAACCAAGCCTGAACCAGGTGATCGCTGAACTCGCGCAAGCGCGCGCCGACGACGCGACCCAGCTCAGTGCAAGCCGACGAGAACCGCGAAAGCGAGCTACGCATCCGCCAGGAGCTGCTTTGACATGCGAATCATCTTTCGCCTGAAGATCAGGCCGACAGCGCGAGTCCCACACCTCCCTCGCTCGCGCCGTCGGTACCCGCCCAGTGCACGGCTCGTACCAGGCCCTTCACTCCACGAAAACGCTCTTTTTCTGGCGATTTTCGCCACTCGCCGCGTGTCCGGACACCCTAACCCGCAAACCAGACATGTCCGGACACTCTCCTATTTGCAGCTCACGCACGTGTTGCCCGCATTGCTGTCGCAACGGGTGATGCTGTCGCTGCCCTGACCCGAGTTGCCCTCCACGATGCTTGTCGAACAGCTCTCGCCGAGGGCGGCTCGACGGCGGCAGACTCCTTCCACACTACCGCTGGACTCCCAGTTGCAGAACAGCCCGGCTCCGCAGGTCACCCCTTCGCTCACGGAGTCCGTGTAGCACCGGCCGATTGTTCGCTGGCGTGCCCGGCGAGGACGCCGTCATCGGTCCTCTTCCCTGAAGCGACTCTTGGGCTGAAACTCGTGAGGGCTTTCTTTTCTCGACCGAGGCGCGACGCCGAAGGCTGCGACGCTGTGCGACGTGGCGCGTGACCATCAACAATTCAAACGTACTTCGTGCACGAACACCTTTGTAGTCGACAATACGCCTGCCCTTGACCGCAAAAAATGCACGCGCGGTTCGCCGAGGTCTCTCGGATGCTTGCTCCGCCGGCGGGACGTGGGGGACTGGCGCGTTTCATCCGAGACCTTTCGCTACACTGCCCAATGAACCCGGTTGTCGCGCCGTGACGCCGCTCCGTACGGCCCTCTTTCGCGCATCTGCCTGGCACGCTGCTCGCTTCGGATGTGGACGAGGGAGAGAGTGCCATGCATGAAAACAATGAAAATGCGGATCGTCTGCTGCGAATCGGGGTCGCTGCATCGCTGATCGGGCGCGCGCCTGTCCGGCGTACTTCCACGCTCATCGGCGCTGCCATCGCGTGTGCGGCGCTGAGCGCCACTGCGTGTGGCAGCTATGAGGCGGATGCGACGTCGAGCATCGAGCCACTCGCGACGACGGCCAGCGTGACTCCCAGTGCCTCGGGCATTTCGCACGTGGTGGTCGTGATGATGGAAAACCGTTCCTTCGACCATTTCTTGGGCTGGCTGCCCGGTGCCGATGGGCGGCAAGCAGGGCTCAGTTATGCCGACCGCGACGGGATCCTGCACACCACACATCCGCTCGCGCCCGACTACCGTGGTTGCGCGCATCCGGATCCTGATCATTCGTACGCGGGCGGGCGCGTCGAATACGCGGATGGTGCCTGCGATGGCTGGTTGCGCGCGGGCAGCAACGACGACTTCGCGATTGGCTACTACGAGCGCAGGGATTTGAGCTTCTTTTCGCAAGCCGTCACTCACGGCACCGCCCTCGATCGTTACTTCGCGGCGATCTTGGCCGAGACCTATCCGAATCGCATCTATCAACATGCGGCTCAGGTCGATCGCATCACGAACACCCTCGACATCAGCACGCTGCCGACGATTTGGGACCGGCTCTCCGCCGCGGGCCGGAGCGGTCGCTACTACTACAGCGACGTTCCTTTTTTGGCCTTGTGGGGCGCGAAGTACCTGCCGATCAGCCGCCCGCTGGCCGCGTTCGTCGTCGACGCTACGATTGGCAATTTGCCCGACGTTGCTTTCGTGGACCCGCCCTTTCTGGATGAAGACAGCGGGACGTCGAGCGACGACCACCCGCACGCGGACATCCGGCGAGGTGAGGCCTTCCTCAACCTCGTCTATTCTGCGGTGACGCTCGGCCCTGCCCGCAATAGTACGTTACTCATCGTCAACTATGATGAGTGGGGCGGCTTCTTCGACCACGTGCCGCCACCCACCGCGCCGATCCCCGATACGGATCGCGCAGCCGGCAACGAAGACGGACGCCTGGGCTTCCGCACGCCGGCGCTGCTCATTGGGCCGTGGGCGGCTGCCGGCGCAGTTTCGCACATCCAGTTCGATCACACATCGGTGCTGAAGCTCATCGAGTGGCGTTGGTCGCTCGAGCCGCTGAGCGTGCGCGATGCCTCCGCCAACAACCTGGCCGACGCGCTCGACTTCAAACAAAAAACGCGCCATCCGCTGTTTTTCGTGCCGCCCGGCCCGATCAGCCCGCCTTGCCCGTCGAGCTTGCCGCACGAGCCGCACGAAGAAGTGTCGCTGTCGTCGTTGCAAGAACTCGCCCAGCAGTTTGGTTTCCCGCAACCACCCCGGCTGTGACGCGGCAGCGCGAAAGTCCCTTGTGCGGGCTAATCGCATCCTTCTTAGCGAAGCAGCGAAGCAGCGAAGCAGCGAAGCGTTCGTACACGCTTACAGCGGCAACTTTTTGCCATTGGCGATGTGTATAGCGTCGGCTGGTGTGTTGCGGAACGTTGGCGCGCGCCTTGCAGGAGCTTGGGTCAACACCATGCCTTACCGGATTCTTACAGAAGTTATGCAGGGTTTGGGTGTGCGAGCGTGGCTGGGATTCACACTCGCGCTCGCAACACCCGCTTGTTCGTCCGAGCCATGCGCGTATGACGAGACAGTCAGTGTCGCGCCAGAGACCACGCCCTTTTCGGATGGGCGGACAGTCGTCTCGGTGTGTGACAGATGTCCGGTCTTGCCGGAGCTCGCGGGAGTGCCGGTCAGCGGTCCCGCGACGGGATGCGAAGTCCTGTTTCGCGATGAGGGGGCACACGCGTCCGTGCTTTGTTTGTACGGTCCCGGTGCCCTCGCCACGTCATCGATCGCCAACGATGCGATTAAGGACGCACCCAACGAATTCGACTTTTGCGAAAACCGGTGTCCGGCGGCGGACGCACTCCACGGCTGTCGTTTGACCGCCGAAGCCAGCGGCGTCCAAGAAATGCGCTGCCTCTACGGCCAGACCTGCGGTTGACCACTCGGCCGTCGAAGCTCAGCCTCAGCCAGCGCTGCAATCGACCCATTCTGCTTCAGACTACGGAGCCGCCGTGCGGCTTGGGTCACGCGGAAAGAGCCTCAGCTCGACGAATCCCGGGGCTAGTAGCCGTAACAAACGGGATACACCATTGCGTCGACCTCAACTGAGACTGACACGTTCGGATCCGAGTCTCCGTCGACACGATGACAGGACTTCAGCTGGACGCGTCGCCCGGCATACTTTCGCTCGAGCTCATAAGAGCACAGCGCGTGACAGTCGCTGTTGGCAACCTGGCTGCTCTTGGCACATTCGTCGAACGCCGTGTAGTTAGCGTCCGTCCGCAGAAATTCTTGCGAGGGTTCGATTTCCTCCCCTTCAGGGCACATAGGAGGCTCTTCAGGTTGGGACGAGCACGCCGGGACGAAAAGCAGCGCGCCGAGAAGCCCTGCGCTCAGCCGAGTGCGTCCGCGAGCGACGAGCAGCGCGTAACGAGCGAAGCTCGAGCGCGTTAGGGTCGAGAGAGCCCCACTAAGCATCCGAGCAATTTAGCACCGAAATGACAGCGCGGCAGGCGACGTCGGGTGCAGTCGGGCTCGGAAGGCGAAAGACCCACATCGCTTCCCAATGATTCGTTGCTCGTTCCTGGCTAAGGATCGCCCGGGTCGTAGTCGATCTGCAGCACTTCGAGCTCTTCGCTCGAACGCGGCGTTTGCAGCTCGGCGACATCGCCGACTCGCTTACCCAAAAGCGCACGCGCCAGTGGCGCGGAGAACGCGAGCAGTCCCTGAGCCGCATCGGCTTCGTCGACGCCGACGATGCGATATCGAGACACTCTACCCGATTCGTGCCGCACGCTTACTTGCGCTCCGAAACACACCCGATCGTGTGGCTGGTTTTGCGAATCGACCAACTCCGCGCTCATCAAACGCGCTTCGAGCTCGAGCGCTCGCTGGGCGAGCGCATTCATTCGCGTCAGCCGATCCGCCGCGTCCGACGCCTCCAGCGCGCTTCGCTCTCGCTCCAAATCTGCGTGCTCGGCTTGCAATTGACGCAGGCCGCGCGGCGTCACGTAGTTGGGCGCGCCGATTGGCAGCGGCGCACGCGGGACGACCAGCAGGTTGGCGCTTCCGTCGTCTTCCTTGGTGAAGGCGCGGCTCACGTGCCTCGTCGTTCGAGCACTCGCTCTATCACGGATGCCATATCGGAGATTTTGATGGCCCCGCCGAAACCGTCAAGTTGCCGAGGGAATAGGAACCGCCCACCAAGTTCGGGCGGCCCCAGCGTTTCCTCGGCCAAAAAATGCAGCCCTAGTCTCGAGCTCACGCGGCTGCTGGCGTGACCATCAGTGAGTAATGAGAAACGGCCACCCGAGCTTCCTCGAATGGCCGCTCTTCCGACTCACAAAAGGGCCTGGCGTCGAGCCCCGATCAGCCGCAAAGCTTGGCGTCCTCGAGCTTGTTGAGGCAGTCGTCGTCGTCCTTGCAAGCATCGTATAACAGCTCACAGGCAGTCTTCGCGTCCGACGAACACTTGCCACAAACGTCGCTCTTGCTCGGCTTGCTGCTGCAGCCCAACGTCAGCCACGCACCCAACGCAATTACAACGAAACCCATCTTCATGTAATGCACTCCCGTATTTGTCGGCGCAAGATCGCGCCCCCACGATCGCTCTTGCTACTCGGCGACGTCGAGGAGGTCAAACAATTTCAAAGGTCATCGCCTCGCACCAAGCACCCTCAGGATTGATGTCGAGTTGATGTCGAGCGCGCATTGCCCATTTCTTTCCATCAGAGAAACGCCGCCTTCCAAAGAACCTCCCAGCGCGAACCTGTTTCGCGGTCGATGGGATGTGCTCGTACATTTCATTGCATCTGAAGCAAGAGCCTCACATCCACGAGATGCGAATTTCCGCTGCACTCGAGCAGTTGTTCCGGCAGGCCTCGAGCGTCGATTCCGAACACCGAGTAGGCTCGGAGCGACGCGACTATCTCGTTCAGGAGTTGGCGTCTAAGGGGCGCGGGGATTTGGCTCACCTCGAGCAGCCGCTCTTCGCATCACTCCAACGGGTGGCGTTGTCTCGCCATCACCTGACTTGCATCCGTCTCGATTGACGATGCCGAGACCCGCGGAAAGGGCCCTACGGTCGCATCCGCCGATATGCGCGTTGGATAAAACGCCAAGAGGCGGGGTTGCTGGGATTCCCGGCGGATGACCAAGCAACCAAGCAAGCCGTTGCGGCGCACGCCATCCGCGCGAAAGGCCGTCGCTGAACGTTGCTGGTGAAGCCGAGGCATGGCATAAAAGTTCGATGCGACGAAGGGCGAGCGAGGGGTGGGCGGTCGCGTTTCACGCCTTGCTATTGAGTGCGACACTCGTGGCTTGTGCGTCGACCAGCAACGATCCCTCGCAAGGCAGTGTGCAAGGCGGCGCCGGTGGGGGCGCCGGCAACGGCGGCCTCACGAGCTTTGCTGTTGGTGGCGGCGGCAGGAACGACGCGACCGGAGGCACCAGCGACGCGATCGGAGGCACCAGCGACGCGATCGGAGGCACCACCGACGCGACCGGTGGCACCAGCAACGCGACCGGTGGCACCAAGGACGCGATTGGAGGCAACCACGCGACTGGAGGCACGAATAGCGCGGGTACACCTTCGGCAGCGATGGCCGGCTCCGCAGGACACGGGGCTGGGTGCTCAGGCACGAGGCCGTCGTGCACCATGATGGCCGCCACCTGCAGCGATCTCTTCACCGCTGCAGACTGCGTGAACGGGTCTTGGCAATGCCCAAGCGGTTCAGTTCCTCCCAGTCAGTGCCAATGCTTCGGTGCCCCAATGGTGTGTCGCCGCGGAAAGGTCGGGGGCGCGTGCGCGGCAGATTTGGTGAACGCCAGCTGCAGCAGCGGCACCTGGATCTGCCCCGTCGGCACAGTGAAAGCAGGGGAATGTCTGTGCGTGCAGTCAGCCGCCGAGTCATTGGCCGGCGCGGGTGGGGAAGCAGCAACGACCTGCCCATAGCAATCGGAGCTGCGGAAAGGCTACGGCGCTGCCCGACGTCAGTAGACGACGAGCGTGCGAAGGGCCGGTACGAAAAGCTTGTCATCAGCGGCTGCCAGGGTTCCGACGGACGAATCCATCACTGGCAGCACATCTTGCGAAACAACCGCGCCGTCGGAGCTGAAGCAATGCCTCGACCGTTCTGCGCCGCAACATCAACGCAGGTAGCTCAGGGGTGGAAGCGCCTGAGAGAAATCTTCGCCCGCACCACGGAGCCATGGGGCCCGCATTCGGCGGTGGGCGTGGTTGAGCTCCCGCACCGGCAGGCCCCACGCTCCCCATGGCACCTATCAGGCACCCGTCCCATAGCTTCAAACTGTGCGCGGGGGCGACCCTCGCTCACCGCCGAAGGCGGGCTCCCGGGCAACAAGCCGACAAGCGCGGACGGGTATCGCCCAGATTCGCACGGTATTCCGGGTGCGAAGGGAGAAGCGCTCGAGAAACGTGCGCGGACGCGGGGGCCAACAAAAGCCATACGCCCAGCGCGAAAAGTCTCAGCACTGTTTTCATGACGAGTCTCACTCGGATTTCGCGGCCGCACCTGGACGAGCGTCTGCCGGCCGTGCTCGGTCGGTAAGCGCAATTTCCAGCCATTTTTTGCAACGCAGTGATCCCACTCCCACGCTGGGCGACGTTGCGAAGAAGTGACTGTCTCCTTTCCATCGCCAGCGATAATGGCCCGACATCATTCGTCGCCGACTGCCACCAACTCCACCGGCGCGACCTGCACGAAAGCGCTACTTCGTTCACGAACCGTTCTGCAATCGCATCGAGCTACTGCAAACGGTCGACGCTTCCAGTGCGGATCGCCTCCAAGATGCGCGTGAACTCCGGGCGGGCGCGCAACGTGTTCAGATCGGCGTCGCGCAGGATCAACTCCGCGTCTGAAAGCCCGGCCACTCGCGCGCGCTCCAGCCAACTCAGCGCGTCATCCGGCTGCCCTGCCCGAGCAAGGCAACACGCGGCGTTGTACGCTGCGAGCTGAGCCCGAGTGCGCTCGAACAACCGTTCGTGAACTTCTAGTGATAGCTCGAAGTGGTTAGCATAGAAGAGTTTGGCACCGAGCGCGTGGGCTACGTCAACCGCGAGAGGCAAACGCACCCACGCCTCCGCACGCGCGAGCCAAGTCGAGTCCCGAGCGTCCGCCCACGCCGCTACAAGCGGTACGAGCACACGTTCGAGAAGCGCGCTGGAATTTTCGCGGATCAGGCGCGCGGCCTCGTCGGTCTCTCCGCGATCGAGGGACACGACCGCGCGCAGCAACGTCGAGGACACGCCGCTCGTCGCATAGCGATCGAACGCCGCCTTGGCCTCTTTCGCGTCGCACGCGCGTAGCGCCAAAAAGATCTCGAGCTCGCTCTTCTTGTGACGAATCTGATCGGTCGCCGGGCGCGCTAGGGCGGCCAGCTGTCGACGCACCGCAACCAGATCACCGCTGTCCCAAAGTTCCCACACCCGATTGACTAGCTTGTCTTGCCGTGCCTCCCGCAGCGCGCGCCAAGAGCGAGTCAGAGACAGCGCCATCATGTACGCGATCCACCATTGTCGCCAAACGAAGGCAGCGACCACACCCAGAGTGGCGAGCGCCACCGTGACCCAATGCGGCAGCGAAAAACCGTAACGCGGAGCGAAGCGCGTGACCAGCGCTGCAAAGGCTTGCCCGCCGTCCATGGGCAGCACCGGCAACAAGTTCCACAAACTCCAGGCCACGTTCACCCAAAGCATTTGCTCGGTGAACAGCCTGACCATCGCATCCGAAGACCCCCCGCGCGACGCGAGATACACCACTCCGCCGAGCAGCAAACCAGCTCCAGGCCCCGCCAAAGAAATCGCGAGCTCCACGAGCCAACCGGTTCGCGGCGGCGTCGCGGCGTCGGTCTCGCAATGGGTCAGACCACCCATGCGGTACAGCTCGATCCACGGTCGGTAACCGAAGTAGCGTGCCACCAGCGCGTGACCGAGCTCGTGACATAGGATCGAAACGAACAGCACCCCGCACCAGATCGCAATTGCCGTGGCGTCCTCCAGCGCGTATCCCAATAGCAGGGCAACGAGCAGAAACTCCGTCCGTATCTTGATCTCGAACCCGAAGAGCTTCATGTCCGCGCAAGGGATGCGGGCACGAACACGCGTCCGAGTTCCGCTGAATTTCCATCCTAACCGATCCGCAGGCCGTTTTCTCGCGTCTTTCGAGGCAGAAGTTCGCCGGTGTCGCGAGTTCAGTACCGATAAACTCCTGTCGACGCCTGGCGCCGGCCGCCCGTTTCTCACGAACGATAGTCAGCGTGGGCTCCGCGAAGGCGGGCTGAACCCAGTGTTCGCCGGTCGTGCGGGCGGAGGACGACTACCCGGGCGAAAGCATTATTGGGTACACGACAGTAACAATTCCCCCATTGGGCTCTGGAAACTCGATGTCATAGAACGCGCTCACGACGCACTCGACCACTCGTTGATCGGGAATCGTCGAACCTCGTCCGATTGCCGCATTCGAAACTTTGCCAGTGCGACCGATCACGAAGTGCACCACCACCTTGCCGCTGAGCATCGGATCGCGCGAGAGCCCATCTTCGTAGCAAACCCGAAATTTCCCAAAGATCGCGCGTACGACCTTCTGAATCACTTCCGGGCGCAGCCGCCCCGCGATTCTCGTCACAGGAGCACCGTCAGCTTGGTTGGGCACAGCGCGCGAAGCGCAGCCCATTGTAACCAGCGCCCAGAGAAGCAACCACTTGCCCGACATCTCGCGAGCGTATCACGCCGCCTCTTGTGCTCGAGCAGCCCAAGCTCCAAGGCGCAGTGCTGCCAAATCGGCGCGACCTCGCTCTTCAAACATGCCAGGTGCAATCTCTTTTTTCGATCGAACCGCGACGCCGAAGGATGGGACGCTGCCCGCCGCGGCGAGCGACCATCAACCTCTGCTGAAAGTACTTCGTGCACGCGTGCACGAAGTACTTTTCGAATCTCGGAAAGGCCATTTCTTCGGCCACAAAATGCCAGAACGGCCCCCCGAGTTTCCTCGGATGGCCGCTCTTCTTCAAACCTGCCAGGTGGAAGGTTTGCTTTGCGTTGACTCACTCGTCGCCGAGGGCCACCAACTCCACGGGGTGACCCGCACGAAAGTCGGAGGCGCGTGGGCTGCCCCGCCGTTGTACAGCGTGACACGGCCCGGCGTCCTCGCTCCGCTGCGCGCGCCGGGGGGCCGGGGGCCCCCAAACGCCGGCTGCGCCTCAGCTGCGCCGGACGTGGGGGCCCCGACGGCTGCGCCTCGACGGTCTGTTTGGGGATCGCTTCGCATTGCGCGCGTCGCGACGAGGCTGGCTTTGGCTACCGCACCCTTCGCGTCAGCGCGGAGCTCGTCGCTCGTGACTTACCGGCTGTGATCGCTGCCATCGCGGCGACCTGCCGCTAGGCCTCAGCCCTGAACCGCACCAAGGAGCCGCGGGGCCTGCCTGCGGCGGCGGGCGAGGTTGAGCTCCCGCACCGTCGCGCACGAGCCGCGCCCCCTCCGCACGATCGCGAACTGCAACGTGACGCCGGCAGGCCCCACGCTCCCCACGGCACCCATCAGGCGACGGCTCCCAGGAGCCTAAGCTTACGCGGGAGCGACCCTCGCTCGCCGGCCGAAGGCGGGCTCCGCGGCGACGAGCCGACAAATGCGGGCGCAGAATCGGATCAAACGTCAGCGCACACAAAACGAGTCGGCCACCCGAGTCACCTCGGATGGCCGCTCTTCGCTCAGTGCACTCTCGACGTTAAGAGTGCGCCGTATCTCACTCGTCGCCGACCGCCACCAACTCCGCCGGAGTAACCCGCACGAACGTCGGGGGCGCATACGTGGGCGACTTTTCATCCAGCACGACCTGCAGCCGCTTTTGGGTTGCCCCGCCGGGACACGACTCAACACGTCCCGGCGTGCTCCCTTCGGTCCGCGCGCCAGGGGCCCGCCCGACGCCGGCTTGCGCCGGACGTGGGGGCCCAGACGACTGCGCCTCCGCCGGGCTGTTCGGGGATCGCTTCGCATCGTGCGCGCAACGGCGTCGCGGACTTCTATGCACCGTCAGTGCGGCTCGTCGTCGAGGTCGATGGCGGCTATCACGCGCGGTAACGCCCCAGCTGCGGCTACACGCATATATCGGCGCGAAACTAGGTCAGTTGGACATTTGGCATTCGTTTCGACACAGCAACGTCAGATCATCGATCCAGAGCTCGAAATCACCGCCTCCCTCGCCGACGATGAAGTCGAAGCTGGCAATAGTGTGGTTGTCGATGCCGAACTTCTCGAAGGGAAGCTCGAACCGCTGCCATTCGGATGAGACGGCGATCGTAACCGACGCAACTTCGTTTGAGTGTTCGAAATAATCCACCCCTGGATTCATACCCACGACTACGGAGTTATTGGCGCCTTTGAGCATCGCCCAGAAGGCAATCCCGTCGTAGTTACCCAAATCGACGGGGCGTCCGAGGGGATGGTCGAGTTGCGCGAAGAGATCGACGCCGTGGTCGCGGCCACTATCCCGCGCTGCACGTGCCCAGACGCTGTCCTCGCGGGGCGGCACGATCTCCACCTTACCCGCGTCCCGCCGATAACCGTTCGGATCAGGTGCGGACACAAACCAGTTGCCTAGATGCGCGCCTCCCCACCAAAAGCCCGAACTGTTTGGCGGTAACGAAGGATTCCCTTCGCTGTTATCGCCATCATCGATTACCTCGGACGTCGTCGGCATTGGACCCGCGCTGTCGCCGCCCACACTGGTGCCCCCTTTCGCGTCCGTCGCCGTGCCGGAACTCCCGTCTAGCCCGCCTGAACTCTCGCCACTCCCGGCCGCGGCTCCGATGGACATCGACCCGCCACGACTACCTTCTTCGTCGGTATTACCGGTCCCTTCGCTCTTGCCCCCGCAGGCGGCGACAAGCATCGCCAGAGAGGCGAATTCGATCCATCTCATTGATACATCCCCTTGTGCCGCCTCGAAGCGAGGGTGAGCCGCGTCCACATACAATTATCACGAATGACTGCCTTTGCGACAGCGCTGACTTCTGGGAATTCCAGAAGCCTAGCACACGAGCACAGGACAAATTCGCCTCAGGACTTTCGCTGCTTCGCTTCCGCTTAGCGTAGCTTCAACGCAACTGCCGCCCCTAGCGGCTTAATCCAGCATGCTCGTATTACTGACGAGGACTGCGCAGCTGCGGTAGCCGCTCCAGGCCGCGGGTGATCCCTCACTCGAAGATCCGGCGTGGCCGGGTTCGCGAAATCGCGTCCTCCCGCCTCTCGCGCGCTTGGACGCTTGGAACACTGAAGGCTTCGACGCGTAGCGGAAGTCGCCACGAACGTGTGGACGCGCGGCGCCGTCGCTCGCGCGGCACCCGCAAGGTACGTGGCGTACGCGCGGAGCGCCGTGAGAGTTCGAGCCATCAAATGAGAGTCAGTCCCGGCGGAGGAAAGCGCAGCTGATTCGAAATGACGGCCAGCTGTGATTTTCAATCGAGAGAGCCGATTCAATGTTGCAAGTCAGAGCGGGCTATGGTCCTATGCTCGCGGTGCGTGGGTGACCCGCGTGCAGGGAGTGAGGGTCTGATGGCAACGTTCAGGGCAAGGCGGTTGATGGGGTGTTTGTGCGCGGCGCTCGCAATGTGCGCCTGTTTCGCGGAACCATCCCGCGAAGAAAGCAGCCGAGAAATATCACGATTGGAAGCGCCTTTGACGGCTGCTGCGGATGCGAAACCGATCGAGGCACAGTCCGAGCTCAGGACCACGGGGAAGCCACCATTCACCGTTAAAGCGCCACCGCTTCGGAAGGCCACTGTTGATGAGGTCGAGGAGCTCAATGAGACATTCCGAACCGAAGGCAGCCGCGACCGGGTCCTTCGTCGAATCGAAGGGGCACAAGGCGAAAACCGCCAACGACTGATTGCTTATTACAACAGCGTGGCTATTCGCGCCCTCGCGCCTGCGGATCAAGCGCAGGCGCGGGCAAAATTGTCGGCTGCGTTGTCAGCCCAAACCGCGAACCCCTAACTCGCGCAGTGCCTCAGGAGACCTCAAATGTCCAAGAAGCTTTTTCTGGCGGTACTGTTCTGTGCCGGGTTGCTAGGCGTCCTGAAATCGAGGGATGCGCTCGCTCATCCCACGACCTCCACCTGCTGGGAGCAATGGCAGAGTAGCTTCGCGCTCTCAAATGCCTACGACAACTTCCGGCTGTCCTTCCTGAGCTGGAGCAAGTTGGACTCGAGCGGTAAGGTGGCAAGGTGTCCCCCAGCGGCAGGGCAAAGTCCAGGCTGTGCCGACTCTTCGTGCACCAGCACCCTTCCTTGGCCGGGATACAACAGCCCGTGTTGGTTTTGGCGCCGCCGTTGTGGTGAGCACTACATTCATCTAGAGGATGACGCCGGTGAAGGCCATACCTGGTTCGAGGAATGGGGATCGACGAGCAATAATCTGAGGTTGTGTGATCCGAACGATGGGAAAGGCTCGGGGTTCGTAGCGCAAAACTCGAGCTATCAGAGCCCTAATTGCCAGAATTGGACACAAGGAAATCTCCGACAGGTCACGGCCCACGCGTCTGGTTGGTCTCTGATTTTATGGTCGGAACACACGTCCGATCACAAGCCGGTCATCTACGATCTGCAATATCTGCAGATCTTTCCGAGCACGACCGTCGAGGTTGCTATCAAGATCGGCTCAGGAGAAAATGACTGGTATATTACGACGTTGGCACCGAATGAGCCCAATCCTAGCGGTGCTGATAACGGCTACTACTACTACGACGTGACCTCGTGGGGTTGGGAGGTCGAGAGGACCGTATTTCGGAGCGCACCTGGCCAGGGCGGGCCACCAGTATTGGGGGGAATTTACTACTCGACGCCGTCTCAGTCCGATTGGCCGACACAGACGGATACGCTCCAACCGGTTGCAGATGCGTACGTTCGCGACGGCAGCTCGGCGAACACGAACTTTGGTACGACAACGGACTTGCAGGTTAAATCCAACGTCAATGCCGGCGACCGTCGCCGGACATTCTTGCGATTCGACATCACGGCCGTGAAGAGCACCGTTGTGTCCGCTAAATTGCGACTTTGGGGCAACGCTTCGACTTCGGCAAAGTCAATGAGCCTCTATGCTCAAAGTCCGTTCGACCTCTGGAATGAATCGACAATAACTTGGAATAACATGCCGACGCTCGGCGCCGTGTTGCTCTCGAAGTCCATCGGAACGACCGCCGCGTGGCAAGAATTCGATGTCACGGCCCGCCTTCAGGCGCTGAAGGGGGGAATGATACCGGCGGCTGACTTCGCTCTCAAGGCGGACGCGAACAGCTCGAATCCGCCTTCGACCTTCAACTCTCGAGAGGGGACGAACAAGCCCGAGCTCGTGGTCGTATCGAAGTAGATGCTTCGATCTCCGGGCAATCCTGGAGGCGTTCGCTTCAGGGTCATTGCTCCTCCGTGTCTGTTCTTCGTTTCCGGCATGTGCGCGCTCATGGACGAGGTGCTGTGGGCGCGCGCTGTTGGAACGCTTCTGGGGGCGTCCTATCAGGTCCAAGCCCTGGTGCTCGGCGTGTTCTTCACCGCCATACCGATCGGTGCGGCGGTGGGGACACGTTGGGTGCGCCAGCACGCGCCTCGTCGGCTGTGGCTGTGCTACGGAGCGTGTGAAGGTGCAACTGCGGTCGCGGTCCTCGCACCGGTCGCTCTCGCTTCCGGCGGGTTTGGGTCGGGACGGACCGACACAACGGCCGCCTACTTGGTGCTCGCGCTCCTGGCGCTTCCAGGAGCTTGCGTAGGCGCGACGTGGCCATTGATGGCTGCACTCGCGCGCCGAAGAGCGAGCGGTCTCGGCTGGCTATATGCGGTCAACACCTTCGGAGGAGCGCTCGGGGCGTTGCTGGCGAGCCTCTTGCTCCTGGAACGCCTGGGTACGAGCGGCGCACTTCTGATTTCGGCGGGGCTCAGTGCGCTCGCTGCCCTGGTCGGCACATTCGCGTCCCTTCGGGAGCCACAGCACCGCTCTGCTACTACGCCACTCGAGCCCGCGGCTAGCGCCACGAGCACATCGGAGCCCCGAGAAACGGCGGAAGGTTCCGCTGCGCAAACGCGACCGCGTGCGGAGAGTCCCTTGCGCATCCCCTTGCAAAGAGGGGCGCGGGAGCCGGGCCTCGCCCCCGATGCGGCCCGCCCGGCGTGGTACATTGGCTCGCTCGTCGGATTTCTGACGATCGCGTTCGAAGTACTCGGAGTGCGCATCTTGGCGCTGCGCTTCGTCGCGACGACGCAAAATCTCGCGTTCGTGCTTGCGGTTCAGCTCACCGGGATGGCGATAGGGGCCTGTCTCGTGCCCCTGTATCTTCGGGGTGGAAGGCGCGCGTTATCGATCGCTTTGACGTTTGCAGCACTGGGTACAGCGCTCCCGTCGATTCTTGCATCCTTTCATGAGCCGCCAACTGCTGCCTCGAGTTGGGCCCTCACCTGCTTCCAATGCATCGGCGATGCGGCTCTCATCCTCGGACCTGGGGCGACGACGCTCGGGGCCGTGTTTCCGCTGGCGAGCAGCCTGCTATCCCTGCGCTATCCTGGCGACTACGGAAAGATTGGCCTTCTGGCGACGGTGAATGGTGCCTGCGGAATGATCGGAGCCCTCACCACGAACCTGGTGATCGTGCCCACGCTCGGCATTTCCGGCTCGTTCGCTCTGGTCGCACTCGTCCTCGGGCTGTCCGCGGCATTCACCGCCGGGCGAGCC
>DASSMT010000398.1:0-5033 GCA_035688655.1 Polyangiaceae bacterium | reverse complement strand
AGCACCTGTCCCTCGTGCGGGATCCGCCCGGCGCGCGAAAGCTCGCTGCGCGCCGGGATCAGGTAACGATAGAGCGCGTAGGTTTGGAGAATCGCGCGCACGCGTTGGTACAGGTTGTGGCTCGTATCGCGCGCGAACGTGTCGAGCGCACGTGCCGCCGCGCACAACTCCTCGAAGCTCGCCGCGGCGGCAAAGTCTTCCAGTACACCGACCCGGGCCTGCTGTGACGGATCCGAGATGGCCTCGAGCAGCCGGTGATTCAATGTCCCCCTCGCTTTTCGGGGGTGCGCGCCACCTCTTCCAGCAAGAGCCGCAGCACTTCTTCGCGCCTTTGGCCGTACAGGGCGAGCGCGAGCTGAGCGCGCAGCAGCCCAAACGGGCTCTCGAGATCGATACGCTGGCCGTCGACCTCGAGCGCCAAATACTTCTCGCGGACGGCCAGTTGCGCGAGCGTCTCGGTGAGACCGAGCTTCTCGCTCGGCCCGAGCCGGCGTTCTTGCTCGTGCAAGATGTCGAATACCTGCGGTGTGAGCGCGTGGGTGCCGAACAGCGCGAGGTACGTCCCTTGGCGGAGCCCAGGGATGATGCAGCGCTCTTCGGCTACGGTCGGTGTCGGCTTTTCGATCACCGTGTCGATGCTGTAGAGGCGCGTCGCGGATTTCACGCGCGACGCGCCGATCACGCCGAAGTACGGCAGTTGGCTCTCGGCGTTCACCTGCACGGCCGATACGGCGCACTCCTCTCGCGCAAAGACTTCGACCAACTGATGCGTGCACGACTCTGCGGCGTGCGTGATGAAGACGTGATCGCAGACCTGGACGATGAACGGTTCACCAGCGACCCATGACTCGGCCCGCAGTATCGCATCGCCGAAGCCGCGCGGCTCCGGCTGCTCGACCGCCACCAAGGCCGCGCCAAACTGTGCGGAGAGTTCTTGAAAGACGCGCTGATTTTGGGGCGATATGATCAGCGCCACCTGGGCGATGCCGGCCTGCAACAGCTCTTCGATCTGCAGCGCGGCAACTCGGCTCGTGCCGCCGTCTCCCGTGGTGACGTGTTGCAGTGGCAGATCACCGTGTAGCGGACGCCCCATCGGGATTATGGCTTTACTGAGTCTCAAGCTTTCTTCTCCAAGCTCACCGGGCCCAAGAGCCTAGCATTGTCGCGCGGCGATTTGGGAGTGTCTGCGAGAGGCGGTCGGCAGAGCAATCGAGATTGGCGGGTGGGCCGGGAATCCGAGTACGCTCCGCGCGCTCTCGACATGGCGCCCACGCAGCTGAAGCACCCCTCTTATCGTCCCGACATCGACGGCCTGCGAGCCGTGGCCGTTGGCGCGGTGCTGGCCTTTCATGCCTTCCCTGCCGCGCTTCCCGGCGGGTTCGTTGGCGTGGACGTGTTCTTCGTGATTTCAGGCTATTTGATCACGAGCATCATCGGCGCCGACTTGAGCGAGGGCCGGTTCAGTCTGAGCAATTTCTACTCGCGTCGAGTGAGGCGGATTTTTCCCGCGCTGCTTCTGGTCTCGATCGCTTGTTTCGGCTTCGGCTGGTTCACGCTGTTTGCCGACGAGTTCGAACGATTGGGCAAGCACATCGCGGGTGGCGCGGGCTTCGTGTCCAACGTCTTGTTTTGGAGCGAGAGCGGGTATTTCGATTCTTCCGCGGAGACCAAGCCCCTCTTGCACCTGTGGTCGCTCGGCATCGAAGAGCAATTTTACATCGTTTGGCCGCTCGCGCTGTGGCTTGCTTGGAGCTGCCGGCTGAACATTCCGCGCTTCGCGGGGCTGCTGGCTTGCGCGTCGTTCGCTTGGAATATTCACGGCACGTCGAGCGACGCGGTCTCGGCGTTTTACTTACCGTTTGCTCGCGCGTGGGAGCTCTTGCTCGGCGCGCTGCTCGCCTATTCTGGACTCGCGTCGAGCGTAACGGAAGCCAGCGATTCTCGTGCGAAGTGGGCGAGGCATGCCGCTTCGACGGCAGGCGCCGCGCTGCTCGGCTTCGGACTCTATGCCACCCGTAGCAGTCGACCTTTCCCCGGTTGGTGGGCACTGCCCGCGACGCTGGGGACCGCGCTCAGCATTGCCGCCGGACCGCGCGCGTGGCTCAATCGTTGCTTGTGGGCGCAACGCCCGCTCGTGCTGATCGGCTTGATCAGCTTCCCGCTGTATCTCTGGCACTGGCCGCTCTTGGCCTTCGCTCGCATCATCGCAGGCGAAGAGCTGCCCACCCGCACGCGCGCCACGCTGCTCTCGTGTGCGCTACTCCTCGCAATCGCGACCTATCGCTTCGTCGAACGCCCGCTGCGCAACGTTCGAATCGCGAGTCGCTGGCGGGTTCCCGCGTTGGTCACGGGCATGGCAGCGATCGGCATTGCCGGTTTCGCCACCTTCGAAGCCCATGGCCTACCACGCCGAGCAGTCGCAGGTGCCGCACAACGGTTCGAGACGCAATTTGCGCCGTGGCCCTACGAGAACAACTCGTTGTGCAAGTCTCGCTACCCGTTTCCGGAGGCGCGCGCCTACAGCGCGTGGTTTTGCATGCTCAACCGAGACGCCCCTCCCAGAGTGCTGGTGCTCGGGAACAGTTATGCCAATCACCTGTATCCGGGCTTGATCAATGACCCGGATCTTCGGGGAAATACCGTGCTCTCGATTGGTTCGTGCAGCGCGGACATGGGCTACGCCGAGCACAACCCAGTGTTCGACCGACGCTACGCCTGCAACGCGGAGCGCCCGCTGCATCAGCGGCAGCTGATCGACGACATCGTGACGCGCTCGGGCAGCGTCGAATATGCGATCATCGATGGGCTCACGTATGCCTACGATGGCGATTTCATCCCGAATTTGGAGAAGCGCATCGCGTTCTTGGAGAGTCACGGCGTCCAGGTGATCGTGTTCGTGCCGCACCTTCGCGCCAACCACCGTGACCTGCGTGGCTGCTTTTCTCGCCCGCTTCGGCCCCGAGCGCTGGCTTGCGACCTCGACCCGGCGGCACGCGCCGAGCTCGACGCTCAATTCGCGCCGGTCATCGCCGAGCTCTCCCGCACTCATCCGAAGCTCGCGTTCTTCGATCAAAATGCGGTATTTTGCCAGGGCAAGCGCTGCTCGTTGCTGCGCGACGGCATGCCGTTATTTCGCGATCAGAAGAGTCACTATTCCGAGTTCGGCAGCTCCGCAGTGATTAAAATCTTCGCCGCCTGGGCGAAGACCAATGCGCCCGGAATCCTGCGCTCGCAGTGATGCGCCGCTCACTCCCAGCGCACGTGGAGCACGAAATCCTTGTCCGGCGCCGACGCGGCCAGCGAGAGCGGGCGAACTTGAACATTGGACGCGAACATGGCAACACCCGCTTCGTACATGCCGAGGTAGGCGTTGCGAAAGTAGGCGATGCGCAAGAGTACGAGCCCGAGCGTTTGGACTCTGGCGTCTTTGGGGCCGAGCCGCGTGATCTGGATGCCACCGCCGCGGAACATGCGCAGGTACAGCGAGTTGATTTTGGGAAACACCACCCAGGGCGTGACGCCAAACCCGCGCGCCATCTTCACGATCAAACCCAAAAAGGTTTCGTGCATCCGCCGTGAAACCTCATGACCCATGGCAACCTGCTGGTCCGCCGGCAATTGCAAGCCGTCACAAGCGGAGTAATGGGCGAGCGCGATTTCGGTGCTGAGCCACTCACCCGCAACACTATTGAGCACGCGATCGCGATGGCTGTTCGAGAGCAGTGCAGAGTAGCGCTCGAACAGTCCGCGGGAACGGAGTGATTGGATCGACGACGCGAGCAGAGTACCGCGCACGTGCGTCAACGCGCCGATCGCGTCCGGCAATGCCGGAAACGGACACACGATGTCATCTGGAGAAGCCAAGAGTGTCTAGCTGAAAGCATAGCCTCAACTGCGGCAACGGAAAGGGATATGCTAACGTGTCAGGCGACTCATGGTGCTCTTCCCGCTCTCCTCGCGCATCGACAGCGACGTGACTCGTTTTCGCGACCCGCCGTGGCATGCGCCACTCGACGCTTCCCGAGCGTTGTCGCTCATTTCCGCTGATTCGACGATCGCGGGCATGTTCTTCTTGGGGCTGCTCGATGGCGCCAAGCGTCGAGGCGTGGTCTTGTCGGGCACGCGCGAGCGCTATCTGCCGTTCGGCTTCTATCCGATCGCAGAGTTTGCACCGCTGTTGGTTGCCGCGGCGGCGCAATTTCATCCGAACCTCTCGCTTCGAGAAGGGTTGCGCGCCATCGGTGCGGTCGGGCCGGCAGTGCTCGCCCAATCAGTGCTGGGAAAGGTCACCCTCGGTTCGGCGATCGGCGTTCATGCCGTGATCGAAGCGGTTGCCAACACGTACGCGGTCAACATTCGCCCGAGCCGCTGCGCCGTGACTGCAAAAGCCGACCGGGCATGCGTGGTCAATCTGGAAAATGTGCCGCACTTCTTGGACAGCCACCATGTCGGTGTATTCGAGGGCACGATGAGCCACGCGGGAGTGAACGGGCGCGTGCGAATCGCGAGCCGCGACGAATTCAGCGCCGAGCTATTGCTCGAGTGGTGAGCCGGGCCTTCCCGGTGAAGCGCCGTTCACTTGGTACCAAATAGTCGGTCGCCCGCGTCACCCAAGCCCGGGACGATGTAGCCATGTTCGTTCAGATGGCTATCGACCGCCGCCGTCCACACCGGCACGTCCGGGTGCGCCTCGTGGAAGTTCGCCAGGCCCTCGGGCGCAGCAAGCAAGCACACGAATTTGATCGAGCGCGGATTCGCGGTTTTCACGCGATCGACCGCAGCCACCGCGCTGTTGCCGGTGGCGAGCATCGGGTCGACGACGATCACGTCGCGGTCGGCCATGTCGCTCGGCAGCTTGAAGTAGTATTCGACCGCGCCCAGGGTCTCCGGATCGCGATACAGGCCAATGCTCCCCACGCGAGCCGAGGGCAAGATCCGCAGCATGCCTTCGACCATGCCGGTGCCCGCGCGCAAGATGTTGAGCAGCACGACCTTCTTACCGTCGATGCTCGGCGCTTGCATGGTGGCGAGCG
>DASSMT010000367.1:0-10026 GCA_035688655.1 Polyangiaceae bacterium | reverse complement strand
CAGGCTAAAGCGAGAGAGTGAGGTTGGCTTTTACCCGAGATTTTGCGCCGGGTCGATCGCAGCTCGATCGCAGCGTCTCGCAGCGCGATAGTGCTGAAATTTGTCCCACGAAACAACCGGCGCGTGCTGCGCGCGCGCGTTGCCTGCGCTGAACACGTGACGTAAGGTCAGTGGCCATGTCCGGCGACGAGAACCCCTCGGAGCTTCCGCAGATTGGGGCGACGCTTCTCGGCGAATACGAGATCCTCGGCCTGATCGCGGCGGGCGGCGCGGGGACGCTGCTCAGGGCTCGGCAATGGTCGCTGCGGCGCACGGTTGCAATCAAGATCATGAACCGCCCGCTGCACGAGCCGAGCTCGGTCGAGCGCTTCTTGCGTGAGGCGTGCGCAGCTGCTCGGATCAGCGAGCCGCACGTGGTCAGCATTTACGATTGTGGTTTTGCGGTGCAGAGCGCAGACGGAAGAGACTGGTCGCGAGCGGATTCGGGTCTGCCGTTCATCGTGATGGAGTACATGCGCGGGCTCGATTTGGGCGCCCTGATGGCAGAGCGCAACGCGCCGCTCGAAGTCGCAGAGATCCTGAGCTACATGCGTGAGGCGTGCATCGGTGTCGCGGCCTTGCATCGACAAGGGACGGTCCTGCGTGACTTGAAGCCGGCCAATTTGTTCTTGTGTGCCACCGACAGCGGGCGCAACGTCGTCAAAGTGATCGATCTGGGGATCTCCAAGCATCCCGCGGTCGACAAGAGCTTCGGCGTTGCGCGAGCGAGCGCCAAAGAAGGCTCGCTCGGCAGCATCGCCTACATGTCTCCCGAGCAGCTCAGTCAGCCGGCGACGGTCGGCTTCGCCAGCGACATCTGGTCGCTCGGGGTCATCTGTTATGAGCTTTTGACGCTCGCGCTGCCGTTCGCAGGCGAAAATGCGCTGGCGATCTTGGGCCAGATCTTGACCCAACCGCCGCGACCCGTACGCGAACTGCGCACGAACGTACCGAACGATCTGCTGCGGGTGATCACTCGCTGCCTGCAACGGAGTCCCGTCGATCGTTATTCGAGCGCGGAGGAGCTGGCGCAAGCCCTGGAGCAGGGGCACGGACGGCATTCGTTCGTTCCGGTAATGCTGAAGGGGCCGGAGCCCGACACGAACCAGCAAATTCCGAGTCCGGGCGATTGGGTGCTGCGCTTTCTCACGGGCAAATATGCGGATAGTGAGCTCGGTCTGATCGTGGGCGAGACGCTGGAGATTGGCCGCAACGCCGAGTTGGGCTTGGTGTTGGTCGAAGAGATGGTGTCACGAATGCATGCCAGACTGAGCGTGTTCCAAGACGGAGTCGTGCTCGAGAATCTTTCTGCGACCAATGGCACGTTCGTCAATGGCTTCCAGCTGCGGGACAAGACGAAGCTCAAAGAGAACGACCGCGTGTTGATCGGCACGTCCATCATGCAGCTGAGCAAGAAGG
Organism: Polyangiaceae bacterium; assembly: GCA_035688655.1. Taxonomy (GTDB): domain Bacteria; phylum Myxococcota_A; class Polyangia; order Polyangiales; family Polyangiaceae; genus PMG-095. The sequence continues at coordinate 8,568 of DASSMT010000367.1, read as the reverse complement.
GCACCCCGCACACGAGCAAGCCGGCCTAGCCGAAATCCCTGCGCGCTCTACCTCGATACACCGACAGTGTGTGACGACTCCCGCAGCCGCACACTGCTGCCGCCGACGAGTCTGAAAGTCGTCAGATGAAAAATCACACAAGGCATTTGCTCGTGCGTTTTTCCGTCACTTGCTGACTGCCAGTCGCTGGGTCACGGTACTCGATCAGGGTAGTGCTTACTTTGGCTCGAATCTTCGAGAGGACCCGATGTTCAAGTTCCATGTATCCTTGCTGCTGGTGATCGGTTGCGTCGCCTGCGGCGGCGCCAGTTTTTCCAGCAACGACGGCGGTTCGCTCGCGGGCGCAGCCGGTGACGCAAGCGCTGGACAAGCGAGCTCGGCGGGCAGCTCGAACGCAGGTGACGGCGGCGCCCCCAGCGAAGGCGGGACGAGCGCTGGCGGCGGCGCGGCGGGCAACGCGGGAGCCAGTGCGGGCTCCGGCGGCGACAGCGATTGCGCGAAGCTCAAGCAGCAGTTCCAAGGTCTGCTCGAGAAAGCGCGCGTCTGCGACCGGGATGCCACGGACCAGTGCAGTCCCAGCTCGACGGTGGAACCACTCGGCTGCGGTTGTGCGGTGCTCGTCAACGCCAAGGGTGTTTATACGGACGCCGCCAGGAAGGCGCGCCAAGCCTATCTCGACGCCAAATGCATGGAGTCGGGCGTGTGCCCGGCGATCGCGTGCGTGGCGATCAAGTCGGCCAGCTGCGCGGCTGCGGCGACCGGCGACTCCTTCGTGTGCACCGCGGGGACGCCGGTCTTAAACTAAAGAGTCACAGCGATTGCGCTAGACCGTCGCCCGCGGCGGATGATACTGCCGCCGGATGGTCAGGCTGATTGAATCTCCTCACGCTGAGGTGCGGTTCGGTCAGGCGCTGCGCTGGCTTTTCACTCAGCCGTCGGCCCAGCCATTGCTCGTGCTCGCGCCGACCTTGGAGGCGGGCAACGGTCTGCTGCGAGCGGCGACGAAGCAGCGCGGCGCTGTGTTCGGTTGGGCGATGGAGTCGCTCGGGTCGCTTGCAGTGCGGCTCTCCGCATTGCGGCTCGCCGAGCGGGGTCTGACCTTGGCGCCGCCCCTCGCGCTGGAGGCCGTGTGCGTTCGGGTGGTCGCTGAGCTCGGGGCGCGGCGAGCGCTCGGGCGCCTGGATCGAATCGGGGATCGCCCCGGCTTGCCGAGCGCTTTGCTACGGACCTTCTCCGAGCTCGGGCTGGCAGGTGTCGAGCCAGCCGCGGTGCCGGACGAGCTCGGTGAGCTGTACAGCCATTATCGGACGACGCTTTCGGGCCTCTCGCTGACCGACCGTGCGGGCCTATTCCGCGTCGCGATCGAGCTCGTGGAAAGTTCGGGGACCGCGCCGGTCGGCCTGCCGCTGTGCGTCTTCGATCTCAGCCCGAAGACAGAGCTGGAGCGGCGGCTTTTGCTGGCGCTGCTGCAGCGCGCACCGCGCGCGTTCGCGAGCTTGCCCCCGCACGGCGCGGGCGCCGCCCTGCGGGCTCGCTTCGGCCCGCACGGCGACAATCGCGGGCAAGCGCTGACGAACGTCGCAGCGACGGAGCCTTCGACGTCGCCCGCGGCGCTGAGTCGACTGCAAGCAAACCTATTTTCGACGAACGAGCCGCTCGTCCGAGAGAACCTCGAAGCGGATGACAGCGTGTCGATTCTGAGCGCTCCGGGCGAGTCCCGCGAGGCGGTCGAAATCGCGCGGCGCATTTTGGCAGAGGCTGAACGGGGCGTGCCCTTCGACCAGATGGCGATCGTGCTGCGCTCTCCGTTCCACTACCGCACGCATCTGCTCGAGGCCCTGCGGCGCGCCGCGATCCCCGCGCATTTCAGCCGTGACGCGGCGCGGCCTGCGCCCGGCGGGCGCGCGTTCTTGGTCTTGCTCGAGTGCGCGGCGGAGGGCATCAGCGCCACGCGCTTTGCCGAATATTTGTCGCTCGATGTGCTCCCGAGACGCAACGAGTCGGTGGTTGCCGCTCCCGAGGGCGAGAGCAGTCTCGACCTGCCCAGTGACGACGAGACGCTCCGGGTGCTGCGCGTGCCGTCGACGGTTTCGGAGCCCGCCGAGCCACGTGCGACTCAATCGTTGCTCTTACCCCGACGTTGGGAGTCGCTGCTGGTGGATGCCGCTGTCATCGGCGGAGCCGGGCGCTGGCACCGCCGGCTCGACGGATATTGCCGCGCGCTCGCGGAGCGTGCGCAAAAAGCAAACGAGCGCGAGCGCCGCACGGCCGAGCGCGAGCTCGCTACCCTCGAGGCGCTGCGCACGTTCGCCTTACCGATCGTGGATAGGCTCGGCACGCTGCCGCGCACGGCGACTTGGGGAACATGGCTCGATGCGCTGAACGAGCTCGCGGAGCTCACGATCGACGCGCCAGGGCCGATTCGTAGTGTGCTCGCTCAGCTCGAGATCGTGCGCGAAGTCGGTCCGGTCGGGTTGACGGACGTGCTCTCGGTGCTCTCGGAGCGCCTGGCGGAGATCCCGTCGCCCCTCAACTCCGAAAAAGGCGGTGAGGTGTTGGTGGCCACCGTAGACGAGGTGAGGGGGCGAGTCTTCGATGTGGTGTTCGTGCCGGGCTTGGCCGAAAAGCTGTTCCCGCAGCGCGTGGTCGAAGACCCGCTATTGTCGGACGAGCAGCGTGCGCAAATCAGCGAGCATTTGGAGACGCAGGAAAGGAGGGTGGAAAGTGAACGCTCGGCACTGGCGCTTGCCGTTGGAGCCGCGCGGAGACGCGTCGTGCTTTCGTATCCGCGCTTCGAGAGCGACAAAGCCCGCCCCCGAGTGCCCTCGTTCTACGCACTCGAGGCGATTCGCGCCGCGGAGGGGCGTCTGCCCGGTTTCGGTGAATTGGTGCGCCGTGCGGACGAAACCAGTCAAACCCGCATCGGCTGGCCCGCGCCTGCACAGCCGGAGCTCGCGATCGACGACGCCGAATACGATTTGGCAGTTTTGCGTCAGCTGCTGACCGGCGCCAAGAAAGAAGTCGACGGCGCTGCCCACTACTTGCTCGGCGCGAGTCCGCGCCTGCGTCGAGCGCTGCAATTTCGGGCGCGTCGCTGGCGACCGGAGTGGCGCAACGTGGACGGCTTGGTCGACCCAGGCTCGGGCGCGCGCCAAGCTCTGCACGCGCGTCACGCCCGTTTGCTCGAACGCGGGTTTGCCGTCACCGCGCTGGAGAAGTATGCGGCGTGTCCGTATCGCTTCTACTTGTCGACCGTCGTCGGCTTGAGCGCTCGTCGGGAGGCGGTGGCGGTCGAGGAGCTGGATCCGGCCACGCGCGGGCTCTTGATTCACGAGCTCCTGCGCAGCGTGGGTGTCGCCTTACACGAGCAGAACTCGTTCTCTCCGAGCACGGATTTCGCGGAGGCGCGACGAATCGTGCTGGCCACCGTCGCTGAAAAAGAGAGCGAGTGGCGCGACAAGCTTTCGCCGGTGATTGCGCGCGTTTGGGATGATGCGATCGTGGATATTCGTGCCGATCTGCTGCACTGGCTGCGCATCACCCGTGAGGGTGGTTGGGAGCCGTGCGCGTTCGAGTACGAATTCGGCCAGCTCAGGCGTGGATCGGCGGCCGGGCCCGAGCCACCGGTGGTGCTCGACTTCGGGCTGCCGCTGCGGGGCGTGATCGATGCCATCGAACAGAGTGGCGAGTATCTGCGCGCCACGGACTACAAGACGGGGGCGCCACCGAGTGCGGGCGGGGTGGTGCGCGGCGGACGAGCGCTGCAACCGAGCCTGTACGCCTTGGTTTTGGAGAAGCTCTATCCGCAGCGAACCATCACCGGCGGCAACGCCTTCTACTGCACGTCGCGTGGCGAGTTCGAGCGCCACGAGGTCCCGCTGGCAGAGGCCGCGCGAGCTGCCGCTGAAGCGGTGCACCTGACCGTGGCAGCGTCGTTCGAGCAGGGGTTCTTCCCCGCGGCGCCCGCCGAAAAAGACTGCGAGCAGTGCGAGTTTCTGAGCATCTGTGGCCCCTACGAGCGAGAGCGCGTGGATCGAAAAGACCAGCGTCGCCTCGATCCGCTGCTCAAACTGCGAGCGTTGCCATGAGCACCCTGGTCGACGCGCGCGCGCGCGAAGTCATCGCAAGCGAGCTGGACAAGACGCTGGTGGTCGAGGCGGCCGCTGGAACCGGCAAGACGACCGCGCTGATCTCGCGCATCACGGCCGTCATCCGCTCGGGTAAGACCAGCTTGGATCGCGTGGTGGCCGTCACTTTCACCGAAAAAGCCGCGGGTGAGATGAAGCTACGGCTGCGCGCCGAGCTCGACCGCGCACGCCACGAGGCGAGCGGGAGCGAAGAGCGCGCCCACCTCGAGCGCGCGCTGGCCGCGCTCGAGGTCGCGCACATCAACACCATCCACGGCTTTTGTGCCGATCTGCTGCGTGAACGCCCGGTCGACGCCGGCATCGATCCGAAATTCGAAGTGCTCGACGAATCCGCCGCCGAAGCGCTTCTGGAAGAGGCGTTTCGCAATTGGTTCGAACGCGCGCTGTCCGTCCCGGGTGAAGGCCTGCGCCGCATGCTGCGCCGGCGCAGCTGGCGCGCCGAGCGAAGTACTCCGCGGGACGAGCTGCTGCGCGCCTGTCGCGATCTGGTCGAATATCGCGACTTCGACGCGCCCTGGACTTTTCCCGACTTCGAGCGCGAGCCGCTGATCGACGAGCTCGTGGAGCGCTTTCGCGGCCTCGGCAGCTTCGTGCCGCTCGCGCACAGGCCGTCCGATAGACTTTCGCGCGCGCTGGCCGAATTTCAAACCTTCGTCGACGCTCTGGATGCGCGCGAGCGGGTTCAAAGGCGCGACTACGACGCGCTCGAACTCGAGTTTGCGGAGTTTTTGCGCACGAAGAAGCGCGCATTGTCCGACGTTGGTTCGGGCAGGTTGTACGGTCCAGACCTGGATCGCAATGCCGTAGTGAACGAGCGCGACGAGGTCAAGGCCAGCCTGGAACGGTTCTCGGCCTTGGCCGATGCCGACTTGGCCGCGCATCTGCGCGAAGAATTGCTGGCGGTGGTGGCGGAGCGCGAGCAGCTGAAGCGGCGCCGCGGTGCGCTCGATTTCGTGGACTTGCTGTGTTTCACCCGCGACCTGATCAAAGACAACCGCGCGGTCCGCGAGCAGCTCCAGCGTCGATTCACGCATCTGTTCATCGATGAGTTTCAGGATACCGATCCACTGCAAGCCGAGATCTTGCTGCTCTTGGCCAGCGACTCGCCCGAGACGGCCGACTATCGACAGGTGCGGATCACCCCGGGCAAGCTGTTCGTGGTCGGCGATCCGAAACAAGCCATCTATCGCTTTCGCCGCGCGGAAGTGACGCTCTACGAGCGCGTCAAGGCCGAGCTCTTGGCACAGGGAGCGGAGCTCTTGCATCTGACGACCAACTTTCGCTCGCTGCCTGCGATTCAAGCCGCGGTGAACGCGGCTTTTTCACGGGCCATGGTCGAGTCGGCCGACGGCAGCCAGGCACGCTATGTCGCGCTCGCCGAGCATCGACCGGAGCTCCAGTCGCAACCGAGCGTGATTGCTTTGCCCGTGCCCGAGCCATATGGCACTTGGTTCAAGCCGACCAAGGCCGCACTGTCGCGCTCGTTCCCTCAAGCCGTCGGCGGCTTCGTGGAGTGGCTGCTGCAAAGCAGCGGCTTTCAGGTCGAAGACGAGGGCGCGCTCGTGCCGATCAAGCCGCGCCACATCTGCCTTTTGTTCAAGCGCTTCTATTCGGCTTGGGACGGCGATACCACGCGGCCCTACGTCCACTCGCTCGAGGCACGCAGAATTCCACACATCTTGGTCGGCGGTCGCTCGTTCCACGATCGCGAAGAAGTGGTGGCGCTGCGTTCCGCGTTGGAAGCCATCGAATGGCCGGATGACGAGCTCAGCGTGTACGCCGTGCTCCGTGGCCCGCTGTTGGCCGTCAGCGACGAAGAAATCTTGTGCTTTCGTCATGACTTCGCGCGCCTGCGCCCAATGCAGCGCTTCGACGACGCTGCCCGCGAAAAGCACCCCGCGGTCATCGACGGCCTCGAACTGTTGCGCTCCCTGCACCTGGAGCGCAATCGCCGGTCCACCGCCGATACCGTCGAGCGCTTGTTGTCCGAGACCCGCGCGCACGCCTCACTCGCGATGTGGCCGAGCGGGGAGCAGGCGTTGGCCAATGCGATCGCGATCGTCGACTTGGCGCGCAATTTCGACAGCCGTGGCGGCACCTCTTTTCGTGCGTTCGTCGAAGCGCTCTCGGAACAAGCGGAGCGCGGACAGGGTGCCGAAGCGCCAATCGTCGAAGAAGGCACGGAAGGGGTGCGCTTGATGACCGTGCACAAGGCCAAAGGCCTCGAGTTCCCGGTCGTCATTCTGTGCGATCCGACCGCCCCGCTCAAGACGAACCGAGCGCTGCGCTACATCGATCCGCTGCGCCGGCTCAGCGCGCACGCGCTGTGCAATTGCCGGCCGCTCGAGCTGATCGAGAACGAAGAGCTGGCGCGCCGCCACGACGACGCCGAGCTCGTGCGACTCAGCTATGTTGCGGCAACGCGAGCTCGCGATTTGCTGGTGGTGCCCACGTTCGGGGATGCGAGCGCACGCAACGTGGACATCGGTTGGTGTGACGCGCTGGCGCCTGCGCTCTATCCCGAAGGCGCGCAGCGCAGAGAAGCGAGCCCTGCTCCCGGTTGTCCCGCCTTTGGACCCGATAGCGTACTCAGTCGCTCTGCCGAATGCCGAGCCACTCCGGAAGACTCGGTGATGCCCGGGCTCCACCGCTCCGAGGCTGGAAATCCGGTGGTCTGGTGGGATCCCGCGCTGTTGCGCTTGCGCGTTCAGGTGTTGAGCGGCGTGCGCCAACAAAGGTTGCTCAGCGAGGCAGCCCTTTCCAAAGAGGGCATGGCTCGCTATGCCGCCTGGCAGGAAGACCGAAAGCGCACGCTCGAAAGCAGCAGTCGCCCGAGCGTCGTTGCTCGCACGATGACCGGCCTCGCCCAAGAACTGTCGGCGGCTTCTGCCAGCGCCGTGGTCGAACGCACCGAGCTCGACCGCGCGCTTCGACCGCGGGGACCGCGCTTCGGGACACTCGTGCATGCGCTCTTGGCTCATGCGCCCTTCGACGCCGATCGCCAGGCACTGAGCGCTCTTTCGAGCTCCCTCGGGCGCCTGATCGCCGCAACCGAAGCGGAAGTCTCGTCCGCCGTCGATGCTGCCCTCGCCGCACTTTCACATCCAGTCCTGCGCGCCGCTGCCGCGTCCAGCGACGTGTACCGCGAAGTAGCCATCTCCGAGCAACTCAGCGATGGCACCGTTGCCGAGGGCGTGATCGACTTGGCCTATCGCACGGCGAACGAGTGGCTGGTCGTCGACTTCAAGACCGACGCGGTCGTGTCGACGGAAGGCGCATACGCCGAGCAGCTCCAGCTCTACGTGAGAGCTTTGCAGCGCGCAACGGGCGAACCCGCGCGCGGTGTCCTGCTTCAGGTTTGATGGTCACAGAGGGGCATCGCGTTTTCACCCAGCCTTCGGCGTCGCGCCGAAGGCTACGCCGCGGCGCGCAGGCACGCGTGGCCATCGAAAGATCACACGTCATGGCCCGCGGTGGCCTCGTCACGCCACTTCCGGCGAGCAGATTGCCTTCTCCCACGGCGCCGACCATCGCTAGTGCGGCGGCTGACCTGTGCCTGGGTCTTGCCCATCGCGCTCGTGAAGTATCGACAATCGCGCCCAGATCCCAACGGCGCAAGCCATGCTCGACTGTTTCGAGCAAGTGAAACATGGCTCGCCCGGGTGCACAGTGACTTCATCGGCCCGCCACTGCTCGCCGCGCGATCGCCCGCGAACGTGGCAGCTAGCGCGCTGAACCCCGGAAAGGGCGTGTCGTTGCTGAAGCCGATCACGCTCCAGCCGATCATCAGCAGGGCGAGCACCGACAGGCCATCCTTGACGACTCACGCGAGGGAACGCACCCAGCGCCACGAGTGCGCCGATCAGTAGTTCGTCTGCTCGCGCGGGGGCGAGAAAACATCTTGAACCGTCAATCAAGGAGGTCACGTGGTTCACTGCGCTCCACCGTCGCGTCCACTTCGTCGTTGTTTGATTCGGGCCATATTTATTCGTGCGCGGACGACGCGGAGAACGCCGCCGGCCGCGACAGAATGCCAATCTAGACTGCGAAAGATTGGAGTTTCGCTTGCGTAATAGCCGCTTTTCGCTATCATTGGTTGAGGGTGAGGCCAGCATGAGTGCCAATCAACTCTCGCTCTCATTTCCCGTACCGAAGCGGCGTGGGGGCGCGCGGCGGGGGGCGGGCCGTAAACCGCGAGCAGCGCATTTACGGCAAACTCCGCATCGTACGCGAGCCGCGCACCGCAAAGCGCACCCGGTGCACATCACCCTGCGGGCAGGGTTGCATCTTTTGCGAAAGCAGCAGGTAGCGCGCACGCTGCTCGCTGGGCTGCGGGATAGCAATCGGGATTGGTTTCGCGTCGTACACTACTCCATACAAGACAATCACGTGCACCTGATCGCGGAGAGCGAAGATCTCC
>DASSMT010000319.1:0-28546 GCA_035688655.1 Polyangiaceae bacterium | reverse complement strand
GCCAGCTCCAGGGAGGGCGCGCGCGGGACCCCTCACAAAAGTCATCGGATGTTGCCAATCGCGTTCTTCATCGTGTCGTGACGGGCTTTCAGCACGTTTGAAACCGCAGAATAGCCGCGACTTTCGGCGCTGATCTGCTCTTGCAGCTTGAGATAGTACAGATTTTGGTCGGCATCCTGCGACATGACTTGTTCGATGCTCGAATCGCCCGAGCTCGGGTCGCCGTTGAGGTTGGTGCCGAGCGCAGAGGTGGCAGTTCCGGTGGGGCCCTCGGCACGATTGAGTGCGGCAGAGGGGCCGTACGGGTTCGCGGCTGATAGCGTGGGTGAAACGTGGGCAGCGCTGGGACGCATGGCGGCGGCCAAAATTCCGCCGCCTGGTAGGTGCGTGACCGCCGCTTCGGCACCATTCACAATGGCAACTGAGCCTGCATTCATCAGTTGTTGGAATGGCCGAGCGGGTTCGGGGGTGACTCGCGGAGCGGTCGTGGTCGGATAAACACTCGTCGGCGGACCGCCGACAGCGACACGGGTGGTCATTGGCGTAACTCTCCTGGTTCATTCGGGCGGATTGCCCGCGCACTCCTCGAATCGGCAGGACCCCGCCACCAGTTGCGCAAAAACCGGCGCAGCGCCGCGCGCCGCGCGCCTCCCCTCTCGGTCTTGGTGCGCGCGAAGCGCCGCACGCCTCGAGCCGGGCGCGCGGAACACAGTACAGCCGCCTCCCTTCCCCCTCTCGGTCTTGGTGCGCGCGAAGCGCCGCACGCCTCGCGCCGCCTCCCTTCCCCTTCTCGGTCTTGGTGCGCGCGAAGCGCCGCACGCCTCGCGCCGGGCGCGCGGAAGACAATACAGCCGCATGCCCGGAACCAAAACGAGCTCGAAGTCTTGGAAGACCAGATCACGATCTGCGAATGAGATGGAGACCTACGAGAACTGACCGAACAGGCGCATGCTTTCCTTCAGCTTCAGCGCGGGCGGCCAATCGCCACCGTCCGAGCGTGCGCAAACACGAGTCTCCAACCGCGCGCCAAAGGCGCCGCGCGTCCGTCTCTCCAACGCACTCAGAAGCGCCCGTCCACTCCAATCCCGAACCCGTTCACGCCCAATGCACGCGGTGAGATTCGCACCGAGGCGGGCAAGTCCGTGCGCACGAGCTCATCGTGACCGCTGGCGAGGCCCGCTACGAGCAGCACTGCACCGGTGGCTTGCACGACAGCGTCGGCCGACAAAATCGCGATCGTTTGCACTTCGCTGAACGCGCCGCTGATGCATTGATTCGCGAGCTGTGGATCATTCGTGCAATGGTAGCTGCGCGCTCCGATCGCGGCCCAAGGTCCAATCACCGGCAGCGTGAGCCAACCGGTACCGTCTTTGAAACTGGCGCTCGCGCCGAGCACGATCGCCGTACCGTAACCGACGAGCAGCGTGGCCAAGCCGCCACCGATCATGCCCGTGGCGGCGCGATCTTCGACGCGATAGCCCGGCGGAATCGGCAGGCCAGAGCGGTACGGGAGCAGCGCCGGGTAGAACCCCGGAGTAAACGGGGAAGGCGCCGACGAGGGAGGGAGCGCGGGGTTCGCATCCTGGGCGTTGGGTAGCGGAGCGGCCTTTGGCGTCGGTGGCGCGGGCTCGACTGCCGACGGCGATGCTGCGGGCGGCGGCGGTGCGGGCTTGACTGCGGGCGGCGGCGCGGGCGTTGGTGCAGGGGTGGGCTTGGCAGTGGGCGCCGAGCCCGGGGTGGGCGGCGCGGGGAAGCTCGCGCTGGATTGCGCCAGTGACTTGCTCGCAAACGACAACACGAGCCCGAAGCAGACACCGCGAGCGCACCAACCCCCAAACCCACTTCCAACCATCGTCTCTAGGAGTAGCAGGAGCCGAGCGCGCTGGCCAGACGGAGCGGCAGCTCGAAGAGCTCAATGAACGAGCAGCAGGGCCCGCGCCCACATTGGCACCGTGAGCAACGAGAGGATCAACCCCCAGCTCACGAAGGAAGCCGCGAGCTCGATTGCCACACCAGAGGCCATCATCAGCGCACCAGCGGTGATCATCGTGGGCATCGCGGTCTCGAGCACGGCGACTTGGAACAGCAGATCTCGAGCTCCGAGCGCGCGTGCCAAGCCCCAGGCGATCGCGGGGAAGCCGAACAACTTCAAACCCAGGCCGAGCGCGAACACGCGCACCGGGCGCGGTGGTGAGAAGCGCAGCTTCAGGCCGACCGCGAAGATGGCGAGCGGCACCAATGGCGCCGCAGCGGCAACCAACACCGGCTCCAGCGCGGCCGGGTGCGGCAGCGGCAGAAGCGCGACGATCAGCGCCAAAAAGGGCGGGAAAACCAGCACGCGCCGCGCGAGCTCACGCGGCGTCACCTGGCCCCCGCCGCTGACTTTGCCGAGCGCGAGCGGCGCCACGATGCTCAGGAGCAGGAATGATCCGAGCTGGTCGTACACCGCAGCGAACGGCAGCGAGGCTTCACCGAGCAGACCGCTGCACAGGGGGAAGCCGAGAAAGGAGGTGTTGCCGAGTGCGGTCGCGAGGAACAGAGCAGTGCCGCTGCTGCGATCCACGGCGAAGAACCGCTGCGCCAGGCGTGCGCAGAGGTAGGCGAGGCCCGCTATCATCCAGGGCACCAAGATCAGCACTCCCAGCGCGGGCGTCACCGTCATTTTTGGCACGACGCGCAGCACGGTCGCCGGAACGCAGATATCGATCACGAATCGGTTCAGCACTTCGGCAGCGTTGTCGGGCAATCGGCGCAGTCGCTGAGCGAGGTAACCCGCGACCAGCAAACAGCACACCAAGAACAGGGCCGAAGCCATGGCCGCGAGCTTAGTGGACCTGAGCGATTTCGCGCAGCCGCTCGCTCAAATACCGAACCACTCGGCGGGCGGCAGCGTGTTCGTGCCGGCGCGGATCTCGAAGTACAGGCGCGGCGTGCCATCACTGTTGCCGACCGTCCCGAGGCGCATGCCAGCTGGCAAATCGTCGCCGACTTTGACGTCGATCGAGCCCAGGTTTGCGCTGACGGTGTAGTAACCCGCGCCGTGATCGAGGATCACCGCGCGGCCGTAGGCAGCGTAGCTGTCGGCGAACGCGACGCGGCCGGCGTGCACTGCGCGCACGACGGACCCCGCGGGAGCGAACATTTCGAGGCCGGGGCCCTCGGAGCCGGGGCGCGAAGCCGAGCGGATCAGACTGCGGCCCGTGATCGGGAAGGGCAAGCGCCCTTTGAGGCTGCCAAAGCCGCCAGCGAGCGGCGCGGAATCGGCCGGACCCGCGCCGTAGACCGCGGTGTGCGCGGAGCCGACACCGCCGGAGAATGCGCGCGCAAACGCGCTGGCGCGGTCCTGTTCGGAGAGCAACGCGCTCTGGGCGACGCTCATCGCTCGCACTTCGTTCTCGAGTGTGGAGCGGCGCGCTTCGAGCTCCAGCAAATCGCGACCGAGCGCGACGCGGCGCGCGCTCAGCTCGCGTTCCAGCTTCAGATCGCGACCAATGGCGTTGCGCAAGCGCTCGAGCTCGACCGCGTGTTCGACCAAGGCATCGAAGCCGCCGCCCACGGGCAATAAGCCAGCCCGGGCCAGACGCACATAGACGCGCCCGCGCATGACCGTGCGCGCGTGCGCGCTGTCCGTTTCTTTGGCGAGTCGCTCGAGCTCGGCTTTCGCCGCCTGGCTCTGGCGATTGAGCTCGTTCAAACGCCGTTCGGCGTCGCCGCCCAGGTCGCGCTGGACCGCGCTGGGATTGCTCAGCGGAGACGCGCTCTCGGCGACCTCGGACGGATCGGTTTGATCGTCGACCTGAGGCGCCTGAGCGGCATCTGCGGGCGCGCCGATCGCCGCCGCGCTGGCCGCGAGCAAGAGCACGCCCAGAGCTGAGCTCAGCCGAAGTGGCTTCATGCGCTGAGCAACCTGCGAACGCTGAGCAGCGCAGCCAGCGCGCCGAGCACGCCGCCCGCGACGACCAGCGAAAGCGCCAAGGTCCACGGCAAGAACGAGGGAGTCATGCCGAGCAAGAGGGCAAAGCTCGCGTCGAAGCGGCTGATCACGATCGCAAACAAGCTGCCCAGCAAGAGCAGCGCGAGGGTGGCGCCGAGCGCGCCTTGCACGGCGCCCTCGACCACGTACGGGCGGCGCACGTAATCGTCGGTCGCGCCCACCAGCTTCAACACTTCGATCTCGATCCGGCGGCGCTGCAGCGTGAGGCGGATCGTGGAAGAGACCACGCTGACCACCGCGCACAGCACGACCAGCGCGAGCAGCCCGGAAGCCGTCACGCCGCCGGCGAGCAGCGCAGCCAAGCGATCGCTCCACGCCGCGTACGTCTCGACGCGGTCGACCGCGGGCAGCGTGCCCAGCTGCTCGGCGAGCTTTTCGAGCCTGCCCGCGGCAAGCTCACTGTGCACGCTCACCTCGAGCGACGCAGGAAAGGCTTCGCTCGGCAGCGAGTCGATGATGGGGTCGTCGCTCTGACCCGTCAGCTCGTGGCGCGCATCTTCGCTGGACACGAACTTGACGTCGGTCACGCCGTCGCTCGCGCGCAGCGCGCGCTGAATGGTGGCGATCTGCTCGCGCTCTGCGCCTTTTTTCAAGTATACCGAGGCGCGCCCAGTGCTCGACCAGCGATCGCGCACGTGGCTCACGTTGACCACGACGAGCAGCGCCGAAGCCAAGCACACGAAGGCCACGGCCACCGAAAAGACACTCAAGGCGTGCAGCCGCCAATCGTTTTTGGTGCCGCGCCACGCTCGTTCGATGGGAGTCATTTGCGTTCCTTCACGCCACCCGTCTGCCGACCAATCCCGAGGCTTCGTCCAGGCCGTTCGGCACGTCGGTGGCCTTCCCCTCGTCGAGTACGACCACGCGCCGCGGGCGCACGTCGAGCAGCGACCGATCGTGGGTCGCGAAGAGCACCGTGACGCCAGTTTCGTTGATGTCTTCGAGTAAGCCCAAGATGTCGACCGCGAGCAGCGGATCGAGGTTGCCGGTCGGCTCGTCAGCGAGCAAAAGTGCGGGTTCGGCGACGATCGCGCGAGCGACGGCCACGCGCTGTTGCTCGCCGCCCGACAGCACGCTGGCCAAATCCGAGCCGCGACCGGAAAGGCCCACGCGCTCGAGCGCCTCACCGACGCGCGTGCGGATCACCCGCTGCGGCAGGCCGAGCACCTCCAGCGGCAAGGCCACGTTGTCGAGCACGCTCCAGTTCTTCACCAGCTTGAAGTCTTGGAAGATGATGCCGATATTGCGGCGCAAAAACGGGATCGAGTCGTCCGTGAGCCGGCCAATTTCCCGGCCCAAGAACAGAATTCGTCCGGCATCCACGCTCTCGGCGGCATAGAGCAAGCGCAGCAGCGTGCTCTTGCCGGCGCCCGAGGGCCCAGTAATGAACACGAACTCACCGCGGGCGATCTCGAGCTCTAGCCCGCGCAGCACCGGACAATCGGCGCGATATGCCTTGTGTACGCCCTCGAAGGTCAAGATCGGGCGGTTCGAGGCCGTGGGATCGAAGCGGCTGCCCTCGCGCAATGTCGGACGAAAGGCGCGACTTTTTCCGCCGAATTCCATCGGACCGTGGTTAACAGGGAGCTTGGTGAAGGCACAACTTTTCGGCACACTCCCGGGCGAGGTCAGGTGAAGGTCGGCTATTTCGGGCTGCCGCTGGGCGCCTACTTATTGATGCGCGATGGCCACGAGCTCGACCCTTGCGTGCTCTCGCCGCTTTCCGCCCCCGGCCGCCGGCGCGTCGCACGAAAGCTCGCGCCCGCATCACTGCTCGACGCCCTGGGTGCTCCACGCGACCAGCTGAACGCGCAGATCGAGCAAGCCCTCGCGCGCGCCCAGCCGGCGCTGATCGTGAGTTGGTTCTGGACGCGGCTCTTGCCGGCGGCTTGGCTGAACGCCGCGCCCCTGGGTGGCATCGGCGTGCATCCGTCGCTGCTCCCGCGCCACCGCGGTCCCAATCCTTATTATTGGAGCATCGACAGCGGCGACCAGGAAACGGGCGTCACCTTACATACCTTGGCTCCAGAGTACGACACTGGCACCATCCTGCTGCAGCGGGCGATCCCGGTAGGGGAACGAAACTCTTGGCAGCTGGCACGCGCCCTCGATCGCCCTTCGCTCGCTCTCTTGAGGGAGGGGGTGGGGCGCTTCGCGCGCTCCCATCCCCCCACGCCCACCGCGCAACACGAGCAAGCTGCCACGTGGGCGCCCGAGCCGACCGGCCGGGAGTTAGGGGTGGATTGGACTTGGCCCAGTGCGCGTGTTCTGCGGCGAATACGCGCGATTTCACCAGTGCCCGGCTTGGCCGTGGAGGTCGGCGGGCTGCGCTTCTTCGTAACTCGGGCGAAACCGGCCACTGATTTCGTGAGCGCCCTGGTAGCGGGCGAGGCGGCCGTCATCGGCCGGCCCGGCACGCTCGTGATCCGCACCGGGGACGGCGCAATCGCGGTCGAGCGCGCGCTCTTGGACGACGACGGAGCAGTGACGGAAGAAGACCGGGACTCCGAAGGCGATGGCTTCGAGGCCGAGCAGCTCGATGGTCACGCGCTGGCCGAAGCCGTCGCGCTGAGAGTGGGTCGCGTCCCCCGATAACCGTAGCGAGCCCCTGTAGCGAAGTGGTGAGCGCGGATCGAACGCTTGGAATCGGGAACCCCAATGATAGACTCTGCCTTCTTTGGAGGAGTTTGGATGTCCGATCCCGTTTCGGCAGCCCGTGCTGCGCGTGAAAATCTGGCTCGTGGTCTGGGCGCGCTGCAGAGCCCCGGTGTCCCTCCGCATTTGATCGCCGTGGCCGAGCCGGTCGCTCAAGCAATGAGCGCGCTGCATCGGATCGAAGCTAGCCACGGTGCGGCGGCCGCTGAAGCCGGTGCCGCTGCGCTCGCTGCGACACGACACGCGCTCGCCACACTTCAACAAAGCTCTGGCCAGCACCCGGCAGTCGATCACGCGCTGGAGGCGATTGCCGGCTCACTCGGCTTGATTCACCAATTGTCGCAAGCGGCCCAGGCCGCCGGCACGAGCGCCGGAAATCCGGGGCAAGGATTTCCGCCACCCGCGCCGCAGCCCGCGGCCTACGCACCGAACGCCGCGCAGCCTCCGCCGCAAGCCTGGCAGCCGCAAGCGGCTCCGGCGCCCGCCTACGTGCCTCCCGCGCCGTATCCAGCGCCCGCGGCTGCCCAATACCCGCCACTGGCAACGCCCGGAGATCCAGCACCGGGTGCGCCCGCGGCAGCGCCGTATCAAGCGCCGGCTGCGCCCGCGGCAGCGCCGTATCAAGCGCCGGCCGCAGCCGCACCTGGCTTTCAGCAACCGCAGCCCGCTCGTGCGCCTGCGCCCGCGCCCGGCGCTCCGCCCCCAGTACCTCACGTGCCGCCGGGCACGTTGCGCTTGGAGGCCGAGCTCGGCGCGCACAGCGGCACGAATTTCTACAAGGGCCTGAGTGGCAACGACGTCATCGATTCGGGCGGCATCTTCATTGCGACCTATCAAATCCCACCCATCGGTCAGAATCTGTCGCTGCGGGTGTCGATGCCGGGTGGCTACGAGTTCGAGGCGCTGGGCGTCGTACGTTGGACGCGCGATACAGCGGACGGGGGTGATGGCAAGCCGGGCTTCGGCGCTCAATTCACGCAGATCACTCCCGAGGGTCGACAGCTCGTGTATCGTTACGTCAGAAACCGCGAACCGCTCTTTCACGACGATCTGTGAGCCTGGGGACATGAGAGCGCAATGAAGCGCGCTCGCTGGGTCGCGCTGGTCTGCGCTATGTGGGTGGTAGCGTGGGCCGCGCAAGCGCGGGCGGGGGACCCGTACCTGGAGTGGTACACGGTGGTGACCCCGCATTTTCGCATCCACTATCACGGGGGCCTCGAGGATATCGCGCAGCGCACCGCGAACAGCGCGGAGTCCGTCTATCAGCGGCTCGTGCCGCAGCTCGCCTGGGCGCCGAAGCAGGTCACCGAGATGGTGATCACCGACGACAGCGATTCGGCAAACGGCTCCGCGTCGACCCTACCTTACAACGTCGTGCGGCTATTCGCGAGCGCACCCGACGACATGTCGCCGCTCGCCGATTACGACAACTGGATCAACGTGCTCGTCACCCACGAGTACACGCACATCCTGCAGATCGACAACACCTCCGGCTTACCCGCGGTCGGCAACGCCATCTTGGGCAAGACCTACGCGCCGAACCACGCTCAACCGCGCTGGATCTTGGAAGGGCTGGCGGTGGTGATGGAGACCGATCACACCTCCGCTGGCCGGCTGCGCTCCTCACAGTTCGAGATGTTCCTGCGCGCGGACGTCCTCGAGCATCGTTTGGCGCGCCTGGACGAGATCAGTAACCCCGTACGCCGCTGGCCCGGTGGCAATCTCTGGTACCTGTACGGAGCGAACTTCATCGGCTGGATTGTCGATACGTATGGGCCGAACGTGTACGCGGCGGTCGGCGCCGACTACGGCGCGTCGGTCGTTCCTTGGGGCATCAACCGGGCGATTCGGCGCGTCACCGGTCGCACGTACGAGCAACTGTACGAGGGCTTCCGCGCGCACTTGCAGCGCAAGTACGCGGCTGAAAAAGAGGCCGTGCTCGCGCGCGGCCTGCGCCAAGGCAGGCGCTTGACGCAGCGCGGGTTCAACGCGGCAACTCCGGTGTTCATGCCGCAATGCGGCCAGAGCTCGGGCTCACGTTTGGTCTACTCGCGAGACGACGGCCACACCACGGGCGGCATCTACGCGCTCGACTTGGACGCCGAAAACCCCGACCAGAGCGCGGAGCTGATCGCACGCACGAGCGGTCACGGTCTGTCCGTGGATCGCGACTGCTCCCTCTACTTCGACAACACGGCGCCCTCCAACCGCTTCTACTATTTCGGGGATCTGCTGCGGCAACCGGCCAACACACGCTCACCCGCGGGCACCGAGCGCAATCGCCAGCGCCTGACCGTGGGTGTGCGTGCGAGCGCTCCAGACGTGAGCTCCGACGGCCGCTGGCTCACGTACGTGACCAACCGCGCGGGCACGAGCACGCTGCGCATTGCGCGCATCAACGGGGAGCGAAAGCTCGAGGACGAGCGCGCGCTGGTGCCCAGCGCCGACGCCGAGCAGGCCTACACGCCGCGCTTTTCGCCCGACGGGACGCTCGTGGCATACAGCGCCTGGACGCGCGGCGGCTACCGCGACATTCGCGTGGTCGATACGCAGAGCGGCTCGTTCTACGAAGTCACCCACGATCGAGCGATCGACCAACAGCCGACCTGGTCGCCCGATGGAAAGACGCTCTACTTCGTCTCGGACCGCAGCGGAATCTCGAACGTGTTCGCGTACGAGCTCGCCACGCACAAGCTCTGGCAAGTGACGAACGTGCTCAGCGGCGCGTACATGCCCACGATCTCCGGCGACGGAAAGCGCATGGTTTACGTGGGCTACACCTCGCAAGGCTTCGACCTGTACGAGCTGCCGCTCGAGCCGAGCCGCTTCTTGGCGGCCCCCGACGACGCGCGCGATCGCGCCCCGGCATTCGAGCCGAGCCTCAGCCGAACCTGGCCCGTGGAGAGCTACAATCCGCTGCCCACGCTGCGTCCGCACGCTTGGTCGGTCGCGTATGGGGATGGCACCTTCGGTAAAACCTTCACCATCACCACCGATGGCTCCGACGCGATTGGCCGGCACTCGTTCGACGCCACGCTGACCATCCCCACGAGCGAAGACGGATTCATCGGCGGCAGTCTCAACTATTCCTACAATCGCTTGCCGTTCAGCTTCCGCAGCGGGGTGTTCCATTCAGCCGCACCGCGCAACGACTACCGCTACGGTAATCAGCAGATCCTCACCACCGAGCAGCTCACCGGTGCGAACACTGGGGTCTCGTGGGGCGCGCCCGGTGAATACGACAGCCAAGCCGTGTCCCTGAGCTACACGATCGCCAAGTTCAGCCGAGAATTGCCCGTGGGCACGCGCGCCGATCCGTTCTCACTCGTGCCGTACACGCCGGATCGCGGCTACATCGCCTCGGTGCACTTGGGCTATTCGTACAGCAACGTGCAGGGCACGGCCTACGGCATCTCGGGCGAAAAAGGCTTCTCCCTCAGTGTGGGCGTGGACGAGGCCGCCGAAGCACTGGGTAGCGAAAGCACGCTCACCGCGATCGGCGCCGTGGCCACGGCGTATCAGCTCATGCCTTGGGCAAGGCACCATGTGCTCGCGCTCGGCTTGTCCGGCGGCACCTCGACCGGCAGCTACGTTCGACGCGGTCTGTACGCGACGGGCGGCTTCGTCGACGCTAGCCTGTACGACAGCTACAACGGCGTGATCCGCCAGAGTGCGTTCGTCCTGCGCGGCTACGCGCCGGGCCAATTCATCGGCACGAGCTACAACCTGCTCAACGTCGAATACCGCGCGCCGCTCATTTACGCCGACCGCGGCCTGAGCACCCTGCCCATCTTCCTGCGCACCCTGACCGGCGTGCTCTTCTTCGACTACGGCGGCGCTTACAGCCAGCTCGACCCGCACAAGCCATTCGACCAATTCCACGGCAGCATCGGCGCGGAGCTTTGGATCGACGCCATCACGGCCTACTCCCTGCAGACCAACCTGCGCCTGGGCATCGCGCACCCGCTCGATCACGGCGCGCCCGCCACGCAAACCTACGCGGTGATCGTCTCGGGCTTTTGAGCGGCGGCTGCAAGCAAGCTCCGCGGGCGGTATTGCCATCGCGCTGCGCTGTCCCGTGGAGCCGGGGACCTGTGCCCGAACAGGACGTTGAACGTGTCGGCGATCGGTGCGGGAGCGGGCCGCACTCAGTGGGCGGGGTGCCGCTCGAGCGCCAAATAGGTCTTCAACCGTCTTTCGAGCATGGACCGGCCTCCCGCGCAGCCCGTTCCTGCGTCGCCCCGAAATACTCAGTCAGACAGTACGCAGCGCAAATAGTAGGATCGCCAGTTTCTTTCCCGGTTGCCCGCACTGCTGCTAGCGACGGCGCATGACCAAGGCTTGGTTGCCGCTGTTGTGCGCCGTCTCACTGGAAGCGTGCATGATGATGCCCACGCCGTCCGACAAGGCGTCGGAAGCGGCGCGTGAACTCAACATTTCCGCGCGCTTCGGCAACATGGAGGTGGCAGCGAAGAAAGCCTCCAGTCAGACGCGGGAAGACTTCGTACGGCGACACGCACTTTGGGGCAGCCAAATCCGAATTGTCGATGTCGAGCTCGCGGGCATGAACATGCCGGACTCCGACCACGCGGTGTTCCAGGTTGTCTACTCGTGGATGCGCAACGACGAGAGCACGATGCGCACTACGCGGGTCACGCAGAACTGGAGTTCGCTCGGCGGGGCCTGGGCCATGGAGAGCGAAGAACGGGCAGCGGGCGACGTGGGGCTTTTTGGTGAGCACGTCGAAGTGTTGCGCCCCGCTCAGCGCAACGCGCAGTTTGCCACCAAAGTGATTCGCGAAGACTGACGCCCATCACGCGGGCGCGCCCGCGCGCGACGTCGCGTTCACAGTGGGCACGAAGAGGCCTTGAAGATCGGACGCGTTCACAGTGGGCTCGAGCGGACGAACCCACGAAACGACGGATCTTCCAGCTTGCCGCGCGCCGCCTGCCAGCGCGGCGCGGAACACGCCTCAGCCCTTCGACTTTTTGGTCGGTTTGGCGGCTTTACGAGCGGCCTTGGTGGCTTCAGCGCGGCGCGCGAGGCGCTCCTTCTTCTTCTGCTGGCCGCGGCGGCGCGTCATCTTTTCCGAGTTGCGGCTGTCGAATCGTCCCATCGTCGTCTTTCCGTATCTCTTTTAGAGGCTTGTGCGTTTGGCACTCGAACTACCCGAGCGCGCGGGGGTGACCGCATACAGCGCTTTTCCCCTCGGGGAAAGTCTTTCCACCCCGCAGCCAGTAAGCTTGCTCAAAACCGCTGACCAACGGTCAGCCGCTCGAAGCGTCTTCGAGGGCTCGCTCGCGGTCTCGGACTTCGAGGCGGTAACGGCTATTGACGGTCTCGATGTAAAAGACGTCTTTCGCCGCCAGGCGCAGAACGCGCTTGACCGGGGTGGTCACGTATTCGTGCATTCCGTCGGAGAACTCAATCACCACCACGGAGCCCTTGCGCGGGGCGCGAACCAAACGGCCCGCGACGGCTCGAGAACCCCGACCAAGCTTCCGCAGCACGACTTGCACGGTCTTTACTCTAGCAATCTCCCATAGCGCGTCCACCAGGGTTTCTCCTCATCGCCAAGTTTTCATCGCACATCGGTCATGCCCCTTGCATGCCCCTCGCACGACCCCGCGGACCCCACGGGGCCGCCGCGTACTGCCGTACGCCCCTCGCTCCTCCCCCTCACACTGCCCCCCGGAGCAGAGCAGATCGCCGTCAGAAAAAGGCCGCTCCGTCGAGCATGTGCGAACCAGTGGTCCCGGAGTTTCGTCGGAGCTTGAATTTTGGGTGTCGGGATGTGTGGGCCCACGCCTGCAGTGCCTGAAGGAAGACACGTTCAGTACCCGAAAAGAGACACGTCAGAACCCGACGACTGCCGACAGTCGCAGATACGGACCGGCGAGCGAGAGCGACCCGAGGTCGATAGGGGCGGGGCGCTGCGGACCTTGTCCAGAATCGGGTGACATCTCGAGCGAGGTCGAGCTCATGAAGCCGTAGCCGCCTTGGGCCATCACCCACAGGCGTGGACGCAGTGCTGCCTCGTCGCGGCCACCGTACACCTCGAACGCCGCACCTCCGGCGAGGTCGACCCCATACGCCCAGTGTCGCGCGTAGCGGGTTACTTGAGCA
The DNA here is from genome assembly GCA_035688655.1 of Polyangiaceae bacterium. GTDB lineage: Bacteria > Myxococcota_A > Polyangia > Polyangiales > Polyangiaceae > PMG-095. The sequence continues at coordinate 15,771 of DASSMT010000319.1, read as the reverse complement.
ACACCGTCCTCGAGCGAGGCCGAGCTGTGGGCGAACGCCGGCAGCGCATTCACGAACACATACAGCGGTGGCAAGAGGTGATAGCGCGCCTCCGGGCCGATGCTGAGGCGGTGCACGTCGAGCTCGGTGTCCGAGCTGCGGGCCGTCGAGCTCTTCTGGCCGTAGTCCCAATACCCCGCCGCAGCCAACGAGAATCGCTGATGGCGATAGACGGTCGCCGAAAGGCCCAAGCTCACCTGCGCGAGCGAGTCCGAGTCGGAGAACGCGTCGTAGCCTGAGTCGGGTACGCCGGACACGCGCAGACCGAGTGAGGCTTGGGCGTGCGCTTGGTGCGGAGCGAGCGACTGCGCGCCCGCTCGCGAAGTGGCGAGCACGGCGCCGACCAGCAGCACGAACGAAAGACCGGTACGCGCGCTCATCACTGCACCCCTCCCAGCTCCAAACCACTGTAAAAACGCGCGTACGCCGTAGAAGGCGCACGCGCGTCGAGCACCGTCGCGCCGATGCCGGCACTGCTTCCGGTCAAGTGCAGCGCGATCGCCGTGCGATCGCCGTTTTCGCTCTCGATGTCGAACACGTTGCTCACCTGGCGTTCGGCGATCAGCGACACCGGGTGCAGACTCGCGAAATCGACGCTCGCAAAACCCAACTGCCCGGGGTTGTAAGCCCAAACGCGTTCGCCGTCCGGTGCCACCTCCAGCGTCAAACCGCCATTGGTCTTCATGGGTGCGCTTTCGCGCGTGTGCAAATCGAGCACGTAGAATTGCTGATTGGGCGTCTCCAAGAGCTTGCGATCCGGGTAGCTCTCGCCCGGCACATCGATCACGTTCTTGACCGACACGCCGATGTCGTACGGCTCGATGCTGCGAAACAGGGCGCCGGGCGCGCCGCTCAAATTGAAATACGCAATTTTGCTGATGTTCGGGCCATACAGCAGGGCGACATCGCCGTCCGTTCCCGGAGCGCTGTCCGAGCTCAGCTCGCTCGTGATGCGACGAATGCCGGTGAATGCCGCCGGCATTTGCACTGCTTGCGTCGTAGCCGTGACAGGATCCACCAGCACCGCGCTGCTGCCGACCAGCGCCACCAAGCGCAACCCCTGACTATTGTGCACGAAGTCGATCGCTGCCGGCATGCCTCCGACGTCGACCAAATTGGGCACCACCGAAAAATCTTGGCCGGCCGAGGTGGGCTCTGCGAGCTGCAGCACGAGCACGCTAGTCGTGCCGGACACGCGCACACCAATGCTCGCCGAAGCGGCGTCGTACACGACTTGCGCGGGGCTGGCGGTGCCGCCGTTATCCGTGCTGGGCAAGGGCACGGTGACGGCCTCGCGCTCGGTCGCCGAGAGATCGATCAACACCAAATCCGAGTCTCGTTCGACCAACAGAAAGCGCCGAGGGTCGCCGCCTGGGACGGCGAGCGGCGCGGTAAACGTGAAACGCCGCGGACTGCCCCCAAAGCTGAGCAGGGTCTTGAAGCTGAGTGCGTCCGCGCCGGCCTCGGCCAGATTCACGAGCACCAACTCGTTCAAGTTTACGACCAAGCCGGAGCCGCCGTAGACCACCGCCCATTCCTTCTGCGGGTCGACCACCAATTGATCCATGGGCTCGGTCAAGGTGTAGGTCTGCGAGACCTTCGGGCTCGTGCCGCCGTCGATCAGCACCAGCTGCGGGCGCTCGTCTTTGGGCGTGCGCTGAGGTTGCACGCCGCGAGACAAAGCGAACAGCGTCTTGCGATCGGCGGACACTCGCATTGCAGCGAGATCCGTGCCGAGACCGATCGAGCGCCCGTCGAGGGTCAACGCGGAAGGCGAGCTGAGCATGGTCACGCGCCTGAGTGGCAAGTCGAGCACCGCCACCGAGCCGGTGAGTCCATACGCCGATGCCAGGCCATTTTGGCTGGCTGGCACATATGGCGTATCCCAACTACTGGGCCGTCCGCCACACGCCAGCGAAAGCGCTCCGCACATCAACCAAGCAAGCTTTGTCATGATAGCCACATCCGATTTCAGAAGAAGACCGCGCTCGAACGCCACTGATTCACCGCGCCACGACCCGCGCCGCGATCTCGAAGCCGCTCAAGGTTTGAGCGACGCCTGTCTCGAGATCGATGAAAGTGATGCGGCCCTCGGGGTGCTTCTGGGCAATGAAGCCGCGTTTGACCTCGGGCACGATGCCCGTCGCGCCCGGGATCGGCTCACTGGCGAGCGGCACGAAGTTTTGCTCCAAGTTGGCGAGACCGATCAGGTACACGCCGCGCGTCGCGCTCGTGGAGTCGTGTACGGTGACCAGAGCTTTGCCCGTGTCTGCGTCGGAAAAGGCGATCTCGGCGGGCTCGGCGTCCGTGCCGACGATGCGAGGTGAGCGCACTTCGGCGGTGGGCACGATGCTAAATAGCCCTCTTTTCTTGCTGCCCGCGGGGGGCGTCTGAAAAGTGACCGCGGTCTGTGAGTCGGGCGCCACCCAAACCCCGCGCACGGCACCCTGCACGTCCACGGTGCGGAAATCGAAGTGGTGCTGGCCTGGCCCGGTATCGAGCAGCGTCAGGTGGCTGCTCGGCACGGCGTTGGCATAGAGCAGCGCGAGTCGATCGCTGGGCGCGAGCGTGACACTACGCACGAGCTCGCCCGCGATCTCGGCGCGCTCGAAGTCGGCGGGCTCGGCGCCCGGATCGGGCACTGCGAAGCTGACGACCGCGGGCGGCTTCGCGTCACCGAGCACGGCGGTCGCGGTCTTGCCGTCGGCGCTCAGGTCCAAGTCGGTGACGGCCGAGTCGAGCGTGAGCACCTTTCGCGCGTCCGAACCGAGATCGATGATCTCGACATCCGGGCTGCCCTCGACGCGCACCACGGCGAAGCTGCCGTCAGGCGCGATGTTCACGTCGCGCGCGTGCGCCGAGAGGCTCTGCGCAGATACCGTGAGCAGCGCAGAAAGCCTGGGATTTTTGCCCAAATCGATGACGCTGATGCCTTCGTCGACGACCGCGAAGGCGTGCTCGATGGCCGCGTCGAACACCACTTTGCTGGGCCGAAAGCCGACGCTCAAGCGAGTGCTGTTCGGTGGGGAGGCCGAAAGCTCGATCACGGTCAGCTCGGAGTAGCCGTTCAGCGCGTCCGGTGGGCCGCTTTCGAGATGCGCGGCGTCCGTCCAGGCGATCGCATATTTTCCATCCGCGCTCACGGACCAAGCGTTGGCACCCACGTGCGTCGGGATGGTGACCGCGCTGATCTCCGTCGCGCTGGCCTTGATCCAGCTCGCGTCGTGGCTGCCGACGTTGAGCACGATCGCCGAGTCGGTTCCTGCCTTGCTGGGCACGGGCGCCAAGTACGTGGGTCCGAAGCCGGCGTTGGTCATGCGCACCGATAGCGTTTGCGCGTCGATCAGCGCCACTCGGCCGCTCTCCGGGTTCGCGCTCCACAGCAGTTTGCCGGTCGCGACGGGCGCGCGAAACGACTGATCGAGCTCCACTTCCGGCGGCAGCTCCACGGCTGGATCGCTCGGCCCCGCGGCCCCACCGCCGTTTCCGCCCGCGGAGTGGTTGTCGCTGTCCGACCCGCTCGGCGAAAAACCGCGCGCCGCGGAGTTACTCTGGTCCATGCTGCAGCCCGAGCAGTAGCCGAGCGCGAGTAGCAGCGCCGCTTGCCCAATGCGCTCAGCGACCATTGACCACCTTGGCTGCCAGTTCGAAACCGCTGATCGTGCGCGGCACGCCGGTCTCGAGGTTGATGAACGTGATGCGTCCTTGCGGGTGCGCTTGCGCGATGTACGCCACGCCCGCTTCGGGTACGAGGCCGGTCGCGCCCGGCAAAGGTCGACTCGGGAGCTGCACGGAATCCACCACGAGCTCCGGCATGCGCACGATATAGGCCAAGAACTTCGCGTTGCCGTCACTCACGGTGACCACCGCGCGCGGCGACTTGCCGGCGCTCTGCGCCACCGCGAACACCGGCGCATCGGTGGTCTGCACGCGCACCGGCGTGCTGGAAGCGACGGGCACGGCTGCAAACCCGGATTTTCCACCCGCGTCGCGCGGCGCGCTCAAGGAAGCGATCGCGTATGCGCCATCTGGCGAAGGGTACACGTCACGCACGATGCCGTGCACATCCAGAGTGCGATAGTGAAGGAAGTTCGCGCCGGGCGCGGTCTCCAGGATGGTCAGGTGACTACTGGCCACCGCGTTGGTGTAGAGCAGCGCGGCCGTGCCCTCCGGCGCGATGTTCACGAGCCCGAACTGCTCGGCAATCGAGACGCTCTCGAAGCTCGTGGGGGCGCTGAAGATCCCCGGGATGGGCAAGATCGCCAGGGTCGAACGCGGACCGGATTGGCTCGTGGCGCCAGCGCTGGCAGCGCCGCCATTCGTCTGGCCAGCGCTGGCAGCGCCGCCGTTCGTCGCGCCACCGCTACCGCTGGCAGCGGCGCCGTTCTCACCACCGCCGTTCTCGCTGCCGCCGTTCTCACTGCCGCCATTCGCCGTGCCGGCGGCTTCGCTCGTGTCCGGTTCGCCGCCCGCACCGGCGAGCGCCGTGTCGTTGCTCGAATCACCGGCGGCCCCGCCTTGCGCGTCGCTCGGCGGGGGAACCGCGTCACCGCGCACGACCGCCAATGCCGACTTCGCGTCCGACACGAGATCCAGATCCGTGACCGGCCCGGACAAGGTGACCGAGCTCAGGGCGCCGGTCGCGAGCTCCACCAAAGTGATCAGCGCGCTGCCCTCGTGACGCACGAAGGCGTAGCTGCCATCGGGCATGACCGAGACGTCGCGCGAGGACACGTCCTCGTGCAGCGGATCGTCGGACAGCGCCACTTCGCGCAGCACGCGCGGCCCGCTCTTCGAAGCCAGGTCGATCACGCTCAGGCCCGACTTGGCGACCACGTAGGCCTGCTGCTCGGCGTCGTCGATGAACACGCGCGAGGGCACCAAGCCGACCACCAAGCGTGTCGCGCGCGGCTCGCTGCCGCGCAGATCGACCACGCTCAAGTCCTGAAAATTCTCGGTCGGATCCGCCGACAGCGCGTGCGAGTCGGTCCACGCGAGCGCGAATTTGCCAGTTTTACTGACCGTCCAGGCGTTGGCATTTTCCTGCAGTGGGATCGGACCCACTGCTTGTACCGCGCCGCTCTCGTCCGCCCTCAACAAGGTCGCATCGTTACTGCCGACGTTGATGACCAGCGCTTTGCTCGTGTTCGCGGCGCTGGGCAGCGCGCTGAGAAACGTTGGGCCGATGCCCGCGTCCGCGAGCCGCACCGAGTAACTCTTGGCGTCGATGATCGCGACCTTTCCCGTATCGGGATTGGCCGTCCACACCCAGCGACCACTGACCACCGGCGCGCGATAACTCTGGGCTTCTTCCTTCTCGGGCGGCGGCACCGAGGCCGACCCAGCCGAAAAGCTGCCCCCGGCGCTCGCGCCATTTCCGATATTGGCCGACCCGCCCTGGGAGGCCGTCAGGTTTCCCGCAGGTGCCGCGTTGTCGGCGGAACCACACGCTGCGAGCGCGACCGCCCCGTACAACACCCACATGCCGCTCGCGCGCATGGCCTCGCCAAGTGCAAGGCTTACGCCAAACCGCCGCGAGCGACTCACCCCCTGGAATTAGAGGCACAGCTCGCACGTTTCAGCCTCTACGCCGAGCCTGGCTCGCCTCCGTTCCGGCACCCCCACTGACATTCGTGTCGCGCCCGACCTGAATTGGCCCATTCACTCGAGATTGGCGCACAGGCTCAGAATTTGGGCTCCTGAGAGGGGGGCGCCCCTGGTCCAGCATCGCACCTCGCATGAAGCGGAGTTCCCGAACTTGGACGCCGAAGGCTCTGCCGGCCCGAGACGCCACTCGTGACCATCAAAAATCATCCTCTCGGAGACGAAAATCTAGGTTGGCTCAGCAGCGCGTTGGTACCGCGCTCAGCGAAGGAGCAGGAGCCTAGTTGGGCGAAGTGACGCCTTTGGCGCCATGCTCGGCGAAATACGCGCGCAGCACCTCGCGTGCGAGCATCGCGCCTTTGATTTGCCAACTCGGGTTATTCACGACCAACGCCGCGATCGCTACTTCGGGTTTGTCCGCGGGCGCGAAACCGACGAACCAAGTGTAGAAGCGGTTGTCCTTGTAGCGGGTGAGCGTGCCGGTCTTTCCGGCGACCTGAATGCCGGGCAGGTATGGTGTGCCGTGTTCGTCGTGGAAGCTCTTGTAGGCCGAGCCATTTTCCACGGTTTGACGCATCATGCGCGTGAGCTCGGTGGCGGTCTCGGGCTTGATCGCGCGCCGCAGCACGCGCGGCGGGCGCTCGTCTTTCCAGAGCTGTTCTTGGCCCTTGTAGACCGAGTCGACGATGCGCGGCTCGAGCGCGGCGCCGCCGTTGGCGACCGTTTGCGCCAACTCGGCTGCGGCCAAGGGCGAGAGCGTGGTGTTCCAAAAGCCGGCCGAAGTGCGGGCGAACTCCAGGGGATCTTCGGGCATGCTGATCTGGGGCGCTTCGTTGGCGACTGCGAACGGCAGCGGCGCGCCAAAGCCGAACGCCCCGGCCATGCCCGTGACGTCTTCCGGGGTCAGGTGCTTTTGCGCCAACCGCGCGAAGACCACGTTCAAGCTGCGGCCGAGCGCCACGGCGATGGTCGCGCACCATTTGTCGCGAATCGGGTCGTCGATCAGCTCGTCGGGAGCGATCCGACTCTTTCCCCCGTGGTAACACTGCTCGGTCTCGGCGTTCAGCCCCGCGCGCTCGATCAGCGCGGCGCCGGTCACCACCTTGAACACGCTGGCCGCGGGCGCTTCGGCGCGCGCGTTCACGTCGAACTTCTCGCTGGCGTTGACGTAGCTGGCGTAGGCCAAGACGCGCCCGGTCTTGACCTCGATCATCACCACGCCGCTCTCCGGGATGCGGAACTTTTGCATTTGGGCGCGCGCGGCGCGCTGGACCACCGGGTCGAGCGTGAGCTGCGCGGTGCGCCCCTCGCTGAGCGGCGCCATGACGCGCTGCGGCCGCAAATCGAGCCGCATCAAGTCCAGCCCGTCGAGCTTCGGCACCTCTGCCGCGTTCCGCTCCAGTCGACGAAGCGGGCTCTCGAAGCTCACTTTGCCGCGCATGACCGGCACGAGCGCTGCAATCAGGCCCACCGCTGCCGCGAGCCCGAGGTATTTCCCAAACCGTCGCATCGACCTTGACCGAGTTAGCGGGCTTGGGCCGTTTCGGCCAAAATACCCGCATCCGGCCCAAGGTCCGGCCAAACGCGCGCCGCCGACGCGCTGGCCATCGCCCGGCCATGCGATGCCGATCCCTTCCGCTTCGGCGTATGCTGCACCATCCCCCTTTCCGGAGGTTCGAAGCACGAGCGCGATGAGCGACACGCAGATTTCAGACCGTTTCGAAGTCGACAACACGTCGGTGTTGATGCTGCTCGCCGGACCTCAGTCGAGCTTGCTCGCAGAGGTGGCGCGCCAGAGCGGAGCGGAGGTGAGCCTGCGCGGCAACGTGATTCACTTCTCGGGTTCGGAGCCCGACGTGCGCCTCGCGCATCGCTTTTTGACCGACGCGGCCGAGCTCGTGGGCAAGGGCTTCGAGATCAACCCCAATGACGTGGTGAGCTCGATGCGCGGGCTGCGCGCAGATCCCAATCGCTCGCTCACCGAGCTGCTCGACGAGACGATCATCGTCAACACTCGGCGCAAGCCGATCCGGCCCAAGAGCCCCGCGCAGCAGCAATACGTCGAAGCCATTCGCACGCACGATCTGACCTTCGGCATCGGCCCTGCCGGCACCGGCAAGACCTACTTGGCGATGGCCATGGCCGCCGCGGCGCTCATGCAAAAGCGCGTGAAGCGCATCATCTTGGCGCGCCCTGCGGTCGAAGCCGGTGAAAAGCTGGGCTTTTTGCCGGGCGACATGGCCGAAAAGGTGAACCCCTACTTGCGCCCTTTGTACGACGCGCTGAACGACATGCTCGAGTTCGAACGTGTCGAACAACTGCGCGAGCGTGGACAGATCGAGGTCGCGCCGCTGGCGTTCATGCGCGGTCGCACGCTCAATGACTCTTTCGTGATCTTGGATGAAGCGCAGAACGCGACCAGCGAGCAGATGCGCATGTTCCTGACGCGGCTCGGCTTCGGCTCCAAAGCCGTGGTCACCGGTGACATCACCCAGACCGACTTGCCGCAGGGCGCGCGCAGCGGCCTGCGCGAAGCGCGTGAGCTGCTCACGTCCGTGAGCGGCATTTCGTTCTGCGCCTTCAGCGACGTGGACGTGGTTCGTCACCCCTTGGTGCAAAAGATCGTCGTCGCCTATGAGCAACGCGACGAAAAGGTGCGGCTCGAGCGCGAGCGCGAAAAACGGGCGCGCCAGGACTCAGAGCCGCAATGAGCGAAATTCGCGCGCTCAGCCCGCGCGCCCGCGCAAGCGTGGAGCGGCTGGGCGCGCTCGGCGAATGGCTCTCTCAGCACCCCGACCAGAGCGGCGACACGGTGACGAGGCCGCACCCGCTCTTGCTCTGTGTGCGGCGGGCCGGGTTTTTGCTGTTGATCGCCCCGGCCAGCGTCTGGGATCACGGCCGCACGCTGCTCAATCCGTACTTGGACAAGTTCGCGGCCATCGAAGCGCGCCTGATCCTGCTCGGGCGACCGAGCGATCCGGATTTGAGCCAAGCCCTGAACCTCGGGCTGTGCGCGTTGCTCGCCGAAGCCGCCACACCGGAGGAAGTGTTCGTCGCGCTCCACCAAGCCTTCCAGCTGATGGAGGTCAAGGCGCGCAGCGAGAGCCGCGGAAAGTGGCTCACCCGTTACCGCTACGAGCTGGGTGAGCTGATCGAAATCGCCCGCGCCCTGACGACCGAGCGCGAAATCGACAAACTGCTGGATTTGATCCTGGAAAAGGCGCGCTTCATTTGCGCCGCGGACGCCGGCAGCATGTACGTGATCGACGGCGACGACCCCGAGCTCGCGCGCCGCCAACTGCACTTCAAGCTCAGTCAGAACGATTCTGTCTCGTTCGATTCACGCGCGTTCGTCATGCCGCTCAGCACGCGCAGCATGGCCGGCTATGTCGCGCTGGAGAAGAAGACCCTGCGCATCGACGACGTGTACGACATGCCCGCGGGTTCCCCGTTCGGCTTCGATCGCTCGTTCGATGAAAAGGTCGGCTACCGCACGCGCAGCATGCTGGTGACGCCGCTCATCACCAGCAAGGGCGAAGTGATCGGCGTGCTGCAGCTGATCAACAAGAAGCGCGAACCCGAGCAGAAGCTGCTCTCACCGGGCGACTTCGAGCGCGGCGTGATGCCGTTCGACGAGCGCAGCGAGCAGCTCTTGGCGACGCTGGCCGCGCAGGCCGGCATCGCGCTCGAAAACGCGATTTTGTACCAGGAGATCCGCAAGATCTTCGAAGGCTTCGTGAAAGCCTCGGTCGACGCCATCGAGGCGCGCGATCCGACCACCAGCGGTCATTCACGGCGCGTCGCCGACCTCACCGTCACACTGGCGACAGCGGTCGAGCGCACCGACACCGGCCCCTACCGCGACGTGCGCTGGCAGCGCGAAGACCTGCGCGAAATCGAGTACGCCTCGGTGCTCCACGATTTCGGCAAGATTGGCGTGCGCGAGCACGTGCTGGTCAAAGCCAAGAAGCTCTTCCCGCACGAGCTGTCGTCGATCAGGCAGCGCTTCGAGTTCGTGATCCGCACGCTCGAGGTCGAGATCATCCAGCGCAAGATGCAGGTCGTCAGCCGTGGCGGCAGCAGCGCGGCGCTCGCGGATCTGGATCGCGAGCTTTCGGAGCGACGCGCCGAAATCGAAGAAGCATGGCAGGTGGTCGAGCAAGCCAATGAACCGTCGCTGCTCGCCGCGGGCAATTTCCAGCGTATCGAGGAGCTCGGCCGTCGCTCCTATGCGCGCCTGAACGGCGAAATGTCGACCCTGCTCAGCGCCGACGAGGTCAAGTCCCTGAGCGTGATGCGCGGTTCGCTCACCGCCGAAGAGTTCGACGAGATCCGCAGCCACGTCTCGCATACCTACCGCTTCTTGTCGCAAATCCCCTGGGGCAAGACTTTCTCTCGCGTCGCGATCATCGCCGGCGCGCACCACGAACGCTTGAATGGCACCGGCTACCCGAACCGCCTGCGCGCCGAAGAGATCCCGCTCCAGTCCAAGATGATGAGCATCAGCGACATCTTCGATGCCCTGACCGCCAGCGATCGACCGTACAAGCGCGCCGTGCCGCTGCACAAGGCCTTGGACATCTTGAGCCTGGAAGTGAAAGACCACCACGTGGACGGCGAGCTCTTGCGCATCTTCACCGAAGCCAAAGTCTGGGAATCGGTGATGGGCGGACATTGAGAGGGGCTTTGCGGCTCCGCGCTCTCGGGCGCCGACTGGCTGATGCGTCGCGTGCTGCAAAGTGTTAGGGATCCGCGTAGTGACCTCGATCGCCAAACTCGGGTGGTGCGTTGGCCTAGCGCTGGTTTGTTCATGCCAGGGCGGCTCCGCCGGTAAGGGAAATGCTGCCGCATCCAGCAGCGCTCCGGCGCGAAGCGCTGCCACTTCTGCCGCTTCTGCCTCCTCTGCGCCCTCGGCGCCCAGCATCGCACCGGGCAAGGTGAGCGTCCCCTGGCCGCCGGACGCAGAGCTCTCGCGAGTCGCACGAGGCTGCAACGCTTTTGGGCTCTCGCTGTGGGCGGAAGCGAGCCAGCCGGTTTCGGAAAATCTCGTGCTCTCGCCGCTCGCGCTATTTTCTGCGCTCAGCCTGCTGCGCGTCGGGGCAGCGGCCAATACCGAGCTCGAGCTGAAGCAAGCGCTCCACTACGAAGGCCCCGCCGAAAGCGCATTCTTGGGCGCGACGCGCGCAGCGACCAGCGCTTCGGACGAGATCTCGCTCCGACTCGTCGCTCGCCTGTTCGGCGAGCAGAGCCACGCTTTCAAGTCCAGCTACGTCGCTCTCAGTGACTCGCTCGGTGCTCCGCTTTCGCTTCTGGACATCAAGCACGCGCCCGAAGCGGTTCGCGAGCAAATCAACCAGTTCGTTTCCCAGCAAACCCAAGCGAAGATCCCGGACCTGCTGCCCGCGGGCAGCATTGCTGCCGACACTCGCCTGGTGTTGGGCAACGCGCTGACGTTCTCGGCGCGCTGGGCGGAGCCGTTCGACCCCGCGCGAACGGACACGAGATCGTTCTACGTGTCGGCACATAGCAGCCGTGACAGCAAAACCCTCCATCGTCAGGGGCAGTTCGCCTTCGCCAACGTCAAAGGGGTCAAGCTGCTCGAGCTACCGTACGCCGGCGCGCAGTACAGCATGATCCTGGTGTTGCCCAAGCAGGGTGAGCCCGTGGCGTCACTCGAGCGGCAGCTGAAAGACGGCGGGGTGGAAGCCTGGCTGCGCCAGCTCGGCCCGAGCACGGTGGAAGTTTCGATCCCCAAATTCCAGCTCGAAACCCCGCGCTCCCTGGCGCTCGGCCGTTCACTCGCGGCGCTCGGGATCAAGTCGGCGTTCGACGCTGCAGCCGCGAACTTCGAGCCGATGAACGCCTCCACCAGCGCCGAAGATCGATTGTCGGTTGCGGAGGTGTTCCAGCGTTCGGTCGTCACGCTGGATGAAAGCGGAACCCAGGCGGCTGCTGCGACGGGCGTCGTGATGCAGGCCGCGGGGGCGGCGCTACCTGGCGAAAAGCCGCAAGAGTTTCGCGCAGACCGTCCGTTTCTGTTCTTCATCACGGACAAAGCCCACGGCGCCCTCTTGTTCCTGGGCCGTGTCGTCGATCCGAGTGGCAGCTGAGATCGCGTCGCGCCGCGTCCCAGCGAGCTCCCGGCACCCGCTCGGCTAGGCCGCGCGAGCGCGCGCTTCGCTCACGGCTCCCAGCCCCAGTCGATCAAACGACGCTGGCCGTTGGGGCCGTACAGATAAATGTCGCCCTCCCAGGAACCAAAGTTGAGCGGCGTGGCCTTGTTGCCCACCGTATAATATTGAGTTTCGCTCGATGCGACGACGTACGCGCCCGTATTGACGGCCAACCGCGCCACCAGCAAATTCCCATCGCCACTCAACATCCTCTTGCCGGGAGCGGTGTCCACCACCGCACAAGAATACAGAATGATGCTCGTCACCCAACCCTTCAGCGGGGTGAAGAAATCGACCGTCTTCAGGGTGAGGCCCTCGGCTCCCAATTGCACGCCGTAGCCCCCGCGATGACTCGTGTCCTCGTAGCCGTGAGCCATGACGATCAGGCGCTTGATTTTGCCGTTGCCCCGCGCAACCGTCCCCGTCCAGCCGACAACGTGACGAATCGGTGTGCTCGGCGCGATATCCCACTGATTCTGCGCGATCGCCGGAGGGTTCCCCGCCAGTCGAGTGTCGTGTAACAACATATCGATCGTCATGGCGCCGATCACAACACATGACACCGAGCAACGAAAGCGCGCAGTGGAGCCGGCACTTTCTTCACGCTTTCTTCGTCTCTACCTCGCCCGTACTCACGGACACCTTGGGGCCACTGCCGCGCAGCTGCAGGGCTTTGCCGAGTACGTCGAACCAAAAATTGGAACCGAGGCTGACCGCGAGAGCGGTGATGAGCCAACCGACGAAGAGCAGAAAGCGATCGCCGGGGGTCGCATCCCAACACTGCGCGGACTCACCTTGATTGGCGGCAGCAGAGTCAGGCCCCGGATCGACGAGTCGCGCGCACGGTGCCGAATCTACCCAATGCCAACCGATCGGGAAGCCGGCGTTCAGCAGCGCAGCGCTCTGCTGCTTCAGCTTCTCGGCTTGTTCTTTGGCACCCGTGGAGTTGGCCCCGCCTTCTTCCACCTTGAGCGAAGCGGCGGCGGCGACCATCGAGTCCCTCAAGGCGCGATCGTTCCAAAGGCGAGTGGTGACGTGAATCGTGTCCGCGTTGAACACGACCACGACGAGCCCCGCGATGATGACCGACCAAAGTTGCGCCCTGCGCTTGTACCAGCCGGAGGCGCGCGCCATGCGATCGTTGAACCAGTCTTCGATGCCGTCTCGCATGCGGTTGAGGTGCTTCACCAGCTCTTCACCCGTGGCCTCGGACTTTTCGACGAACAGCGACAGCACTCGGCGCAGATTCGGATCGTTGATCTGAGCGATGGTCGCGTGCGCCCCCTTCAGCAGATCGCCCTCTGAAATCCCTTCCGCGTTCGGCCCGCGCAGGATATCGAGCAGCGCGACAGCGAAGGTCTTGCTGGGAATGTACGACGGTAAGTACTTTCTGACCTCCGCGTTCAACTTTCGGATGGTCGAAGACTCCGACTTCAGTTTCGAAGCCTCCTTTTCGAGGTTCGACAGTGCGTCCTTCAGCTTCGAGGGGCAGCGCACGAGGTTCGTGATCAATGGGTGTTGATACAATTGCGTGACGAGATCGAGCGGGGCGGGCGCATTCGCTGTACTCGGCGCACTCTGCCCAGCCTGCGCTTCGACCGCCGGTGGCCGGAACGAACCTGTCAGCATGCTGTCGATTGCGTTGTACAAGTTTGCAGAACGCCAGCCGAGCACGGTCGCGACCAGCTCCTGAACGGTGGTGACCAGCAGCGCAAGCAACAGGAACTGAAGTACGACCCCGATGGCGACATCCAAGACGATGCTCATGGTCCCCGACTACACCGACGGCCCGCCTTACTCGATGGTCATTTCTGAAACGCTTGCAGTGGGGGCCCGGCGCAAGACGGTGAAAGTCCAATGCCGGTAGCGAAACATCGGCAGCCGCCACTCGCCGCGCCCGTAGCGCCATGTTAAGGGCGCGCATGCCCGAAATTCTACAGGTCAACGCACGTGAAATCCTGGATTCTCGCGGAAATCCCACGGTCGAAGCCGAGGTTCAAACCGACGGCGGCCTCGGCCGCGCGGCGGTGCCGAGCGGCGCATCGACCGGTGAACACGAAGCCATCGAGCTGCGTGATGGCGACAAGAAGCGCTACCTCGGCAAAGGGGTGACGAAAGCCGTCAGCAACATCAACGATCAGCTGGGCCCGGCGCTGATCGGCCTGTCGGCCCTCGATCAGCCCGCCATCGACAAAGTGCTGCTCGAGCTCGACGGCACCGCCAACAAATCGAAGCTCGGCGCCAACGCGATTTTGGCCGTCTCGATGGCGGTCGCGCGCGCCGCCGCCGACACCGTGGGCTTGCCGCTGTGGCGCTATCTGGGCGGAATTCAGGCGCGCGTGTTGCCGACGCCGCTGATGAACATCATCAACGGCGGGGTCCACGCCGACAGCGGCTTGGAAGTGCAAGAGTTCATGGTCGTCCCCATGGGCTTTGCCACCTTTGCCGAAGCCCTGCGCTGCGGCACGGAAATTTTTCACAGCCTCAAGGCCATCCTGAAGAAGGAAGGCATGACCACTTCGGTCGGCGACGAAGGCGGCTTTGCCCCGCGCTTGGCCTCCAACGAAGAAGCCATTCAGCGCATCATCGGTGCCATCGAAGCCGCTGGCTACAAGCCCGGCGAACACGTGGGGATCGCGCTCGACGCGGCCGCCAGCGAGTTCTACAAGGACGGCAAGTACACCTGGGACAAGAAGCCGCACACGGCGGCCGAGCTGGCCGAGGTCTACGTCAAGCTGAGCGAAAAATACCCGCTGGTCAGCATCGAAGATGGCTTCGCCGAGGACGATTGGGACGGCTGGAAGCTGCTCACCGACAAAATCGGGAGCAAGGTTCAGCTCGTGGGTGACGATCTGTTCGTGACCAACAAGCAGCGCCTCGCCCGCGGCATCGAAAAGCAGATCGCCAACTCGATCTTGATCAAGCTCAACCAGATCGGCTCCCTGACCGAGACGCTCGACACGATCCGCCTGGCGGGTAGCGCCGGTTACACCTCGATCATCTCGCACCGCTCCGGCGAGACCGAAGACTCGTTCATCGCCGACCTCGCAGTGGCCACCAACGCCGGCCAAATCAAGACCGGCAGCCTCAGCCGCAGCGATCGCATCGCCAAGTACAATCAGCTCCTGCGCATCGCCGAAGAGCTCGGCGAAGAACAGGTGTATTCCGGCAAAACCCCGTTCAACAAGCGCTGAGCGCGATCGTCGAAGACAGGGTGGGCGCCCGCGATCCAGCAACGCACCTCGAAAGACGGTGCCGTTGCCGGCGCGCGGCGCCCCCCAACGGTCACTTCTTTTGTGCCCAGCGGCGGGGTTTGCGGCCGCGTAGGCCGAGGACATTGAGTGGTTCGTCCGAGACGCCGAACGAGACGACGTCACCGAGGCGCACGCTGACCGTGCGGTGTGGGCCGTCGAGATACAGCGCGGCGTCGTCCATTTTGCTCTGCACCGAGATCTCCGTTTGGGCGCCGACCACGAGCTTCAACAACTTGAATTTGCCGTACGGCGAATACGGCTCGCGCACCACCAATTGCAGCTCGTTCGAGCTGAGCGGCAGGATGCGTCCACCTGCCGAGCGCTGCGCGGCGGTCGACCCGGCGGCGGGTCCGATCCAGAAGCCGCTCGAGCGCTGCTCTTCCTTTTGTTTGCCGACGTGCAAAATGTAACGCGAGGTCGCAGCGGGGCCAGAGTGGCAATAGAGGGCCTCGTTCAAGACTCGCTTGGAGCGCATGCGACCGTTGAGCGAAACGCTCATGCGCGTGAGCATCATGCTCTTCAGCTTGCCGTCCAGCGCGCGCTGCAGGTGACTCTCGAAGTCGCTGCGTTGCGCCGCGCAGAAGAAACCCACGCTGTGCGAGGGCGCGCTGTTGACCCCGAGCACCGGCACACTGCCCACGTTGTGCGAGGCCGCGAGCAACGTGCCGTCGCCGCCCACGGCGATCACCAGCGAGGCGTCC
>DASSMT010000287.1:0-11991 GCA_035688655.1 Polyangiaceae bacterium | reverse complement strand
GCTCCGCGCGCTCTTGGCTTGAAAGAGTGGGCGCCCCCAATCCAGCAACGCACCTCGCGGGCACGCACTGTTGCCCGCGCAGTGCGTGACGCATGACGCGGCAGATTGAGACGTTGCCCGCGGCGAGTGCGCTCAGAGGGGGCTCCCGGGATTTGAACCGCCAAGACGCCAAGACGCCAGAAGAGGAAGGAGAGATTGGGGGTTCCTTTGCGTGCCGGATGACGTCGCAAGAACGTGACTGTTCGTCCACAACCGTGACTTGAATCCGCGCACGCGCGTCGCTGGCCCTCAGGCAGGTGGTGAGTTGTGCGCGCGAAGACGGTGAAAGCCCACGCGAGACATCGCCGCAGGTGCTGCCTTGGGTCCCTCTGACGTGACCGTGTTCGGGGTGGTCGGGCCGAAGCTGCGCGCTTGCCGTCGAAAGCGACCCCTTGCTCTTCTCGCCCTCTTCTGGCGCGCACCGAAGGCGCGACCGCGGGTCTGGGCAACGAAGGCTCGCGCTTAGGCCTTCGCCTTCCCCAGTGCTATCGAAAGTTACCCCGTCGGCTGTGCCCGAGCGCTCCGTACACTTTTCTTCGCCGCAATCTTCGCCGCCAGAGGCATGGCACCGAAGCAGTGCCTGGCATGCAAGAGGTTGTGCCCCCGGCAAAGCAAACGGATGTTTGCGGCGTCGGCTCCGCCATGCCGTGCGAGCGATCGGATGTGATCGAACTCGAGAAACCCGCGAGCGGAGCAGCGACGGCCATCAGCCGCAACGAAGGCACAGCGTCCGCGGTCCCCGACAATGCCGCACGCGATCAGGACTCCACTGGCGGAGTCGCAGCGTATCGTCCCCGGTCGATTGCACTCGGGCATCTCTGTCATCTGAAAGAAGGCCGAGGATGTGACCAATCGTCAGTGGCGTTTTGGCGGTTGGTCAATCTCTCCTCGAGTAGTGCTCGCCCCTGGGCTCAGCCGTGCTCGGTGCGGATTCGTTCCATTATGGCGGTGGGATCGGCTGCTTCGGGGCCGCGCGCGATCTGCTCGAGCAGCGCCAAGTGCGCGTCGCAGCGCAGCACGCTCAGATCGGGTTTTTCCAGGGCTGGCTGGGCGTAGCGCGCGCTGACGGTGTCTAGGCGTCGATTGGCGCTGGCCAGTCGTTCACGGCTCACTTGGCCGCGCTCGACCGCGTGCACCACGGCGTCGATCGCGCGGTGCGCCAGCTCCGCGGTGTGGCAACACAGGAATTGATCGACGCCGGCATCGAGTCCGCGGACTACGGTCTCTGCCACGTCGTAGTGATCGGCGATGGCGCGCATCTCGAGATCGTCGGAAATCACCAGCCCGTCATAGCGCAGCTTTTCGCGCAGCAGCCCGTGCAACACGCTGCGGCTCATGGTCGCCGGGTACAGCGGATCGAGCGGTTCGAAGACGACGTGTGCGGTCATCAACGCCGGGATACCGGCAGCGATCGCCGCTATGAACGGCTTCAGCTCGACCTGCTGCAAGCGTTCGAGCGAATGCGACAGACGCGGCAGCGCCAGATGTGAGTCTTGCGTCGTATCCCCGTGGCCTGGGAAGTGCTTGCCGCAGGCAGCGACGCCCGCGTCGTCCAGGCCGCTCGCCAGCGCGACTCCGAGCTCGCTGACCAACTCTGGCGTGCGGCCCAACGAACGCGAGCCGATCACCGGGTTGTCCGGATTGGTGTCGACGTCGAGCACCGGCGCATAGTTCAGGTCGAAGCCCACGGCGCGCAGCTCCCGGCCAATGAGCGCGCCCAGTGCGCGCGCGAGCGCCGGGCTGCGCGTCTCGCCCAGCGCGCGCAGCGAGGGCAGCTCGCTGAAGCCACGGCGCAAGCGCGCCACTTTGCCGCCCTCTTGGTCGAGGGCGATGATGAGCGGCCGCGCCGCATGACGCTTGATGGCGCTCGTGGTGTCGGCCACCTGCGCCGGCTCTGCCACGTTGCGTGCGAAGAAGACCACGCCGCCCACGCCTCGCGCCAGCAATGAGCTCAAATCAGCGCTGAGCGCTTGGCCGTGAAAGCCGACCGTGAACAGCCGCGCGGCTTGGGTCTCGAGCTCCGATGCCATGGGCGACTCCGCTCACGCGCGTTCGCGGCGCATCTCTGCCAATTGCACGAGCGCTCGCGCGAGTGATGCTTTGCCGCCTTGACCGGCGAACGCGACGGGCACCTTGGCTTCGCGCGCGGCGGCGATCACCGGTTCGGTATGTTTGTGCGAGACGATGCGCTCCAGAATGACCACGCCGCTGACTCGACCTTGCCGGATCCGCTGCGGCAGATTGCCCACGGCGTGCACGCCATCGCGCTCGGTGTCGATCCACTCCGCGTCGAGCGCGACCTCGGCCGGCAAAGCGCCCGACTTTTCTCGTCCTGAGAGCGCGCCAATGATCACCAGCTTGCCCCCGTGCGCGCGCGTTTTGGACGATGCCGCGGCGTCGCGCTCCGAGCTCTCCTCGGGCTCGCGCTCCGTCGGAGGCCCGCTCGGCTGGGAGCCGGCGCGTGCGGCGAGCTCCGGTAGATTGCCGACGGCGCGCGAAAGCTTGAGCGCCGCCTCGGCGGCGCGCTGCTGGCGCGCGGGCTGCTTCAAGTGGTGCTCGCTGGCGAACGACTCGGCAATTTCGAACTCGAGCGCGCGCTCGTACTCGCGCAGTGCGCTGTCCAAGCTGGCGATGCGCTCGGCGACTTCGCTGCGTTTGGCGTTCAGCGCCGCACGGACGGATTCGACCACGTCATCGAATGCGGATGGGACCATGAGTGTCGAGCTTGCCCGGGCGCGAGACACAAGTCGAGCAGGGCGGCGGCCGCGGGCTCGTCCGCGTCGTTCCGTGCGAGCGGCCCGAGCTCGCTCGAGCATTCCGGCAAACACATTGAGGTCAGCAGCGAGACGAACACGGCGGCTGGGCTCGAATCCGACTGCTCGGCTGCGCCCATGACCGGCTCGCCACGCGAGGGAAGCTCACCCTCGGCCGCGCTTGCTCTACCTTTTGCGGGACCTGCGAGGGCCGAGCCGTAATGGGCCACGAGCTCACGCGGCGCGCCGTAGCGCGCAAGGAACGCGCGCCGAGCGCCATGCTCCTCCAGCGCCAGGAGAGAGAAGAGCGCCAGGCCGGTGACGATCCAGGCGACGGGCTTGCGGAAGCGGGCGTGGTGCGCGAGCTCCTCCGCACTGGGGGACGGAGTGTCGGCCGCGTCGACCTCCGCGACCGCTTGCTCGCAAGCGTAGCGGTCGAAGAAGTCCTCGTCGTCGAGAGTAGTCCGCAAATCCATCCGATTGGGTGAGCGTAGTGGGCCCCGAGCCTGCCGTTAGTGTAGTCGCCGCGGCTAGGTGCGCACAGGCAAAATCCCAGAAAAAATGCCGAGCACAGCGCAATCAGCCGCTGTCAGCGGTGTTTCCGTCAGATGATCGGGGAGTTATCTGCTCCGCGAAATACGCAGCAGCGCGCCGGGTTCTCGGGTTCTCTGTGCTGTCGTGCCTGCGAGGGCAGGCGCGGCCGCAGTGGGGAGCGCCGGTTTTCGAACGCGCAGCAGGTCGCGCTCGGTCGGCTGCCCGCGCGCCGCGTCGGGGCGCGCGCGTTGCCGCTCGCGCTGCCCCAGGCATCGAGTGCGTTCGGAAGCCTCAGGAGAGCTTGGCCGGCGAGCTCATGACGCTCGTGACGACGCCGCTGTCCGGTGGCTCGCTGCCGGCTTTTCGCGGTTGCTCGAGCAGTGCGGCCGTGGGCACTCGGTCGTCGCTGCCTGCGGCTTCGAGCGCCAGGTTCGCGTTCGACAGCGTGAGCTTCGCGTCGCTACCGAAGCCGAGCTCGCGTTGAACATTGGCGAGCTCCAAGCTGAGGGTGATGAAGGCACTCGCGCTCGCAGGCAGGCGTGGCACGCTGAGCTGCAAGGCGCAGCGCAGGGGTGAGAGCGCGCGCTTGGGAAAACCCGCGCGGATGAAGGCCGCAGCGGCGCGGCGGTAGTGCAGCGCGGCGACCTCCGGCTGCTTCAACTTGCGCGCGAGCTCGGCCGTGCGGTGCTGCAACCAGGGCGCACCCAGCATCAACCCGCTGGCTTGCTTGTATGCCTCGAGCGCTTGCGCTTCTTTGCCCTCGCCGCTGAGCTTCTTGGCGGTCGCGGTCAGCAACTCCACTTGCTGCTGCACGGAGTTGCTTGGTTTCGATGAATTGGCGATCACGAGCCGGCATCAAGCAGGGAACGTGCCCGCGTCTCCCACCCGGGGTCGGATTTGTAACTATTCAAAATGCTTGTGTTTTGCTCGCCAGGGTCGGGTGCGCCTCGGACTCGGATGCTTGAATTGAGAATCGCGTCGTCTCAAACGGAGAAGCCGGCTAAGACCGTCGCGTGCGCTGGTCGCGGCTCTTGCTCGGGGCGATAGGGTGCGTCGCCTGCTTGGTCGTCGCAGTGAGCGCTCGCCGCGGGGCGTCGACCCCGCGCTCGCTCGCGCCGAGCGCCGCGCCGCGCGCCGCGCCGAGCATTGAGCTCGACGCGGTATCGGCCGCGCGTGAACGACTCGAGCAGTTCGAGGCGGAGCGTCGGCGCACGTTCGACTTTGCACATCTTCCGCCGGCCAATCGCAGCCACGGCGCCGATCCGTACGCGCTCGCAGCGCTCGACGCGCGGCATGTCGTGGGCGTTTTGCGCGGCGCCTCCGCGCTGGTCTTGCTCGATGCGCGCCTGCAAGAGCTGCAGCGCATTGCCGTGCCAGGCGGCGCCGTTTCCGTCGCGGTGAGCGATTCCGGTGAGATCTGGGTCGCGGCCGAGGCATCCTCGACGCTGCTTCGGTTCCGTTTCGACGGCCAGCGCTTGACCCGGTCAGGGCAGCTCACGCTGCCGAAAATCCTCGGAGTGCGTGCGCTGGCCAGCGGCACGCGAGGGATTTTGTACGCCCTCGATGTGCACGACGGCGAGTTGCTCACGCTCGATTCCAGCAAAGCGACGCCCGTGCTCGAGGTCCGGCACGTGGGGCACGGGCCGCTTTCGCTGCGGCGCGTGGGCGAGCTGTTGATCGTCGATCTGCTGCTCGATCACTCGCTCGTCGTTTATCGTTTGAGCGCACAGGGGCGGATCCTCGAGCAGCGCGCGCGCGTGCAGCACGATGGTCCAATCTGGGGTTTCGATGCAGCAGCGCTGGACGACGGACGACTGCTCCTGGTCGCGGCCGGGGTCGAAGATCACCCGCTCGATCGCAGCCAGGGCTTTTTTGGCTACGTCGACTCGTTCGTGTTTTGTTATCTGCTGCCGAAGACGGGAGCCATGGTCGCGCTCTGGCAGCGCAACGTCGCCGAGCTGGGCGTGGTCACGCCCAAAGCGCCGCTCTTGTCCGTGGCGGGCGAGCGAGCACGCGCGTTCGTCACCGGTTACGGCAGCGATCGCGCGCTCGAGCTGTACTTCGATGTGGCCTCGCACTCCGAACCTCGGGCGCAGAGCGAACCGTTCTTTCCCGGCACTAGCGCCGCGCTGCGCCTGCCCTCGGGCGAGATCGCTTTGGCCGATCCGTTGCTCGACGCCTGGCTCTTGCGCCCGGCGCAAGGGGAGCGCGCCGAGCCGGCCGCGCTGGTCGCGGTCACGGCCGAGCAGGCGCCACTCTCGCCCAGCGAAGAGCGGCTCGGTGAAGCGCTGTTCTTCACCACGCTGATGGCGCCGAACAACTCGAGCGAGGGAGCTCACAGTCGCTTCAGCTGCGAAACTTGTCACTTCGAAGGCTATGTCGACGGCCGCGTGCACTACACCGGCCGAGAAAACGTGCGCGTCGCGACCAAACCGCTGCGCGGACTGTTCAACAATCGCCCGCATTTTTCGCGCGCGCTGGACCAGGACCTTTCGACCGTGTCGCACCACGAATTTCGCGTGGCGGGCAAGGGCAATGGGAAAGATCCGTGGTTTTCGCTGGAGACCGAGCACTACCCGTGGCTCCGCACGCTCGGCGTATCCGACTCGATTCTCGATCCAGAGCGACTGCGGCGCGCGTTGATGGCATTCTTGATGGGCTTTTCGCACACCACCAATCCGGCTGTGGTCGGCCGAGAGCGCTTCAGCGCCGAGGAAGAGCGCGGCGCGCTGCTGTTTCGCGAGCAGTGCGCGAGTTGCCATGCTGCGCGGCTGCAGAGTGACGTCGCCGAGAGCGCCGTTTCGTTCGACGCCTGGCAGCGCGCGATCTTCTCGCCCGAGGGGGCGATCGTGTGGGCCAGCGCGGACTACCAGAAGACGGGCGTGACCCCGTACGTGCACGAGTCCGGAACGCGCGTCCCGTCGCTGCGCCGCGCCGCGGCGAAGTGGCCGCACTTCACCAATGGTTCGGCCGACAGCTTGCTGGATGTGGTGCGTCGTGCCCGCATCATTGACGGACGTTTCCTCCACGACGGAGCGCCGCGAGACACGACGCTCCAATCCGTCCGGGCCTTCAGCCCGGACGAGGCGCGCGAGCTGACGGCGTTCTTAGAGCTGCTGTGATGCCGGCAAGGCGTCGGTCACCGGATCGACCGCCGAAATCACCGCCACCTGAATGTCCAAGCGGCGTGCGGAGCTGATCGGCGAACCGTCGAACTCCACGATGTGGAAGCGATCGAACACGCGCGTGCCCGTGGTTTTTACTTGGGAGCCGATGATTTGCACGCGCTGCTGGAAGAGCGCTTGAGCCAAGGCCAAAAGTAGCCCGGAGCGATCGCCGGTCTCGACCTCCAGCGTGCTGAAAACGCCGTCTTCGCCCTCGATGAAGCGCACGACGGTCTCCGAAGAGGAGGGCGTGGGCGGAGGCCGCACGCTGGGATCGGCGCGGCGGCGATCGAGCTTGCCATCCAGCAAGCCGCACAGCGTGGTGCGCAGCAGATCGATCTCCTCTTTGCTGACGCGTAGCTTGCGTTGCTGCTCCTTTTCGTGCCGGACCCAGAACACGTCGACGGCCTCGTTCGCGCCATTGCTGACGCGGCGGGTGTAGGCTTCGGCTTCGATCACATCCAGCCCGCACAGCACGAGCGCTGCGCTGATGGTCGCGAGCAAACCGGGGCGGTCGTCCGCCACCACGCACACGGCGGAGCCGGGCACGCGACTCGAGTTGAAGCACCCGACGTTGGCTGACGCGGACTCCCGCTCGCGCGCTATCTTGGTGTGCGCGGCGATGGCTGCGATGTCGAAATTCTTGCGATAGCTCTCGGGCAGGGATGCCGCGAACAGTCGCGCCTCGTCGGATTCATCGGGAGAAGTAGACACGGGCTCAGCCTAGCGCGCAGAAAAGGCGGGCGCCTTTCATTGTTGTTTCCAACGTGTGTTGCAGCATTACTTACCTCCGTCCACGGGCGCGGCCTTGCCCAGCGGAAAGCCGGGAATTGTCGGGAAACCCGATGGTAAAGCGGTCGGAAACGTGCTCGGAAAAGTGCTGGGCAAGGTCGGAAAAGTGCTGGGCAACGGCGGCAGCGTACTCGGCAGCGGAAACGGAAACGGCAAGCCGTTGCGCCCCGCGTCAGCCCCGGTCGTGCCCGCATCCGTCGGCCGCGTCGAGCTCGGACCGCCGGCGGGAGTCTTGCTGCCGGCGGGTGGCGAACCGATGGGCGGATTGGGACGAGTTGGCGTCACCGCGGTGACGCCAGGGACGGCCCCGACCTGTACCCCGCTGCTCGTGCCCGCGTCGATCAGCGGACTGACGTTGGTCTGAGGTGCGGCCGTGTCGAGCACGAGCGGGGGCGCGCTCGTGTCGGCCTGGTGTTGCTGGTAGAACACCGCGGCGAGCGCCGCGCCGCCCAGACCGAGCACGATCAGCAGGCTCAAGCCGATCCAGAGGCCGGTTCGCGAGCGGCGCTTGGGCGGCCCCATTCCGGGCGGCGGCCCATATCCCCCCGGTGGCGGGCCATATCCCCCGGGTGGCGGGCCATACCCGCCGCCTGCCATGGGCGCCATCGCGCCCGCTGGAGGGTAACCGTAGGCCGGCTGCAAATTGCCCGGCAAAGCACTGGCGCGCAGCGCCTCACGCACGTCCGCGTCCGAAACTTCTTGAGTGCTGCCTTTGGAGGCGAGCATCGCGGCATCGCCTTCGGGCGGCAGCGTCTTCGGCACCGTGGGCGCAAGCTGGAAGGCCTGCGCCGCGGCGGTGTATTGCGGCGCGTTTGCGGCTGCCGCCGGCGCTGCGGCAGGCTGCCGAGCGACGGACCCCGGTTGTTGGCTCGCTCGACTGCGCGCACCAGCGAACTGCGAAAGCGCGCTGCGCATCTCGAGCGCCGAGGCAAAGCGCATTTCGCGATCTGGGCGCAGCGCGCGCTCGACCACGGCGATCAGGCCCGGCGAAAGGCCGGGCTCCAAATCGCCCAACTGACGCACGTTGCCCGAGACGACGGCCGCGACGATCGCCTCGACCTCGTCGCCATCGGCGGGGCGCCGCCCGGAGAGCATCTCGAACAGCATCACCCCCAAGGAATACAGATCGGCGCGGTGGTCGACGTTCTCGGCCGCGAACAACTGTTCGGGCGCCATGTACTCCGGTGTGCCCATGATCACGCCGGCGCGCGTGAGACCTTTTTGAAATTCGGTGCTGGCGCGCAGCTTGGCGATGCCGAAATCGATCAGCTTCAGCAGCGGTCCACCGGCACCGGGCACGAGGAACACGTTGTCGGGCTTGAGATCGCGGTGAACCACGCCGATCGCGTGCGCCGCCTCCAGCCCCGACAAGATCTGCATCCCGAAGTCGACGGCTTGCTCTGGAGGCAGCTTGCCCATGCGATCCATCGCTTGTTGCAGCGGCTCGCCGGTCAAGAGCTCCATCACCAAATACGGTGAGCCGTCCGCGGTCTGATCCACGTCCGTCACGTGCGCCACGTGCGGGCTGCGGATCTGCGCCGACACGCGCGCCTCTTGCAAGAAGCGCGGCCCGAGGCCCGCACGCTTGGCCAGATCGGCGTGCAGGAATTTGAGCGCCACGCTGGTCTCGAGAAACTCGTGGCGCGCCTCGTAGACGGTGCCCATCCCGCCGTCGCCGATCAGGCGCACGATCCGATATTTGCCGCCGATTACCGCGCCAATCGTGGGGTTCATTTGCCGACCACCGCTTTCCCGCGATCACGAATGCGCGCGGCCGCCGGCACGAAGCGCTCGTATTCGCGCAGAAAGGTCAAGGTCTTCGGATCGGCGCGATCGACGTATAGGGTACCGAGTAAATGATCGGTCTCATGCTGCACGACCACGGCGCGGAAACTCTCCCACACGAAATCGAGTGATTTGCCGTCTCGATCCAGCGCTTGTACCCGAACTTTGCGCGGCCGTGACACGAGACCGCGCATGCCCGGCACGGACAAGCAACCCTCGTACATCTGAAAGCTGTCTTCCTCGCTCAGCTGGTTACTGCCTACTCCAGCTCCGACGAGCGGCGTGACGATCGGGTTTACCAGCACGGTCAGCGGGATCGGTTCGAATTGTGGATAGCGCGGGTTCTGATCGACCTCGATCACGCACAGCTGCAGCGACTCGTACACTTGCGGCGCGGCGAGCCCCGCGCCGTCCGCGTCGTGCATGGTTTCGATCATGTCGTCGATCAACGTCTGAATGAAAGGCGAAGAGATCTGACGCGGATCGATCGGCTCCGCTCTCCTTCGCAATACCGGTTCACCCATCTGCGCAATCTTGCGAATCGCCACGGGGGGATCCTAGTTCAAACTCGGTCTCGAGCACGAATCACTCGCCCGAGAGCGCGGCGTTTTGCCTCAGAATTGCAACAATTGCCGGCGAGCCCGCGCAAAACTTCGTTGAAACAGGATCCTGTGAGTTTGGGCGATCAGGATCCGGCAGCGCACCTCCGAGCGCGCGTCGTTCCCGGCTCGGCCCGGCTCGCCTTGTCGCGCTCTGTGCCAGGCCGAGTCATGGCGCTCGCACAAAGAGCGCTCGAGTCGAGTCCCAATCGAGGCAAGCGCCGGCACGCCGCAGCCGGTCGCGGCGGCTGCGCCGACCACGTTGTTCGACGCGACCGTGAAGTACACGATCAGCGCCGCGGACCCCAGCTTGGTGAGCGAAGGCTATTGCCGCCACTGCTCCGAGGTCTCGATCGCGACGGTGGATGATCGCGCAGTCAACTAGGCGCCGTTGCGCGGCGTCAGCGCGCGCGCCAGGGAATGTCGCTCAGCCCGGCGACGTGATTTTCGTAGCGCGCGAGCACGAACAACAGATCACTCAAGCGGTTCAGGTAAATCAACACCTCCGAGCGAATCGCCGAAGAGTGGCTCGCGGTCAGCGTGCGCCGTTCGGCCCGACGACAGACCGTGCGCGCCTTGTGCAGCTCGGCGGCGCTGGTCGAGCCACCCGGGAGCACGAAATTCTTCAGCGGCTCGAGCGGGGCTTCGCTGCGGTCGATCCAGCCTTCCAGGCGCAGAATGTCGGCTTCGCCGAGCACGGTCATGTTGAGCTTCTGTTCCTTGCCCGGCGCGCACGCGAGCTCCGCGCCCAGCGTGAACAAATCGCTTTGAATTTGCAGTAACGCTTCGTCGGTTTCGGTCGACGCGCCCAGCGCGCGCACGACGCCCAGACAAGAGTTGAGCTCGTCGACGGTGCCGTACGCCTCCACGCGCGGGTCGTCCTTGCCGACGCGCGCACCACCGAACAGCCCCGTCTCACCGGCGTCGCCGGTCCGCGTATAGATCTTCATCCCCTCACAGCGTAGCCGCTCGGGATTCGCGAATTCAACCGAGCGCGGCGGAAATTGCGCGGTAGGCGTCGTGCCAAGTCTGAAGATCGGCCTTGGCGCCGTCGATGATGCTCAAGCCGAACCCCGGAGGAACGGTGGCATTTTCGTTGTGATTGAAGCGACGACGCCAGGCGATTTTGCCGACCAAGCGCACACGGCGCTCGCTGCGCGGCGGAACCATCTCGATCCACACCTCGTCCTCTTCCGGAGGCGCGAGCGTGCGGACGTACAAGCCGCCTTCACTGATGTTGTAGCTGAAGCCGTAGTCGTCTTTCTCGCGGCCAGCGCCGCGGAACGCGACCGTGGTGCCATACAGAATGCGCGGGCTGCGCCGGTTGTTGACCGTGCCGCCCTTCAGCTCGTTCGAGGCGAACAGCACGTTTTCTGGCGGCGCAAACGCATCGATGACCGAGACACCGCTGCGGCCGTCGAGCGCGGCTCGCACCGTCTTCAGCTCGCGCGGATTGGCACACACGATGAAGTTGGCTTTGCTCCCGGCGCTGCGCGCGCGCGCGATCGTGTCCGCGAAGTCGTCCGCGAGCTCCGCATTGAGCACGGCCAAGGCGAGCTCTTCGCCCAGCGCGAAACGCGCCGCGTCCTCCTTGGTGACCGCGAACGTGACCGAATAGCCCGCGTTGCGCAGCACGCGTCCGAGGACGGTGCGCCGCGTCTTGTCGCCTTCCGCGATCAGCGCGGTGCCGCGCGCCGAAGCAGGTAACGTCCCCGTTTCACGCGGGAGCGTGCGCAGGCGGGTGAGCAGTGGGCGCGTTCCGTGCAGCGGCAACACGTCGTCTGCGCCCCAACTGAATGCGTCGCTGAAGCACAGATCCCCGATTTCGCGCGCGAGCGCGATCATCGGCAGCTGGGCATGTCGCGCGCTGCTGCGCGTCTGCACTGCGAGCGATTCCGAGGCCTCGGTGTCGAGGAGCATCGCCATGGCCTCGTGGGACTCGAGCCAACGACCGGCATCTTCCGGCGAGTCTGCGGCGTGCAGCGTGAAGGCAGCTTGTTCCGCTGCGACGGACAGCGCCATTCGCTCCTCGCGCCGAAAGTGACCGAACGCGAGCATTTGCCGAGTCTCCATGAGCTTTTAGAACGGCTGGAATCGACCACCCTAAAGCCCACGCCACTGCGACTCGGGCAACGAGCCGAGGTTTCAGGCCCGACTCGTTGCCACTGAAACTTCTTGAAACGTTATGCGGAGAAGATTTGTTGAATCTCACCTTCCATCGCGGAAGGTAGGACTTTGCGAGCCAGTGCCAGCTCTTGTACGAGTAGGCTGCGAGCCTGATCGAGCAAGCGACGCTCACCGAAGGACAAGTCCTTGTCGAACTTC
>DASSMT010000263.1:0-22364 GCA_035688655.1 Polyangiaceae bacterium | reverse complement strand
CGATCTCCTCATCCACCGCTTCAGCGCGAGCGATGCCCAGGCGCATGAGGTCACCCAGGCGGGCAGCCCGGGCTTCGATTTTGCGACCTCTACGTTCCTGGACCGCAACGGAGACCTGTGGATCACCGGTCAGGTCGGTGCCCGCAACGGGAGCCTCATCACGTTCAACGGCAAGACGACCAAGGGCGCGCTCGATCTGATGGCTTGGCGCTTCACGGTCCCCTCGGGGACCGGCAAGGCCACGCCCACCTCCGAATACTACATGCTTGGCACCGATCAGGATGAGTCCTACGGCTATGGCGCGATGGACAGCGCCGGGCGGCTGTGGCTTGCTGGGTCCACCAGCGGGCAGTTCCCCGGCGGGCCCGCCAACGGCGGCGGGCTCGACGCCTTCGTGGCGCAGGTCGCCAAGTAAAGCGGTGAAAGCGCGACGGGCTGAATGGAGCCCGTCGCGGCCCCCACCCAAATCCTGAATTATTATCAGGCAATACGCTGCGGCTCCGCACGCGCTCATATTCCTTGACGAGAATATGAATCAGTGGTTATATGAGCTGCGTGGAATCAGCGTTCGCGATCATTGCCGAGCCGAATCGGCGGGCCATTTTGAGTCTGCTGCTCGCGTCCGAGCGCTCCGTGGGTGAGCTCGAGCGCGCGCTGCATTTGTCGCAACCGTCCGTCTCGAAGCACCTGGGAGTGTTGCGCGAGGCCGGCTTCGTGGAGTCACGCATCGAGGCACAGCGGCGTCTGTATCGCTTGCGACCCGAGCCGCTGATGGAGCTCGATGCTTGGCTGGAGCCGTTCCGACGCTTCTGGTCGAAGCACGTGGATGCCCTGGAAAAGCACTTGGACGAAATGGCCAAAGTGCCACCCGTGAAAGGAAAGAAGAGATGAGCCGTGATCAATATGCACCTGGTGCTGCCGCTGGCGCTGAGGTTCGAAAGGACGGAGACAAGTGGACCCTGCTTTTGGTGCGCGAGCTCGCGCATCCGCCCGCGAGAGTTTGGGCAGCGCTGACCCAGCCGGAGCATTTGAAACAGTGGGCGCCGTTCGACGCGGATCGCGCGCTCGACACGGGCGCCACCGTGAAGCTCTCGACCGTGGGCACGCCCACGCCGCAGATCGCCGAGACGCAGGTGAAGCGGGCTGATGCGCCCAAGTTGCTCGAATACAATTGGGGCGGGCAGGACCTGCGCTGGGAGCTGGAGTCGCACGGACCGAGTGGCACGCGGCTCACGCTCTGGCACAACATCGATCGTCGCTTCATCGCCATGGGCGCGGCGGGTTGGCACATCTGTTTCGACGTGCTGCAGAGCTTTTTGGCCGAACGACCCCTCGGTCGCAGGGTGGGTCCCGAGCTCATGAAGTTCGAGGGCTGGCAGCGCTTGCACGCGGAGTACGCCAAGCAGTTCGGTGTCGAGACTCCGAGTTGGTCTCCGAGTTGAAAATGCAACGCTCCAAAGCCACGGTGATCGGTTTCTGGGTCGCCACCGCACTGTTCTGCTTGCAGATGAGCTTCACTGCGTACGCGCAACTCCGCTTGCCGCAGGTCGCCGCGGCGTTCACGCACCTGGGCTTTCCGCCCTACTTCCGAGTGGAGCTGTCGTGGGCCAAATTTCTGGGCGTGGCATTGCTGCTCGCACCCGTGCCTGCGCGGCTCAAAGAGTGGGCGTACGCCGGCTTCGCCATCACCCTCGGTTCCGCGCTGATCGCGCATTTCTCCATGGGTGATGGCCCAGACGCGTGGGGTTGGGCGGCCGGCACCGCAGTGCTCTGGTCGCTCTCGTACGTGTTCTGGCGTCGCTTGCAGCCTGCTTCTGCAAGCGCGTGAAGGGCGCACTGCGCGCTGAGGCGGCACGGCCCTTGCTGCGCGCGACCCATGGTGCAAACGACGCCCCCCCGCCGGTGGCGGGCAACGTCCTGGCGTGAGCTGCTCGGGCTCGGCGTTGGGCTGCTGCTGGCGCCCTGGGTCGCGGCGCTCAGCCGCTTTCGACGAGCGCGCATGTTTCATCCGGTTGGCCGCACCTTCGGCGCGCGGGTCGAAGCGCAGCCGGGCCTGAGCGCGGAGTGGCGCGAGCTCGCGTCGCGCGTCGAAGGGGCGGCATTGCTGCGCTTCTCCGGAGCGCTCTTTCGCTCGGATGACGAGCGGCTCGAAGTGCTGGGCGTGGCGCTGCGCCTGCACGGCGCAGAAAATCCGGCGCTCGAGCGCGAAAGTCAGACTCAAGATCTGCTGTTCGCGACCATCCGTAGCCCGCTGACGATGCCGTTCGCACCGCTGACGACCGACGCCCGCGATTATTTCGCAAACCGATATTGGGCGGTGAGTCCATTCGATGTCGGCCTGCCACGTCACGTCAAGTTTCGTCTCTCGCCCAGCGAAGGCACGCGACAAGCCGCGCGGCGTTACCGCAATCTGCCCCGCAACCAAGCGCTGGCGGTCGCGGTCGGGCAAGAGGACGCAACGTTGCAGCTCGAAGCTCGCTACACCTTCGACCCGGCTTGGTGCGCGCTCGCCACGCTGCGGCTGACCGGACCACTCGACATCGACCAAGAGGCGCTGCGCTTCGATCCGTTTCGAACGGGTCGAGGGATCGTACCCAGTGGCTTCGTGCATGCGCTGCGCGTGGCTTGCTACGCTGCAAGTCAGCGCGCGCGCCCGCGTCGAGCGCATTGAGCGGCGAGCGCGCGGCAGAATCGGCCAGATCTGCCGCGTGTGTGCGGATTGCACCCGAGTGCCGCGCGAGCCCAGGCGGTGGCTCCGATGATCGATCTGTCGGAGCCACCGCCAGCGCTGAACGCCACAGGATTATTCGCAGAGATGACGCACGCCCTATCGTGCTCGAGCCTGAGCTTCCCTCCGTTCGAACTCAGCTGAGTGCCTTTTCCCGCTTGCGCCCCCCCGGCCCCACTCCCCCGATTCCCCTATCCCCACCGCAGTCCCTCGACCCTCGATTGCTCGACGCGAACGGAATCAGCGCTTCAGGTGTTCCGCAGCCCCGCTGCGACTCTCGCGAATAGCTGGGTGTTCACTACAAACTCCTTCCGGCCCTCTCGTACCAAGCAGGCAAAAGGCTCCCCAGATGTTTTTTCTCACGCCCCCAGGTTGTGCTTTTTCACCGCGTCAACGTTAACGCGGATCCGCGAGTGCGGGAGTGCGCGGGTGTGTGCGCGTGAGCGTGTCGTATAGTTCGGTCGCTGCAGCGACGCCCACCGGCAACAGCAAGATGCCGCAGCAGGGCAGCCAAAATGACAGGGCGAAAGCGCTTCCGAACCCGAGCGCGCTCGCCGCGTGTGCACGCACAAAGGCAACGCGTTCGCGCGCGCCGATGCCTCGCAACGTGAGCGGATAATCGAGGAGATTCCAAGACACGCCCAGCGCGCCCAACGAAAGCTTCACGGGCGTCGTCACGAGCGCGACCGCGGGCAGCGCGAGCTCGAGCACGGTGAGCGCGATCACGGGTGGCACGAACAGCGCGATGCCCAGCGCGGTCGCGCGCAAACCGCATGCAAATTCGCCCAGAGTGCCGAGCGCGCGCCGCGGCGGAGCGCTCAGATCGACTTCCACCAAGGCCACGATTCGCTCCAGAGCGGGTGCGCTCAGCACCGGCGTGAACAGCGCTGCCACGAACCAGCCTGCGACGCAGCCGACTGCGACCGAGAGCCAGGAGAGCGCGCCGGCACCGAAGTTCTGCAGCGCGTTGTGCCCCGACAACGCCGCGTGCACCCAAGGCGAAAGCCCGCGTAACGACAAAGCGACGAAGCTTGCCTCCAACACGCTGAAGATCAGCGCTGGCACGAGCGCGAACGGATAGCTCTTGGGGAGCCGCGCGAGTCGCCGAAAGCCGCTGAAGATGGCCCGAAACCCGATCCAAAAATCTCGCGCCGCAGAAGCCACGCCAAAAGCCTAGCAACACTGAGCCACAAAGGTGAGCTGAACGTTAGCGCGGGCTACACATCGAGCTTGAAGCGCGCGGGGCTTGCGAACAGACGCGACCACAGTGGCAAGCAGACGCCGAAATACACGATCGAAGTACTGAGCACTCGACACACGACATAGGGCAGGTGAGTGACGGCGAGCAAGCGATCGAAGCAAACCGCGTTGCACGCGAACCCGAGCGCCTCGATGGCCAAAAAAGACATGGCCTGGCGAAGCCAATCGCGGGACGGATCGCGGAAGGCGAGCCACTTGTTGCCAGCGAACTGCACGGCGATGCCCAGGCTCAGCGCGGGCAGACTGGCGATCCGCGGCGCTAGGCCGAGGCCACTCACCAAACCGATGAGCGCTAGAAAATCGAGCCCGGTGGCAAGGAGGCCGACTGCCGCACTGCGGGTAAACGTACGGATGGGGGGATTCACGAAGCGATCCTCCAAGCGAGCTTCGTGCCAGCGCTCAACCCATGCGATTTCAATAAGTTATGAGCTCGACGCGGCCCTAGGTGCGAACGGACGGTAACAGATGGTTCAACCAGTTCACACCGAGAGTCGTCGCTCTTCCCGCGGAGTGATTGGCGTGAACCGTGCAAGGGTTGAGCTCGGGTTCAGAGCGAAGGGAGCTCAGCAATGAAGCCGAAGAACACCATCTGTCTCTGGTTCGACAAGGACGCGCACGAAGCTGCGCGCTTCTACGCGGCCACTTTCCCGAACAGCGAAGTGACCGCCGTTCACAAGGCGCCCGGCGACTTTCCCGGTGGCAAAGAGGGCGACGTGCTCACGGTCGAGTTCACGGTCTTGGGCATTCCTTGTCTGGGGCTCAATGGCGGCCCGGTGTTCGGCCACAGCGAGGCGTTCTCCTTCCAAGTTGCCACCGACACTCAGGAAGAAACCGATCGCTACTGGAACGCCATCGTCAATAACGGCGGAAAAGAGAGCGCGTGTGGTTGGTGCAAGGATCGCTGGGGCCTCTCCTGGCAGATCACTCCGCGAGTGCTCACGGACGCGCTCGCGGTCGGCGGAGCCGAAGCGAAGCGCGCCTTTTCGGCCATGATGACCATGCACAAGATCGACATCGCGGCGATCGAGGCCGCGCGACGCGGATAGCTCAGGGCCGAGCACCGAGCAGCGGTGTCAGATCCGGATCCGCCCGCTGCATCGCACGCCGATAGGCGGGGCGCGCGCCGATGCGCTGCAGGTAGGCCAAGATGTTGGGCCAAGGCGAGAGATCGAAGGCTCGGAAGAGGCGCATCGTGGTCAGCGTGAACACGGTCATGATGTCCGCTGCCGTCAGCTCTGGTCCGGCGAGATACGGCGCGTCGGCCAAGCGTTGCTCCAAGAGGGACAAGATCCGGTCGAAGCGCTGTTTGGCCGCCAGCAGCAGGTCGTTCTTCTCGGACGGGTCGACGCGTTCCAAGATGCGCACCTGCATCAGCGCGGGCTGCAAGGTCCCGTTGGCGAAGTGGAACCAATACAGATAGTCACCGAACCCGAGCTCGCCCGGTCTCACGACGAGGCGCCCATCCCCGTAGCTTTCGAGCAAGTACTCGACGATTGCTCCGGACTCGGCGAGCACGAGCGAACCATCCTGGATCACCGGCGCCGACCCCAGCGGATGCAAGGCCTTGTATTCCGGTGGCGCCAGTCGGTTATCCTGGCGCCGCTCGTAGCGCCGGAGTTCGTAGGCGAGCTCGAGCTCTTCACACAGCCAGACGATGCGCTCCGATTGAGAGCGGCCGAGATGATGCACGGTCAGTTTGCGGGGTGTCATGCGCATTGTCTACGACAGCGCTTCGGGAGTTGCTTGCCAAGAGCTCTTCAGCTCTTGCTCAATCCTCTCTACTGAGACAAGAGCGCACGGATCCGGTGCTAGGCTCGGCACCATGACCATCGCGGATCTGGTTGCGCTCGCCACGCGACAGCTCCCTCGGATATCCGGGGATCCCATGCACTACATGCGGCCCTTGAAGAACGTTGGCATCCTGCGCCAGCAGCGTCCGACGTCGTTCGAAGCCACGATCTGCGATCCCGTCGCTATCGTGATCCTCCAGGGACGTAAAGAAATGGTGCTCGGAGGCGATTGTCATCCCATGACCGTCGGCGAGTGCTTGCTCGTCAGCCATGATTTGCCGGTCGTCGCCCGCGTCCGCAAGACCCCGTACCTCGCGCTGACCTTCGACATCGAGCTCGATACCCTGCGCGAGCTGTACGCGACCATGGCTGACTACCCATTGCCCAGCGCCGCGCAGGCACGCTCGCTCGGGGTCCAGCCCTGCAGCGCTCTACTGCTCGATGCATTCCGACGCTGCCTGGCGCTCGCGGACAGCCCAATGGACGCCGCGGTGCTCGGTCCGCTGGTTTCGCGAGAGATCCATTACCGACTCGCGACGGCGCCGTTTGGCGGCATGCTGCAACATTTGATCCGGCGTGATAGCCATGCCAGTGCCATCGCGCGCGCGATTGCGCAACTGCGCAGTGACTTTCGGGCGCCCGTCGAGATCCCACGGCTGGCTCGCAGCGTGGGCATGAGCGCCTCGGCGTTTCACAAGCACTTCAAGGCCATCACCGCGTCGTCACCGCTGCAATATCGCAAAAACTTGCAGCTGCTCGAAGCTCGCCGTCTGCTACGAGCGGGCGCTCACTCGGTGACCGAGACGGCCTTCGACATCGGTTACGAGAGCGCCGCCCAATTCAGCCGAGACTACGCGCGGAAGTTCGCGGTCTCGCCCAAGCACGATCGTTTGCCGCTCAAAGTCGCGCAGAGAAGCTCTAGCGCGTAGGCTCGGAGTTGGGCTGGGGGCTCAGCGCGTCGCAAAGCGGCGTCGCGCGTGCTCGCCCAGGCCTGCGGTCGCAAGGCAGACGAGCCCACCGATGAAGATCGGCGCGCGCCCACCGCCGAGATCGGCGAGGTGTCCGACGATGGGTCCGCCGACGAGCGCGGTCCCGCCGATCAGCGCGGTTTGCAGCGCGAGCACGCGGCCGTGCATGTCACGCCGGGTGTCGACCTGCGCGAGCGTGGTCGACGCGGTCATGTACACCATGCTCGCTGCTCCGACGAAGAACGCCGCGGGCAGGGCGGTTGCCACCGATGGCATGAGCGAGAGCACGAGCAGACCGAGCCCGAGCGTCAGCGCGCTGGTCACCGCATGGCGAAGCTCGACCAAGCGCCGATGCGCGACGACGAGCGTGCCGACGACGGCACCGCAGCTCAAAGTCCCATACAGGGCGGCGAATACGACCTGAGTGCTGTGCAGCGACTGGGTGACGAACAGCGGCAGCGCCACGCGCAGATTGAACGTGAAGATGCCGATGCAGGCGAACATCGCGAAGCTCAGCCAGAGGCGCGGCACGGCGGCGACATAGCGCAGTCCCTCGCGCACCTCGCGACCGGTGCGCGCCGCGGGCGGCTGACGGTGCAGTTCACCCTCACGCATCATGACCAGGCACGCGATCACCGCGAGATAAGTGAGCGCGTCGAGCGCGAAGCACCAGGCGAAGCCGACGCTCGTGACGAGCGCGCCGGCGAGGGACGGTCCCAATACCTGCGACAAGGCCACGATCGTGCTGTAGAGCACGACTGCGTTCGGAAGATCCTCCTTCGAGACCATCTCGGGCACGAACGAGCGCCGAAGCGGGTTGTCGAATGCGAGCAGCACGCCGCCCACCGTGGACAGCACGTACAGCAGAAAGAGCGGCGGGCGCGGCACGAGTGCGAGCGCTGCGAGGGCCGCGGATTGCGCCATCTCCAGGCTCTGCGTCACGAGCAGGGCGCGTCGCTTGTCGGTCCGGTCGGCCACCGCGCCCGCCCAGGCCGAGAGCAACAGTAGCGGTCCGAACTGGCAGGCCACCAGAGCGCCCACGGAGAGCCCGCTGTGCCCGAGCTGGAGTGCGAACAAGATCAACGCCAGGTTCGTGAGCTGGTTGCCCGTGCTCGAGATCGATTGGCCGATGAAGAACAGGCGATAGTTTCGCGTCGCGAGCGACTGGAACGTCCGAGCGAGCGCGGCGCGAGCGCGTGTGCGGTCGATATGAATCACTTGCGGGAAGCAGCTTGCATGAGTGAGCCTCGAAATACGAGCCGAGAGCGCTGGCGCTACGAGCTCGGTTGTCGGCGCTTCCCGCCGTCGAGAGCAAGGACTATTCTGATGCCGATGCCAAGACTCTACGTCGTCGCGGTCAGCACTCGTCCCGGGCGCGCGGGTTTGCCCCTCAGTCAGTGGATGTTCGAACGTGCCAAGGCGCATGGCGCATTCGAGGTCGAGCTGGTCGACCTGCAAGCCGAAGCTCTGCCCATGTTCGACGAGCCACGCCATCCTCGGCTTCGGCAATACGAGCACGAACACACCAAGCGCTGGAGCGCCAAGATCGAGGCCGCGGATGCGTTCGTGTTCGTGACCCCCGAATACAACCATGGCGCTCCGCCCTCGCTGATCAACGCGCTCGATTACCTCGTGCAAGAGTGGGCGCACAAACCGGTGAGTTTCGTCAGCTACGGTGGGCCGGCGGGTGGCACGCGCGCCGTGCAGATGGTCAAGCCCATGTTGATCGCGCTGAAGATGGTCGTGCTGCTCGAATCGGTCATGGCACCCCGCTTCAACGAGAGCATCGACGAGCAGGGCGTCTTCCGTGCCGCCGAGCAGCAGGAAGCGGGCGCCAAAGCGATGCTGGATGCGCTCTTAAAATGGACCCAAGCGCTGGCCGCGATGCGAGCCTGAGGCCGCGCGGTCGTTCAGAACCAGCGCGCGAGCGCGTCGTCGATTGATCTCGACGACGCGCTCGTCCAAGCAATGCAGCCGTCGGGGCGGACGAGCAGCGATGGCCCGTCTTTGGTTCGCACCTGCTGCACGTCTCGCGGGAGCGACCGTTCGGAAGGCGAGACGAACAGCCCGCCGCCTTTCACCATCAGCGCGTACAGCCTATCTTCGCTGCCATCAGCGCGCTCGAGCAGCTGGTCTTTCGTCAGGGTGCCGACGAGCGGATCATCGTCACCGAGGTCGTAGCGAATGCCGACGCCCGTGAGCATCTCACTGAAGTAGCGGTTTGCTTCGGGTAGCCTCATGAGGTCGGCCACGATCGTGCGCAGCGCGCTCGTGAGCGCGTCTGGGCGCATGAGCGCGACTTGCGCGCGGGTATTTTCCAGGACGCGAGCGGCGACAGGATGGCGCTCGGCGCTGTACGAATCGAGCAGGTGCTCGCGCCCTTTCACGGCCGCGGCCAGCTTGAAACCCAGGTTCGCGGCGTCCACCAGGCCGAGGTTCAAGCCCTGACCGCCGAACGGTGAGTGCACGTGTGCGGCGTCTCCCGCCAGAAGGACGCGTCCCGCGCGGTAGCTCGTTGCTTGGCGCGCGTGGTCGGTCCAGCGCGTGGCCATCGTCATCGACACGATTTTGACGTCGGTGCCACTCACGCGTTGAATTGCAGCCTCGACCTCGGCGTGCGTGATCGGCGCATCTCGATCGGGGGGTGGTCCGTTGAACTCCGCCGTGAATACGCGACCGGGTACTGGTCCTGCGGCGATCAGACCGCGCGCGGTGCGCTGCCAACCCGGCGCGAGCTTGTGCGGCAGATCGAGCTCGACCGAGGCCTGGTAACCCGTTAGGGTCGGATCCGTGCCGGGAAACTCGAAGCCGGCGAGCTTGCGGACGCGACTCCGGCCTCCGTCGCAGCCGACCAGGTACTTCGCGCGAAACACGCCCGCGCTCGTGTGCACGTTCACGCCGCTTTCATCTTGTTCGAATCCAGTCATCGTGATGCCGCGTCGGATCTCGAGCCCGAGTTCCTCTGCTCGTGCCATCAGCATCCTCTCCAGCGCCTCTTGCGGGACGGGACGCATGTGGCGCTCCGGATCGCGTTGCAGGTTCTGGTCGATCAAGAAAAGCCCAGAAAAATGTCCCCCCGGCTTCTTCAGCGGTGCGGACCCGGAGCGCGCCCTCAGCGCCGGCATCATGAGCGCCATGGTCGCCCGGTACTCAGCATCGAGCGCCCCCGCGAGGCCGCGTCGCTCGAGCGCCTCGGCTGCCACCGCGCCCACCGAAGCGGCCTTGATCGTACGGTCCGGTTCCAGCAACCGCTCCAGCACGAGCGGCCTCACGCCTGCGGTCGCGAGCTCGATGGCCAGGAACAGACCGACCGGACCTGCGCCGACGATGAGCACGTCATGAACCATGGTTCTAATATTGTACTGGATAAAACTTTGTGCCAGGTAAATTTATTGCCGCATGATCAGTCGGGGCCCCAGGCGCCCCCGCGTTGCCCGACTTTGGGCTGGAGTTTGTCGCGGCTGCGGCTAAAGGTCGAGGTCATGGGCGAGCTTCGGGAGCGCAAGAAGCGCGAGACCAAGCAGCGGATTTCGGACGTCGCGACGGGGCTGTTCTACGCGCGCGGCTTCGAGGCCGTGACGATCGAAGAGATCGCGGCCGCCGCCAATGTCTCCAAGATGACGGTGTTCAATTACTTCGCACGCAAGGAAGACCTCATGTTCGACCGCGAAGAGGAGGTGATGTCGCTCTTGCGCGAAGCACTCGTCGAAAGATCGAAAACAGAGTCTCCGATCGACGCGCTCCGGCGTCTCGTCGACAAGCTGTGCGAGCAGCGGCACCCGTTTGCTCGCGTCGACAAGCAGAC
Organism: Polyangiaceae bacterium; assembly: GCA_035688655.1. Classification (GTDB taxonomy): domain Bacteria; phylum Myxococcota_A; class Polyangia; order Polyangiales; family Polyangiaceae; genus PMG-095. The sequence continues at coordinate 11,813 of DASSMT010000263.1, read as the reverse complement.
AATCGCTTGGTGGCACGTCGTTGCCGCAAGCCCATCACTCAAGGCGCGCCTGCGTGAAATCGGCGACGAGTCGAGCGAGGGCCTCGCGCTCGAGCTCGCGGGTTCAAAGCCCGATGGCGGCGCGCGGCTGCTCGCGGGCATGATCGTGCTGACCTGGCGCACGGCCTACGGCGAGGCGATCCGCGTGTTCGAGCGCGTCGGCTCGGCGAAGAAGGCGACCGCCGCGTTCCTCGCGGTGATCGAGCGCGGCTTCGCTGCCGCTCGCGGATTGTGAGCGAATGCGGCGTCAGCGCAGGGCGCGTTCTGAAAACCCGTTTGCTCGATGTGCGGAGCGTGTCGTCTTCGTGTCATCTCACGCACGATCGACCAGCGACGATCCCGCTTGCGCTTCTTGCGGCCTCTCCTTATGAAGTGCCTGTGGACCTAGAGCTTTCTGGAAAAGTCGCCGTCGTCACCGCAGCAAGCAAGGGCATCGGGCTTGCGATCGTCAAAGCGCTCGCCGCGGAGGGCGCTCGGGTCGTGGCGGGTGCTCGCACGATCTCGAGCCTCACGGGCTTGCCGCAAGTCACTCCGGTGGCGGTCGATCTCGGATCCAGTGAAGGCCCGGGGCAGCTGGTCGGAAAGGCCATCGAGCAATATGGGCGGCTCGATGTGCTGATCAACAACATGGGCGCGGTGCGGCTACGCACCAGCGGCTTTCTCGGCACGAGCGACGAAGAATTCGCTTGGGCGCTGCAGATGAACTTCTTCTCGGCCTTGCGCGCGACACGCGCTGCGATCACCCAGATGCTGAAGCAGGGTGGCGGAGCGATCGTGAATGTGGCCTCGGTCAATGCCTTCTTTCAGCCCGACGGCGGCACCGTCGACTACGGGGCGGCCAAGGCCGCGCTCGTGAATCTCACCAAGTCCCTCTCGCAAGAATTCGGCCCGCGCGGCATTCGCATCAACGATGTCTCGCCCGGTCCGGTCAGCACCGATCTCTGGCTCGGCGAAGGTGGAGTGGCGGAGACCGTCGGCAAGGTCCTCGGCATCGACCCAGCGGCAGCACGAGAAAAGGTCATTGCCAGCATCGGCGGCCTAGCCACTGGCCGCTTCACCACACCGGAAGAGGTGGCAACTCTCGTGGTGATGCTCGCGTCTTCGAAGACCGCCAACGTGACGGGTTCGAATTACGTGATCGATGGCGGCCTGATCAAGACACTCTGACGATTCGGCAGGTAGATGCGGCACCACCGTTGCCGGATCGGCGCGGAGCCGCATCGGGCAGACCGACGCCATCGTGTCAGTTCGGACGGTGCGCGGTCGCGAGCAGCTGGCGAACTTTCTCGAGCAGCTCAGCTTGCGAGAATGGCTTGGTGAGCAGCGCGCGATGAGCGGCATCGAGCTCTCTTGCGGGCATCGTTCCCGCTGGGAATCCACTACAGAATAAAAACGGCAACTCGGGACGTTCCAGGTTGATGGTGTCAAAGAGCTCTCGCCCGCTCATCTCTGGCAGCAGGGCGTCGGAAATGACGAGGCTGATTTTCTGGAATTGACGCAGGAGCGCCAGCGCTTGTGGCGCGCCCGCGGCGGTCGAGACGGCATAGCCCTGGCCCTCGAGGTAGCGCGCGAGAACTCTGCGGGCGCCTTCGTCGTCGTCGACGATCAGGATATGTTCGCCGTGCGCGCGCATCGTGTCCTGGGTTGCCGGTGGAAGCACGGATTTGCGCTCCGTAGCAGCCACGATCGGGAAGAACAGCGAAAACGTCGTGCCTTTGCCTGGTTCACTCTCGAGCTCCAAAACGCCGTTTTGACTCTCGACTGCCGCGGCGACCACAGTCATGCCGAGCCCCGTTCCCTTGGCTTTGCCTTTGGTCGTGAAGAACGGCTCGAAGATCTTGTCGCGAGTCGCGGCATCCATGCCGGTACCGGTGTCACTGATCGAAAGGCAGGCGTAGCTCTTCGGGCTGCTCTCTTCCGCTGAGGGCCGGCGCGTCAGCGTGCTCGAGATCTGCAGTCGTCCGCCGTTCGGCATGGCGTCCCGCGCGTTTGCCGACAGATTGAGCAAGGCCTGACGCATTTCCGTGCGCGCACACTTTACCCACAGCGGCGGCCCTGGACGCCACTCGAGCGTCACTCGCGACGTGACCAAGCGGCGCAAGATGGGCAGCTCGCCCTCGACGATTTGATTCAGGTCCACGATTTCTTCTTCGGAGACGCGCTCGCCCGCGAGCGTCAACAGGCGGCGACACAGATCCTTGGCGCGTTCCCCGGCCGTCTGGATGTCTGAGATGCTTTCGTGCGCCGCGCTCTGAACCTCGCTCTTCAGTAGCTCCGCGTTGGCGAGGATGACCATCAGCAGGTTGTTGAAGTCGTGAGCGACGGTCGCCGAGAGCAGGCCCATGACCTGGAGCTCATTCGCACGGCGTACTTTGGCGTGCATGATCTCACGCTCTTCCATGGCTTTGATTTTCTCTCGGCTGGCTTGCTCGTAGTTGAGAAATAGGTGTCGATTGTGGCGGATGGCTTCTTCCAGCCGCTGCAACAGGAAGCCCACCGCGCCGACGATCGCCACCCCCACCGCCGCGAAGACGACGGTCACGCGCAGCCAATTGGAAAAATGGTTCGGGTCGAGGATGTCCTGGCTCTCGCCGAGCGCCACCGGTAGTGGCTCACGCAAGAAGCACACGTACGCTGCCGAGCACAAAATGACGGTCACCAAAGCGAGCAGCGCGGCCAACGCGAAGCGCTGACCGATGCACAGCGCCAGCAGCGTCAGTGTCATGGCGCCCACGATGAAAGGAATGGGCAGGCCGAAACCGAGCGTTGGCAAGCCGAGCCCCATGCCGACACAGGCCGCGGCCGCGAACACCGTGCCGCGTGCGCGCACGCTCCACGCACGCGCAAACGCGGCGATGGCTTGCAGTGCTACGCCGATACCCAGAGCCGGAAGCGCGTGCCATTGTCGAGTTCGAAAGCTGATGGAAGTCTCGATGAGCAGGAGCACCGCCAGGAACGCGAACATGTACGTGAAGACCTTCTGCAGCACCTCCCGACGCCACTCGGCCAGTGCTTCCGGACCCGTCGGCAGCTGACCTTGCTTCGGATTCAGCTCCACGAGCGCGCGCGCTCCTCGCGTGCCCTGCCAAGCTCCGTGAGGCGACGATCGCGCGGGCTCTCGCTTCGCTGCTGAGACGGCTGCGATCTCTTCACGGCAACTCCCTCACGCAGGACGCTGCCACAACGCAATCTGTGGCTCAAGTTTGACTGTGCGCGCTCGACTCTTCGCCGTTCATTCGCCTCGATTCGCACGGCCTTCCGCAAAGTTCGCAGTCTCGGTCGCATATTCGCGCGGCGCCACTGACTCGCACGCGAGCGACGCGCATTTCGTGCGGACGCGCGAGGAGCACGCGCATTTACTGCGCGCTCGGCGACGGCACGGCGCCTGAGCGTGCGGGCATCGTGCGGGCACGGCTGATGCAAAGACAACGAGCCATGGAAACTCGCGCGAACGTTCCAGGTTCTTCCCCCATGCGCATCAAACGACTGCTGGGCGCGGGCGACCGGATCATGGTCAGTGTGTTGCCGTTCGCGTTCGTCGGCATCGCCGCGAACCATCGTTGGCCCGCGCTATTTCAGCTCGGTTTTGGTAGAGCCGGCTTTGCGCTCGGCAGCGCGTTCATCGCGATCGGAATTCCCCTGTGGCTGATTTCGGTCGTGCAGATCTTGTTGCTGGTGCAGAAGGATAAGCTGATCACGCACGGCCCGTTCGCGCTGCTGCTTCACCCGATTTACACCTCGGTGGCGCTGCTCGTGATCCCCGGGGTCGGCTTGCTCTTGGACTCGTGGTTGGGCTTCGCGCTGGGCCTCATCTTGTACTTGGCCTCGCGGCACTTCGCGCCCAGCGAGGAACGCGAGCTCGCCGCTCGGTTCCCCGTGGAGTATCCCGCCTACCGAAGGCGCGTGCTCCTGCCCTGGCTGTGATTGGTGTGCGATCGACAGTGGGCGCCTCGACGCTGGAACATCGCTGCGCCCACCGCGCTCGGTTCAGGGAGCCGCAGCTATCGCGCTTTGGACGAAAGCGAGCATCTCGTCGTTCAGCACCGCGTAGCCGCCGCCGAGACCGCAGTTGTTGGCGTACGAGCCTTCGCCCGCGAAGCTCACGCCGTAGACGGTCAAGTTCGCGGCGGTGTTGCCGAGGAAGAGCGGACCACCGGAGTCGCCCCAGCAGCTGACCGACTCACCGGGTAGCCCGCCGGCGAGGAGCTCATAGCCGGGTTCGAGCATGTACGTGCCATGGGCCCACCAGGCCGCTTCTTCTTCTTCGCTGGACGAGGACAAAGACGAGTCCGTCCAGTACCAAGTGTCGAACGCGCCGTAATCGTCGTTGAACAGCAACGGATACCAGTCACCCGACAGCGCACGAGCGGTCGCCAGGCCCTCGAGCTTCGTGCCGACCGTGAAGTTTTCGGTCTGACCGAAGCCGGCGATGCGGAACTTCGTTCCGAGCATGGGCGCCTGAAAATGACCGAGCTTGGCCGGGGTAATGCCCTCTGGTGCCTTGTCGAGGTACAGCACTGCCATGTCGCGGCCGCCGTCGCCGAGTAGGCCAGCTGCGCCGGGCGGAGCGGTCATGTAGCCTTTGATCTTCAGCTTCTGCTCGGGCTTCGTCACGTTGTCGCCGAAGACGACGAAGTTGTTGAAGCTCGGCACCGGATCGAAGTGCCACCCGGGGGAGCCCACGACGCAGTGACGGGCGGTGAGCACGACCTTGGGTGCGATCAGCGTGCCGGTGCAGCTGAACTCCTGATAATGCAGCGGCGCATATTTGAAGACGATGCCACCAACGGCGTCGAGAGCCGGGTCAGTCGTCACGACACCGTCGACGATCCGTTGTCGAGTGGAAGTCGAGGATCCGTTCTCGTCGGGCGCTTGCATCGCGCACCCGTTCAGCATGCCCAAAAGCCCACTCAAGAAACACACTTTGCGAACGTATTGCTTCATTGACTTGATTCCCACCGAGAGTCGACGCCCTGCGCGCCGCCATTGCCCGTTTGAGCCGGACCGTACCCAGGCATGCTGGGTAACGCAAGGCTAGACTGGTCTCCGAATCGGATTCGGCGCTCCTGAAACCGTAACGAGCGGAGTCTCGGAATGATAAACAAGCCTAGCCGCTGGGGTGATTGGCTGTCTCGTCGGGGGAGCCTTTGCTCACATTTGGATTCTGGCTGTTTCGCTTTCGTGCGAACAGGATGTTTGGGCAAGCGGGCGTGGCTCGTCGCGTGCGTCGCGTAGCTCGGTTGGGCGGCTGCGCGTGCCCTGACACCGAAAGTGACTCGCGTAAGTACGGCGCGCGCGTGCGCACTCTGTTTCTCGGACACGGCTGCAGCGGAGCCGTGCTGCTGTCGACGCGAGGGGCTGAGCATTTTCCTGCGCGTTCGAACATGACGCTCGTCAGTGGCGAGTTCGGGTGCGAGCGTCACGTTACGGTCACGCCTCGTTGGCGGAGATCCATCGCTGGGAAGAGACGCTATGGTCGGCCATTGTCCATCGTTCGCTGGCGCGCGCTCGCGGCGCCGAGAGAGGCTTGTCATGAGTTCCGCAGAGAAGCTGCCGTGCATCATTCAAGGGGGCATGGGTGTAGGGGTTTCGAACTGGCGTTTGGCTCGCGCCGTGGCCAAGGCTTCTGGGCTGGGGGTGGTGGCTGGCACTGCTTTGGACACGGTGTTGGTGCGGCGTCTGCAGCTCGGAGATCCGGACGGCGCCGTGCGCCGTGCGCTCGCAGCCTTTCCGTTCCCGTCAGTCGCTCGGCGCATCGAGCAAGAGTACTTCGCAGCGGGTGGCATCGCCGAGCGCCGCTCGTTCCGGCTGCTCTCTCTGCCCAACGCACGCATGAGGCTTCCGCGCGAGGCGCTGTTCGTCGCGGCCGCCTTCGTGGAGGTGTACCTGGCAAAAGAGGGGCACACTGGGCTCGTGGGCATCAATCTGCTGGAGAAGATCCAAGTGCCCACGCTGCCCTCGCTGTTCGGCGCCATGCTTTCGGGGGTGGATGTCGTGCTCATGGGCGCCGGCATCCCGCACGCCATTCCCGGCGTGCTCGACGCCTTTTCGCGCCTGGAAGCCGCGGAGCTCAAGCTGCAAGTCGAAGACAATCCAGAGCGCGTGCCCTTCAGCACACGCTTCGATCCGGCCGCTTTCATCGCCGCCTGCCGCGCGGCAGAGGCAGATGGCGCAACGCCCAAAAGCCAGCTAGCGAGCCTGAAGCGGCCCGCCTTTCTGGCCATCATCTCGTCTCACATCTTGGCCAAGACCTTGTACAAAAAGGCGAGCGGTCGGGTCGATGGCTTCGTCGTCGAGAGTCACATCGCCGGAGGACACAACGCGCCCCCGCGGAAGAAAGAAACGGGCACCGTGGCCGATTATGGTGCGGCCGATCAAGCCGAGCTCGCCGTGCTGCGCGAGATTGGGCTACCGTTCTGGCTCGCGGGAGGTCGAGCCGCGGAAGGCTCGCTCGCGGCGGCACAGGCCCTGGGCGCGCGCGGCATTCAGGTGGGCACCGTATTCGCCTATTGTAACGAGTCCGGCATCCGGCAGGACATCAAGCAGCGCCTCATCGACGGTTTGCGCCGCGGCACCCCGCGCGTCGAGACCGATTTCGAAGCGTCTCCCACGGGCTATCCGTTCAAACTGATCTTGGACGCCGACCAACCCGAGGAATTGACGCGGCTGCGGGCTCGCGAACGCGTGTGCGATCTCGGCTACTTGCGCCAGGCCTATGTCGACGAGCGAGGCAAGCTCGCCTTTCGCTGCCCGGGCGAGCCCGTAGAAACGTACCTCGCGAAAGGGGGGAAGCTCGAAGACACGCAAAACAAGGTGTGTCTGTGCAACGGGCTGCTCGCGACGGTGGGTCTCGGGCAACGGCGCGAGCCCGAAGACGAGCTTCCGGTGCGTACTGCGGGTGAGGGGCTTCACGAGATCCTGAGGTTTCTGGTAGACGGGAAGGACTCTTACTCCGCAAGAGACGTGGTCGAGCGGCTCTGTGGGAGCACCCTCGTCTCGGCAGCGGAGTAGAAACGGTTTTCCTTGACGGCATCAGGCAGAGCCGACCGGCGCATTTCTCGCTTCAGACCGTCGTCGTCGTCGTTGGCTGCGGCGCTCCTCATGGCCACGCGCGTCGCGCAAGCGGCGGAACCCGACGTCGCGCCGTCGGTTCCCGCCTCGGCGTCTGCCGCCACTAGCGCCTCCTCCTCGCCGCCGGGTGCTGCCGCGGAGGCCGCCCCGCCCGCTGAGCCGCAATCCGGGTCGCGTGCCGGCGTGGCGCCAGCGGCGCCGATTGAGATCGTGGTCACGGCGACGCGAAGCCCGCGCCGTTCTCGGGATGTGGCCGCGTCCGCGACCGTGCTGTCGCGCGCGGCGATCGACCAGAGCCCGGCCAAGACGAGCGATGAGCTTTTGCGCGTCGTGCCCTCCTTCGGCCTCTTTCGCCGCTCGAGCAGCGTGGTGGCGGACCCCAGCTCGCAGGGGGTGAACCTGCGCGGTATCGGCCCGTCCGGCGTGTCGCGCAGCCTGGTGCTGAGGGACGGGCTGCCCATGAACGATGGCTTCGGTGGCTGGGTGTATTGGCGCGCGATGCCAACGCTCGGCATCGAACGCATCGAGGTCGTGCCCGGCGGTGGCTCGGCGCTATACGGAAACTACGCCCTCGGCGGCGTGACTCAGATCATCTCTCGGCCGATCACGCCGTCGACCCTCGATGTCATCGGCGAAGGGGGTTCGTTCGCGACGCTGCGACTGGGCGCGTTCGGCTCCCACCGCCGAGCCGATGGCCGGATCGGCGCCGCGATCGAGACCGAGCTCTTTCGCTCCAACGGCTACCCAGTCGTCGCCGAAGACGCTCGCGGCCGCATCGACGGGGACACGCCGGGCTGGCACGCGGCCGTGAACGGTCGCGTGGAGCTGAAGCCGACCAAAGACGTGACCTTGCTCGGCCGTGTTGGCTTTTTTCACGAGGATCAGAACGGCGGGACTCAATACACGACCGCAAACGTGCAGCAGGCGGAGTTGGTCAGCAGCGTTCGCTACACGCCGCGGTCGGTCGGCGCGTTCGAGCTCACGCTGTTCAGCCGCAACGGGACCTTCAAGCAGGACCGCGCGCGGGTCACGGCGGATCGCAGCGCTGAGTTCTTGGCTGGGCGACAAGACGTGCCGACACAAGAGGGCGGCGGCGCCCTGTTGTGGACGAGCCAGCCGTTGCCGTTCGTCGGCAAGCACACGCTCAGCGTCGGCTCGGACGTGCGCTTGGTGAGGGGCGAAACCAACGAGCACCTCTATCCCCCAGCGCCGATCGCTCCCGGCGCGGTCGTTCAGCGCGATGCCGTGGGCGATCAGCTGCTGTTCGGCATCTTCGCACAGGACGTATACGACGTGCTCGACGCCGTCTCACTCAGCGCGGCCATTCGCTACGATCGCTGGCTGAACTCGAATGCGAGCCGCACCGAGCAGGTCGCCGACGGCACGACGCACGACACCGTGTTTCCTCAGCGCGTGGAGGATCGCTTCTCACCCAAGCTGGGGCTGCGGGTGCACGCGACCGAGTGGCTCACGCTGCGGGCTTCGCTGTACCAAAGCTTCCGCGCGCCGACGCTGAACGAGCTGTACCGGCCGTTTCAGGTGGGCACCATCCGCACCGAGGCCAACGAGAAGCTCACGGCCGAAACACTGAAGGGCGGCGAGGCCGGAGTGGAGGTCACGCTGCCGCTCGGCTTCGCGGCGCGCACGACCGGCTTTTGGAATGTGCTGGAAAACCCGATTGTCAATGTCACGACTCCCGACACCGCACCGAATCGGCAGCGCCAGAACCTGGGACAGGCGCGCATCCGCGGGCTGGAGGCCGAGGCTCGCTTCCGCTTCGCGTCCTTCTGGCTGGCGAAGGCGGCCTATACCTTCGTCGACAGCCGGGTTACCGATGCCCCCGGCCAGCCGCAGCTGGTCGGCAAAGAGCTGCCTCAAGATCCCCGCCATCGCGCGAGTGTCTCGCTCGCTTTCGATGACCCCCGCTCCCTCACCGTGAACGCGCAGCTGCGCTACATCGGCGCTCAGTACGAGGACGACCTCAACACGCTCAGCATGGCGGGGGTGCCCTTGTTCGATATCTTCGTGAGCTGGCACGTTCGGAGCTTTCTCGACACGTTTGCCGCGATCGAAAACCTGTTCGATCGAACCTACCTGGTTGGCCGCTCGGGCGTCGACACCATCGGCCAGCCGCGCTTCATCCACTTCGGATTGCGCTTTCACACCAACCCCCGGAGTTGAGGCACCCGTCGAAGGATCGAGCAACTTCAACGGCTGAGCGCTGCCGGCGCTTGGAGGTACCGCACAAGTCGACTACGGTGACGCACCGGAGCGGGAGTATGGGAGCGAGTCGCAACGTCGGGTTTGGGGGAGGCATTCTGCTGGCCATGGCAGGGCTGTTTGGCTGCGGAGGTACCGCTACGGAGCCTCCTCTGCCCGGCGGTTCTGCGGGCACGGCCGGACTCGGAGGCGGTGACACGATCGCGGACGGCGGCACCCATAGCGCCCCGGACAGCGGCGCCGGCGGAACCGACTCGATTGCCGGCCGCGCCGGCCATGCGGGAGAAGCTGCAAAGGCGGGCGGCGCGGGGAAGGGCGGCGCTGCGGGAGCAGGCTCGGCGGGCGCGGATTCGGCTGGGGCGGGCTCTAGCGCTGGCTCCGCTGGCGCAGCGGGCGGCGCCGTGCACATGGACTCGTGTTCGGGTGACGCTTGTGCGTGCAGCGACGGCGAGTCCTGCAAGCTTTCGTGCAGCGGGACCGTGAACACGCCTTGCTCCTTCGCTTGCAGCGGCAATGCGAGCTGTGACCTTGGTTGTCCAGGTGCTTTGTGCACGGGGCTTTGCCAGAACTCGTCCTGCAACCTGACCTGTGACGGCGGTTGCGAGCTGGCGTGTGAGGCGTCGACCTGCAATACCAACTGCACGACGGGCGGCTGCAAATCGAACTGCACCTCGGGTTCCGATTGCGCAACGAAGTGCACCACTGGCGGGTGCAGCACGCGTTGCGCTGGTGCGGGCGCCGAATGCGTCATCGACACCTGCCCCGGTGGTTGCCAGATGTATTGTACCGACGAGGCGAGCTGTCATCTGACCAGCTGCGGTGGTGCGTGTCGCTTGGAATGCGATGGCCCGGGCTGTGACCTCGACACGTGCGAAATTGGCTGCACGATCGGCTGCGATCGCGGCCGAACTTGCCGCATCGGCGCGTGCACCGTCGGCGGTTGCTCGATCGGCCCCATCGGCACGCGCGCGGAGCACTCGACTCTGGTGATCGCGGATTGCCGCGGAGGCGAGTGTTCCATCGACTGCGCGCCCGGTGACACATGTACCATCGGGGACTGCAGCGGCGGTGGTTGCACGATCCACTGCGGCCAAGGCGCGAGCTGCACCTGTATGGATGCGGGCTGCAGCGTCAGCGCGCTTTGACGGAATTCTCAGATTGCGACTCGAGCGATTGTGCCATCCACACTGGATACCGCCTCGGTCGCAATCACGGACGCCGTTGCTTTGACGCGAGGCATCGGCGGCAAGTCTCGAGGCGAACTGCAACACTGCCCACGGGCACGGATTTTCGTGGGCGCGGCGGCGGACCGCGAGCCAGCTCGCTGGACACGATTGCTGAGCCCGCATGGCGGGCGCGATCGAATGCCTGTCACTTAACTCGCTAATCCCGCCGCCGTCTCATCGCGACTGGATGTGAGACGGCGAGGCGCGCGGTTGCGTGCTCGCAGAGGCACGCAATGCCGATGATAAACCCAACGATTCTGGTCATCGACGACAGTCCTACCGTGCGCATGGGGCTGAAAGCGACGTTCTTGGAGGTCGGCATCAAAGTCGAGATCGCCGCTGGTCTCGCCGAGGCCGAAGCGCAGCTCGACCGATCGTCTTTTGCGCTCGTCGTGCTCGACCGGCACCTGCCAGACGGTGAGACCCTGCCGCTGCTGCGGCGCCTCACCACTGGCCACTTCGGCAAGCCCACCCCCGTCATCATGATTTCGGGGTCCGACAAGATCGAAGCTCGCTTGGATGCCCTCGCGCTCGGGGCCGACTTCATCGCCAAACCCTGCGATCCGCGTTTCATCGTCGATCGCGCGGCGGCGCTCGCGACTCTGGAGTTGAGCGAGCGGACGGGAGCCCGCCCGTGCCGTGTGCTCGTGATCGATGACAGCGCCACGTATGGCAACGCCGTAGCGGTCGAGTTGCGCAGGGGGGGGCACGATGTGGTTCTCGCGGCCACCGCCGCCGAGGGACTCAGATATCTCTCGCTTCAGAAGCCCGACCGCGTCGTGATCGACGTCTTTCTGCCGGACGCCGACGGCATCGAGCTCGCTCGTCGTGTTCGCGAGCTGAGCGGGGCGCGCGAATTGCCGCTCTTGCTACTCACCGGTCGTGAGAGCTCGACGACACGCAAGCGGGCAGCCGATGCAGGCGTCACCGCGTTTCTGACCAAGGACAGCCCGCTGTCGGTGCTCGGAGCGTGGGTGTTGCGGCCGCTTTCGTCCTTTTCGTCGCGCGGCCTGCCGGCGGGCGGCGTCGCTTCGGATTCCAGCGAGTCGGGCACCCGCCCGGTGGCGCTTGCGAGTTCCCTGCCAGGGGGCGGAGGGAGGGGCAGCCACGACGAGCTCTTCGAACGCGTCGTGGCCGCGAGCGGTCTCTCGACCGTGCTCGGCAGCTCCACGTTGAAGCTCGCGCTGCGCCGCTCGGGCGCCGATCCGGAGCACCTGACGCCCGAGAGCCTCGCGCGCGCTCTCGAGCAAATCGAAA
>DASSMT010000199.1:0-3520 GCA_035688655.1 Polyangiaceae bacterium | reverse complement strand
ACGGCAAAGAGCGCTTCGTCGGTCAGGTGCAAATGCTGAGCGCCAAGGACGGCAAGCACACGACGCCGGTCTTGGCATGCTCTTCGGAGGGCTGCTTCGTCGCCTGGGACGACGAGAAGTCCGGAGGGTCGGTCGCGTTCGTGGACAAAGACAAAGGGCAGATGCTGTGGCGTCGCGATCTGCCCGCCAAAGTCGTGCGCCCGGCGGTGGCGGCGAGCGGAAACACGGCGGTCATTTCCTGGTTCGACGAGTCCCGGCTGCGCCTCGCTCAACTGACCCGTGACGGCGTGGGCGCCGTGAGCTCACTCAGCCGCGTCAGCGGTTTTCAGCCGCAACCCGACCTCGCTGCAGGCGAAAAGCCTGGACAATGGTACATTTCCTGGCGCGACTACGAGTCTGCGCACTTCGAGGTGTTTGCCCTGCGCACGGATTGCCCTTGAAAAATCGGGAAGCGAAAGACACTGAGCAATATTCGGGCTCGCAGCCCATTGCGCACCTTTTGTCGATTCCTTCGCGCTCGGCCTTGCGCCGTGCGCCGCTCGAAACGAGCCGAGTCTTGCTCGTGCCCCTCGAGCTCGGCGACGGCAACGAGCTGTGGGAAGCCGTGGATGGTTCGCGTTGGCACCTCGAGCGTTGGCTGCCCTGGGTCCCGTTCAACAACGCACCCGAAGCCAGCATGCGCTACGCAGAGGCGTGCGTGTCGGATTGGGACGCGGGTCGCGCGGTGCGCTTCGCGATCCGCGATCGACAAACGCGCGGGCTGCTGGGCGTGGAGGGCCTCGACTCTTGCGTGCATTTGCACCGCTCGTGTGAGCTCGGCTATTGGCTGCGCCGAGAGGCGACCGGCCGCGGGATCATGACCGAAGCCGCGCGCGCCTGCGTGGAGTTCGCATTTGCGCGCATGGCCGTGCATCGCATTCGCTGCGCCGCCGCCACGGACAACAGCGCGAGTCTGCGCGTGATCGCCCGGCTCGGTTTTCGCTTCGAAGGCATCGCGCGCCAGGCAGAGCTGGTGGGCGCGCGCTGGCTCGATCACGCGATCTTCGCGCGCTTGTCCGGTGACGAGTGAGGGCTGACCGTGCCTGCGGCTCGTGATCCCCGGCGGGCAATTACGCTGAATACGCGAACGCTGAACACACGGCTGCGGCAGATCCCATTCTTGGTCATTGCGCCCACGGTGGTGCTGATCGTGGGCCTCGCGGCTGGTGTCGCTCTGGCCGTTTCTGGCACGAGTCGCCTGCGCGCGCAGAGTGACGAGGCGGCGGGCCTGCGCTCCCGCTTGCTGGCGTTGACGCTCGCAGAACGCCTGCGTCGCACCTCGGAAGAGGATCGCGCGATCGTCTTGGAACGCGCGGCACGCCGTTCCGGCGCGGAGCTCTTGCTGGTGAGCGCGACGGGGCACGTCGTCGTCGACGCCACCCAGGGCGCGCCGCCGAAGGCTCGGCTACTCGAGCTGATGGTGGCGGGCGAAGGTGAGACCACGACCGAGCTCGGACGTTCGCGCTTCTTCTCGGCGGCGTTCCCGGCCCCCAACGGCTACATGAACGTGCTCTCGTTCGTGGCCGCTCCGCCCACGCCCTTTGCCACCGGTTCGCTCTTGGTTTGGGTCGCGATGTTGACCGCGCTGCTGGTCGGTGCGGCGGCGCTGGTCGCGCTCGCGTTGGCGCGCGACGTGCACGCGGACGTGACCTTCGTGCGCGATCGGATCGTGGAGATGGCGCGCGAGGGAACGAACCCCACGGGCCAACCGATTCCCGTGCGTTCCGTCGATTTGGTGGGGCTCTTGACCAGCGCCTTCAACGTGCTGGTCGATCGCTTCACCGCCGCCGAGCACGCCTATCGCCAGGATTTGTCCGGCGCTCTGGCCTATGACCGCGATCGCAGCGACTTTTTGGCGGCGTTGAGCCATGAGCTCCGCACCCCACTGAACGCGATCTTGGGTTTCACAGACGTGCTCTTGAGCGAGGTCGATGGGCCGCTCAGCGCGGACGCGAAAGAGAACCTGTCGGTGGTGCGCAACAGCGGGCAACACTTGCGCGCGCTGATCGACGACATCTTGGACCTGTCCGCGCTCGAGTCAGGCGAGTTGCGGCTCACGTGCAAGATGATCGACGTGTTCTCGATCGCGCAAGAGGTGGCGCGCGAGGCGAGCATCGCCGCCGAGGCGAAGCAGCTCGAGATCAACGTGATCGGCAACCGCGCCATGGCCTACGCCGACGGTCGGCGCGTGCGCCAGATCATCAGCAACGTCGTGGGCAACGCGATCAAGTTCACGTCCAAGGGTGGCGTGCTGTTGCGCGTCGATCCGCGCGATGGCGGCGTGACCATTGCCATCAGCGACACCGGCCCCGGCATCGCGCGCGAGGACCACGAAGCAATCTTCCAAGAGTACTGGCAGGCCGGCGACGTCAAACGCCAGCGTGTCGGCACGGGCTTGGGGCTGGCGATCACGCGGCGCTTGGTGCAAATGCATCGCGGATTCATCGATCTGCGTAGCCAACTCGGCAAGGGTTCGACCTTCACCATCGTCTTGCCCTCTCAGCCACCGGTCGTCAGCCAGCGACCGATCGACCCGGTACCGGACGAGACCACCGACGCCGGCGCGAGCGTGGGGCGTTCGTGAACCCGGCAGCCGCCCATTTGCTGCGACGTGTGTTGGGCATCGAAGCCCTGTTCACGCTGGCGTCCAGCGCGCTCTTGGCGCTCTTGACTTCGCATTTCCTGGTGCTGAGCGGACAAGTGGCGATCGACGGCGCAGAGACGCTGGGGCTGTCGCTGCTCGCGGGCGGGCTGCTCGAGCTCGTGCGCTGCTTCTGGCGCTTGCGCCGCTATCGCTTCGTGCTGCGCACCTTGGCGCTCGGAGGCAAGGCGGTCGAAGTGCGAGACTTGCTCGCGCTGAGCAACGAGCCGGCGTATGTCGTCTTCGGCTGGCTGGCCTCGACGATGTCGAGCATTTTCGTGTTCCACACGCTGCTGCGGCCCAAATTCGTGGATTTTTCGACGGGCCTGAACCTCGCGCTGTTCGGCGTGGTGATCGTTTCCGCGGCCTCGCTGCCGCTGTTCGTGGTGGTGCGCTCTGCTTTTCTGCGCGCGCTCGAGCTCTCGCCCCCCGAACTGATGCGCGAGGTGGTCGAGGACGCGGACAAGCGGGGCGTGATCGAGGGGCGCGTTCCGCGACGCTTGATTGCGGCCGTGACCACGCCCGTGGTGTTCCTGGTCTTTGGCTGCGCGTTGATCGTCGGGTCGCACCTGCGCCGCGCAGACGAGCGGAGCCGTGAAGAAACGGCGCGCGTGTTGGCGCGAGCCGCGCTCGAGCCGCGCCCCGGCATGGCAGCCGGCGCCGGGCTGGAAGACGCCATTTTGCAGGGAGAAATGCTCGGTTTCCGAGCGACCGTGCACCCCTGGCCGGACGAATACCGCGTCCAGCACGGTAACAATGGCGCCGTGACCGTGGTCACACCGCTCGATGAGGGCAGCGCGGAGGTGCGCTTCGAGGGCTCCGGGGTCGGCGTGCTCAACG
>DASSMT010000176.1:0-18505 GCA_035688655.1 Polyangiaceae bacterium | reverse complement strand
CGACGAAGAGAGCACAGATGTCGTCAAGGTCGTCGACTTCGGCATCGCCAAATTCAACGACACCTCGCTCAGTGCGTCTTCCGCCACGCGCACCGGCTCGGTGCTCGGTACGCCACACTACATGAGCCCCGAGCAAGCGCGCGGGTTGCGCGGCGTCGACGCGCGATCGGATCTGTGGTCGGTGGCAGTGATCGCCTATCGCTGCCTGGTCGGCGCGCTGCCCTTCGAAGGCGAAGCCGTCGGTGATCTCTTGGTCAAGCTGTGCACGGCGCCGATCCCCGTCCCTTCACAAGTCGCGCCCGACGTGCCCCCGGGTTTTGACGCCTGGCTGCACAAGGCGCTCACCCGTGAGCCAGCGCAGCGCTTTCAGACCGCGCTCCAGCTCAGTGAATCGTTTGCCGGCGTGTGTGGTTTCGTGGTGCGCGGACAAGACGGCGGGAGCGGTCCGTATGCGGCGCTCGGCAGCGGATCCTTCACGGCCGTGAGCAACAACCAAGACATCACGCTGTCTCCCGGCATCTCGGGGGCGACGGCAGCGAGTCCTTTGGCGATGAGCCTGCTCACGGGGGCTCCCACCACGCAGACGCAAACGCCGCCGGAAAAGCGCAGTCTTTCGGGTGCTCGCGTGGCAATGATGCTGGCGGCGTTGTTGACCGTTGGCATCGGCGGCATCGCTGCCGGCAAGTTCTTCAGCGGCGCGCCCGCGGTCGGAGTCGCCGCGCCCTTGCCAGCCCCGTCCGCAGCGCAGGCCGTTGCGAACCCTGCACCCAGGGTCGCTACTCCGCCCAGCACCGAAAGCGGCGGTCCTTCGGCTGACGCGCCCAACTCGGCTCCAGCGCTGGTGGCGGCTGCGCCGAGTGCAATGCCCCGCAGCAAGCCGCTCGTCCGCGCGCAGCAACCGAGCAGCCGCCCCGCCGCGAAGCCTGCCCAAAAAGCCGTGCACAAGCCCGGTGCCGACATCGGTTTTTGAACGCTCCCGCGCTCGAAGCCGCGTCGCGCCCAGCGTGCTAACTTGCTAGAATTACAGCATTTTACGCTGTGCTACATCATCGTGCAATGTATTACATTTCCATGACAATCAGGTGTTCAGTGTTTGGTACTTCGGGAGGCGAAGCATGCAAATCGTCCTCCTTGCGCTGTACTGCACTGTCCTGCTCGTCCTCTGCACTTATGGCGCGCACCGCGCGTCGTTGGTCTACCAGTGCATGCGCTACAAGCGGCGGATCGATCGTGCCTCGCGCGCGGTGACTGTTCCGGAGAGCGAGCTGCCGAGCGTGACCGTGCAGCTTCCGCTGTACAACGAAGCGACCGTCGTCCGCCGCTTGCTCGATGCTGCAGGTGCGCTCGATTACCCGAGCGATCGGCTCGAGCTGCAGGTGCTCGACGACTCGACGGACGAGACCCAAGCCATCGCCCGGGCTGCGGTCGAAGACTTGCGTGAGCGGGGCATCAACGCCGTGTACCTGCGTCGTCCGGATCGTCATGGCTACAAGGCGGGCGCACTCGACTTCGGCCTCGCGCAGGCCAGCGGTGAGCTGATCGCCATCTTCGATGCGGACTTCGTGCCCAATCCATCATTTCTGAAGGAAATCGTCGGTCACTTCAGCGACTCGCGAATCGGCATGGTGCAGACCCGCTGGGAGCACATGAATCGCGACCACAGCTTGCTCACCAGTATTCAGGCGTTGATGTTGGATGGCCACCATATGGTGGAAAACCGTGCCCGTTTTGGCGCCGGCAACATGTTCAATTTCTCGGGCACCGGTGGCATGTGGCGCCGCCAGGCGATTCGAGACGCCGGCGGCTGGGAGCACGACACGCTGACCGAAGACTTGGACCTCTCGTACCGCGCGCAACTCGCAGGCTGGCGCTTCGTGTACCGCGGGGACGTGCTGACGCCGGCCGAATTGCCGGAGGATATGTCGGCTTTCCGCGCTCAGCAGTACCGTTGGGCAAAAGGCACCGTGCAGACCGCCCGCAAGCTTCTGCGCCGAGTGGTCAGGTCGGAGCTCACCCTCGCGCAGCGCATCGAGGCCTGTTTCCATATGTTGCCGCATTTGGCGTACCCGATGATGGTGCTGCTCACGCTGCTGTTGCTACCGGCTTTGCTGCTCATGCCCGCGAGCGACGTGCGCACCCTGCTCTTGATCGATCTGCCGTTGTGCATCGGCGCCACCGGATCACTTGCGACCTTCTACGCGATGGCAGAGGTCGCTCAGGGGCGTTCCGTGTGGGGTGCGTTGAAGCGCTTGCCCGCGTTGATTGCGCTCGGCGCAGGTCTCGCTCCGCACCTCAGCTCGGCAGTCTTCGATGGCCTGAGCTCGATGGCTGGTGAGTTCGTGCGCACGCCCAAGCGCGGCGAGCAGCGCGGCCGCTACCGCCAGTACGCCAAGCTGCCAATGACGGAGATTGCTCTGGCGGCTGTGTGCGCTGGGAGCGTGGTCGCGTCGCTCGAGACGGGCCACTATTTTGCCACGCCCTTTGCGGCGCTGTTCATGTCTGGCTACAGCTACGTGGCTGCGCTGGTGATCCAAGAACAGTTCGGCTTCGGTCGGGTTGCCGAGCATCTCACCGAGGAAGCCGCACCCGAGAGCGGTCGCTCGGCCGCCGAAGCATCGGGGATGGCTCCGGCCGCTTGAAGCGGCCGGTTCGCGATAGCCGCTTGAAGCGGCCGGTTCGCGGACAGCCGCTTGAAGCGGCCGGTTCGCGGACAGCCGCCGCCTAACGCGCGGGCCGGCCTCCCGGGGCTCGGAGCGGCTAGTCGTGGCGGTTGTTGGTGAGAGACGAGACCAAAGCCACCCAAGCGGGCGGCCGCGCGCCCTTCCGTATGGACTTCTGGAAGCGCCCCGGTAGTATCTAGCTAGGTTGCCCCTCGATGTTCCTCGAGGGCCGCCGAGTAAGGCGCCCATGACCAAGGCTGAAATCGTTCAAGCCGTCTACTCCCGCCTGGGAGGGTTTTCGAAGAAAGAATCCGCCGACCTCGTCGATCTCGTGTTCGAGACGATGAAGGAGACCCTGGGCCGCGGAGAAAAGATCAAAATCTCCGGCTTCGGAAACTTCGTCCTGCGCGACAAGCGGCAACGACAGGGGCGCAACCCTCAAACCGGCGAACCCATCACCATCACCGAGCGTCGAGTGCTGAACTTCAAGGCGAGCCAATTGTTGAAAGAAGCGCTCAACGACGCCGTCGGCGTGCCCGAGCCGTCGCCCGAAGGCGCCGGCCTTCAACCGGCGAAGGTTTGATCGTGCCCGAAGCGGATCAAGAGCTCCCAGTCAAACTCTACTACCGCATCGGCGAAGTGTCCGAGATCGTCGGCGTCGAGCCGCACGTGCTCCGCTATTGGGAGACCGAGTTCCGTTCGATCCGTCCGCAAAAGTCGCGTAAAGGTCAGCGCATCTACTCGCGGCGCGACGTCGATAAATTGCTGAAGGTCAAGGAGCTGCTCTACTCGCACGGGTTCACGATTGCCGGTGCGCGCAAGCGCTTGCGTGAAGGCGGCGCCGAGCCGGAACAGGTGGTGGCGGTCACTCCTCCGGAGGTCAAGCGACCAGGTGCGCAATTGCGCGCTGCCCTTGGTGAAATTCGACGCGATATCGTGGCGCTACTGGCCGAGCTCGAGAATTCGGGGCTGGAAGTCTCGAATCGTTCGCAGGGCGCGACCGCCGGCTGACCCAGCGCCCGTTCCGGCTACCGGCCGCCGGCCAGCGTCGGACGTATTCTTTCCCGGCTTGGCTTGACGCGCCGGTGGTGCGCGTTCATTTGCCACCGTCACCGTTTCAGTTGGAGGAGTCCCCGATGGCAGAAGGTCTGAATCGCGTCATGTTGCTCGGAAATCTCGGTGCCGATCCCGAGCTCAAAATGACGAGTGGCGGGCAAGCCGTATTGAAGTTGCGGCTCGCCACCTCGGAGACCTACCTCGATCGCAACAAAGTCCGCCAAGAGCGGACCGAGTGGCATAGCGTGGTGGTGTGGGGCAAGCGCGCAGAAGCACTCGGGAAGTTCCTGAGTAAAGGCTCGCGCCTGTTCGTCGAGGGCGGTCTGCGTACGTCGAGCTACGACGACAAAGACGGCAACAAGCGCTATCGCACCGAGATCGTGGCCAGCAACATCATCCTTTCGGGTGGTGGACGCGGGGGCGGGGGTGGCGGCGGCGGCGGTGGTGGCGGTGGTGGTGGCGGTGACTACAACGACGACTTCGGCGGTCCTTCCGGCGGTGGGCGTGGTGGTGGCGGTCACTCGGGCGGCGGTGGCGCACCCTCCGGCGGTGGCGGCTACGACGACCAAGACTACGGCGGTGGTGGCGACGACGACATCCCCTTTTGAGCGGATGCGCGCCTCGCTGGAATCGAGCCGCGCGCGGCGGCCAGCTGCGTTGACTGCGGTCGTGATTGCGCTCGGGCTGTGGCTTTGCGAAGCCTGCGCGAAGAAGCCACGCGCTTCCGGGCCCGGCAGCTCGAGCGCTGTCACTGAGCTGCCTGATTTGCCCGAGCCAGCCGGGGTGCTCGCCGAACTGAGCATCACTCGTCCCGACGTCACGTTTCGCACCGTGCGCGAGCTGGGCCGGCCGTTCTCCAGCCTTTTGCCGGCCGGTTTTCCGATGCTCACCGCCAGCTTGCTGGGCCTGCCACCGCTCACGGCCGATTCGTTCGATCCGGCGCTGCCGGTCCTGGGGCTGCTGCTCCAAAACGGAACGGACGCGCCCAGCTGGCTCTTGGCGGTGCACACGATGTCCGGCCCGGAATTGGTCGCGAAGTTGTGCACCGGTGATCGCGCGCCGTTTCGCGTGCTGGGCAGCGCGAGCCCCGGGCTGAAGTTGCTTCAAGCGAGCGCTGGGGACGCGCAGCCCTCGAAAACGGCGCCGTTCTTGGCAGTGTTCGACAACTACTTGCTGATCGCCGAAAGTGCCGAGTCGTTGCCTGTGGCGGGTCCGTATGCGGCGCGCATGCTGCCCAAGCGCCCGCTGGGCGAAGCCACGATGGCGCTTCGGTTTTCGCATGGGGCGCTCGCGAGCAAGCTCGTACCCACGCTGCGCGGGCTGTGGGCTACGTACCGCACGCGGCTCGCACACCAGGATTCGACGGATCGCTCGGCACACGGCGGGCGCGCGCCTGATTTTGCCGATCCTGCTCAGGTCATTCTCGGTGCGGATGCCGTGCTCGAGTCATTATTTGCCGTGCTCGACGGCGCTTCGAAGCTGGAGCTGGATCTCGAACCGTTCAGCGACCGCTTGGACGCCGCGCTGCTGCTCGAGCCGGCAGCCGGGACCGAAGTCGGAGCCAAGCTTGCAACGTTGACGGGCGCTGACGCAGCGGCCTTGCTGACGCTGCCGGCCGAGACTCAATTTGCGCTCGGCGTGTCGCGCACGAATGACGAACGCGAGGCTGCAGGCAAAGCCGCCGGTGACGATTGGGTTCGTCTGCTCGGTGCCCGACTCAGCGCGCGCGACGCCGCACAATTGCGAGCGGTGCTGGCCGACTGGGAGCTGGGGCGAGGCAACCAAACCAGCTATGGCTTTCTCGGCGGCGGCGAGCCCGGCGTGTTCCTGCTCACGACGGTCGCGGATTCGGTTCGCCTCAAGCGCGCCGGAGACGGCTTTTTCAGCTTGCTCTCGCTGCCGGGTGTGCGCGCGCCGGTGGTGGAGTTCCTCGGCCAGCCCCGCGTGGCGAGCTCCAGCGCGCCGAGCGACGCGCTGCCCAACGTCGCGCGCAAACGGCTGACGTTCGCGGCGCCGGCACCCGGAAAGACCCCGGTCCCGCCGCTGTCCTTCGCCTGGCTGGTGGCCGAACAGCGGGCATTTGCCGCCGCCGGCAAGAACGGCGACGCCACGTTGAAGACGCTGGTTCAAGCTGCTTCCGGCGCGCACGACACCTTGGGCAGCAAGGCGGGGATCGGCGAATCCGTGCAGCGCATCGGTCAACAAGCGGCGCTGTTCGCGTACCTCGATGCTCGGCTGCCATTGGCAGGCAATGGCGCGCGCCCGGGCTCCGCCGCGCCGCTCTTGCTGTCACTGGGCAAGCGCGCAGAAGGCGCGGCGTTACGCCTCGAGATCAGCAAACCGGCCCTCGACCTCGCGCTGCAAGGCGCGCTCGGACATTGACGTGACGTTCGCTCTCGAGACCCTGCTCGTCACCGGATTTCCCGGTTTTCATGCGCGAAAGCTGGTGCTGCATTTGCTCGCGGTCGAACCCGAGCTCAGGCTCGTGTTGCTCTGCCGCGCGAGCGATCGCGAACGCAGCGCGGAGTACCTATCGCGGCTCGAGCCCTCCGAGCGGGCGCGCGTCAGCGAAGTGATCGGCGACCCTGCGGCGCTGGATTTCGGGCTGAGCGGCGCCGAATACCTGGAGCTCGCCGGATCCGTGCAGCGCGTGTACCACTTCGCGTCGGTGCTCGAGGCCAAGCGCCGCACCGACGCGGCCGCGCACAACATCGCCTGCGCGCGAGAGGTGCTCGAATTTGCGCAGGTTGCACCGAAGCTGCGCGGTTTGATCCTGCTCTCGAGCGTGACCGTGTGCGGTACCCGCACCGGACTGATCCTCGAAGACGAGCTGAACTGTGGTCAGACCTTCCGTCGGCGCTTGGACGAATCCTTGGCGACCGTCGAAGCAATGTTTGCTCGGCGTGGCCAGCTGCCGCAGATCGTGCTCCGTCCGGCGCAAATCGTGGGTGATTCGCAATCCGGTGAAATCGATAGTCCCGGCTTTCCCTATCCCTGGCTGGCCTTCGTGGCGCGCGGTCCGAACGAGCTGGTCGTGCCGGTCCCGCACCGCCCCGACGCCCCGGTGCAAATCGTGCCCATCGATTTCGTCGTGCGCACGGCGCACTTCCTGGCCACGCGCCCCGAAGCGTACGGCAAGCGTTACCACTTGGTGGATCCGGAGCCTCCGACTCTGAAGGAGTTCTTGCAGCTGGCCGCGGCCGCGTGCGGCAAGCATTTGGCCGAGAACTTCAACCCGGGGGCCTTCACGCGCGGCTTGGCGGCCAAGCCAGGCCTGCGCATGTTGACCCAGGGCGCGCGCGGCCTTTTCGATCTGTTCGTCGGTAGTCCGGTTTTCGACACGAAGAACGCGCAACATGCCCTGGGCGAAGGGGGCATCACCTGTCCACCGGTGGCGAGCTACTTGAACTCACTGCTCGACCGCGCACGGGCGGGCGCCGCGGCGCACGAGGTCGAACCCTTGGAGGCGGCGGCGGCGACCGCGGAAGCCGATGAATGATCGAGCGCGAGCACAGCGCGAGCGCGGGCTCGCGCTCGGGCTGTCGGCGGTTGCGGCGCTGATCGCCCTGACGTGCGGCAGTCGCGCAACACTTTCGCAGGCTCCAACGGGGCCGGTGCTGACGAGCGCTGGCGCGGCACGCTGGGACGCGCGCGAAGGAGTGGGAGCGGGCGGGGGAGCGGGAGCGGGCGCAGGAACGGCTGCCGGAACGGGCAGGGATGTCGTAGCGGGCAGCGCGGACGGAGGAGCCGGCGCGGGCAAGCAGATGAGCCGATTTTTTCGAGATCTCGCCGGGCTCGAAGCGGGCACGCGGCGAGACATGGTGCGCATCTTTTGGTTGGGGGATTCGCACACCGCGGCCGACTTTCTGACGGGCACGTTGCGTGCGCGATTGCAGCAGCGGTTCGGCGTGGGTGGGCCGGGGTTCGTGCGCGTGGGAGTCAAGGCGTATCGCCACACGCAGGTTCATTGGTCGTGCGATGGGCCATGGCGGATCGAGCCGGTGCCTCCGCCGCGCAGAACGCCGTTCGACGACGGCGTGTTCGGGCTGGGCGGGCTGCGCGCGTTTCCTGCCGGGGGTCCCGCGCAGGCATCCTTCGAGCTGAGTCCGGGAGCCGCACGAGGGCGGCTGCACTGGCAAGTGTGGTTCTCTCTCAAAGACGGCGCGAGCTTTCGGCTGACGCTGGGCGGCGTGTCGCAAGTGGTCGCGCCGGGTAATCAGATCCCGGACTTGCCCGGCGCGGGTTTCGCCGGACTCTCCGTGGAGAGCGACGCCGCCGACAAGCTCGAATTGCTGACGCTCAGCGGTAGTCCGCGCTTCTACGGGTTGATCGCCGAGGGCTCAGAGCCCGGCGTGGTGTTCGATGCGGTGGGCATCGACGGCGCGCGGCTCGCGACCGCGCTGGCCTGGAGCGAGACGTCGTTCGAGGCGGCGTTGCGCGCGCGGGCGCCGTCACTGGTGGCCCTGGCCTTCGGCACGAACGAGGCGTTCGACGCCGACAAACTCGAGAAATATCGCGGCCAATATCGTGATTTCATGGCTCGCGCGCGGCTCGCGCTGCCGGACGTGGACTGTCTGCTCGTGGGCCCACCGGATGCCGTGGCCGTGGGCGGCGGTTCGGAGCCGCGCGTCGCCGAGCTCGATGCGCTGCAGCGGTCAGTCGCGACAGAGCTCGGCTGCGGCTTCGTGAGTCAGCTGCAAATCATGGGCGGGGCGGGCGGTTACTCGCGCTGGGCACACCAGTCGCCACAGCTTGCCAGCGGTGATCGCCTGCACTTGTTGCCCAAGGGCTACGAACTGATGGGCAACGCCATCGCCGACGAGCTGCTCGCAAGTTACGAGAATCGCGAACGCTGAGGGCCGCAGCTTGCGTGGCCGGCGTCGGGGTCACGCACTCGAAAACACGGTTCGAATTCGAACTGTGTTTTCGCTGGCGGAGGCGTGCCTCGACTCGCGGTCGCCTTCGGCGCGGAACCCGGTGCGGCTGCGGGTTGCGATGCTGGGTCCCGAGCGCCCCCAATCAACCTGGCTTTCTCAGGCCAAGAGCTCGTCGATTCCGCCTTCGCCGCTGCCGTCCCCGAAATCCTGCGACCAGTCGGTTTTGTCGCGAACCGCGGCGGTGATCAAGGTATTGAACAGGCGGTTGTTGGTCACGTTTCCGGCATCCACGTAGGCGCCCTGCTTCAAGTAGCCGCCGGCGTCGCCGGCGATGATCGTGGGCACGTTCTTGAAGCTGTGGCTGGGCCCATCGGCGATGTGGTTCGTCCACAAGATGACGGACTTGTCGAACAAGCCGCGGTCCGCGAAGTGATCGAGCCCGTGCAGCAGCGTTTGCATGCGCAGCACGTCGATTTCCGCGTGGGCGTTCTCGGCTGTTGGGTTGCTGCCGACGGACGAGTCGGAGGGCACCCGGTGGCTGATGTGGTGGAACGGCCAATTGAGCTCGGCGTTCGAGGGCACGGCGTATTTGGTCGCGTCCGTGCCGTCGCCGTGTTGCAGCGTCGCCACGCGATTGAAATTGCAGGCAAAGGCCAATGCGACGAGCTCCAGGTGCAGCTTGGCCACGTCTTCGATCATGCCGTCCATGCGGAAGGCAAAGCCGTTCTTGAAGGCGTCCAGCTGGCTCGTCGCAAGTCCGTCTTGGGTACACGTTCGGCTCATTTGCCCCAGCTTGACCTCGGCGTCGCGGATCGAGTCGAAGTGCTGTTGCAGGCGCTGCCTGTCGGCGGCGCTGAGCGCGGGCAGCGAGAGCAGCTGGTTCAGTTCGGCTCGGACCAGATCGTTGACGCTCTTGCGACTGCTGAGTAGCTCTGCGGCCGCGTCGCTGGCGCTTGGCTGCGCATTGACGTCCGTGGCTTGAGTGAGACCGATCAGCTTCGAATACAGCGTGTATGGGTTGTCGTCCGCGGAGCGCACCTGGCCGGCTCCCGCGCCCTTGAAGGAGATGCGCTCGGCGATGTAGCCGTTGCTGCGATTGCCCGCGTAGAGCGTGAGCGGATCGGTCCCACCCGCGTTGACTGCTGCTGCGATCACCATGTCCGCGGAAATACCCGTGGAGTACGCGGTGCTACCGCCGCCGCCCGCGGGCGCGGCGGTGAGCGACTGACATAGACCTTGCGAATGCCCACAGTTGGTCGGCTTGGCCATCGGAAAATTGATGTTCTTCACGAACAGCAAATGCTCGGCGTGCGGCGCCAGCACACTCGTCGCCTTGTCGCTGAGTGCACCCAGGGAGTCGACGGTGAGCGGCCCCGTGGCATCAGGGAAGAAGCGATTGCCGACGACACCGCAAGCAGCGACGATGAACAAGCTGAAGACCGGTGGGGCATCGGCGGCCCAGGCGGAGCGCTCGGGCAACCCCTCCAAGAATGGTAGGCCTACCGCGATCGCGCCTGCGCGCAGGAAGGCACGGCGATTGATCACGGTCCTGCGTGTGAACGGAAGCGGCGCGAGCCGGCTGCCGAGGGCGGCGGATGTCTTGAATTTCACTGGGCACCTGCGGGGTGAGTGCGGAAAGCGTCGTTCTTCGCCAGTTCGGTCAGCACGCGTTTGATCGAGCCATCGTCGCCGCGGCTGACCGCGGCCAGCGCCTGAACGAGCGGTGCGTCCGTCTCCACGATGTCGCGTTGCAGGCCGAAGCTCGCGAGCTTCTTGCTGTAACAGAGGTGCGCCTGCTCACTTTGGGCCATCACCCGCATCAGCTCGCCCGCGTCCGCGAAGGTCTGCGGGCCATCGCTGAACTCGTAGCTGCCGCTGCTGTCGATCGATAGCCCATCGTTTTCGCTGTCGCGGTATTGCCCCATGCCGTCGAAGTGCTCGAACGCGAAGCCGATTGGATTGATCAGCTGGCTGTGGCACGTTCCGCCGCAGCCTTTGGTGAGCGTGGTGATGCGCTCGCGGTTGGTTTGGTTCGGCTCGAGCGGCGGAATGGGCGGGAGCACCGGCGCAGGCGGACCGAGCGACGCGCACAAGACATCGAAGTTGATGGCGGCCCCGCGATGAATCGGATCGGGATCGCCGTTTAGGCCGTGCAGCGTCAAAAACGGCAACTGTGAGAAGAAACCGAGCCGGCCTGAGCCCAAATCTCGCTCGATCATGCCGCTCCCGGTTTGACGGAACCCGTACAGCTTGGCCATGCCCGGGCCCATGAAGCCGCTGGTGGTCGTCAAAATTTCCTTCATGCCCGAGCCTTCGCTGAAGATCTTGTCGAAGAACAGAGTGGCGCTCTGTTCATACTCGGCGTTCAGCGATTCTTGGTAGCTATCGACACCGACTTTGCTGATCGTGGCGAAGCGGGCAAAGTGCAAGAGCTCACCGTGGAATTGTCGCAGCACCGCGAGCGCACCGGGCTCTTCCAACATGCTGGAAGCGAGGTCCGCTGCGTCGTCCGGGTTCGTCAGGGCGGGTGCCAGATCCAACAGTTCGTCGCTCGGGGTGGTGCCGCGCAGGAGCAGCGAGAGTTTGGCGGCGACTTCGTAGCCGCTGAGCGGCTCGTCGCTCGGGGATAGCTCGGTTCGGTACAAGAAGTTCGGTGATTGCAGCAGGCCGCGGATGACCAGCGCAGCGCCCTTGGCGAACGTGCTCTTGGTGCCGGACATGCGGCTGCCCGTCTTGAACAGCGCGCTGTAAGCGTCGAATTCGGCGGCGCTGAGCGGCCGCCGATACGCGCGCCGGCCCAGTGTGCGGATGAACCCGGCCGAGTCCGTCCCGGGATACACCCGCATCAGGGCGTCCGGGTCCGCGGTCACCTGCTCCGCCAAGGTTTCGGCGGCCGCTTGGAAATCTGCCCAAGAGCGCTGGCCCACGTCGAGCAACAGCTCGTTGTTCGAAAAATCCGTGGTGCCGGCGACCGGGCTTTGAAAGTTCGCTTCCAGGCCCGACGGCTCGCTCAAGCCCAGGATGTCCTGCACGCTTTGGGCCCACTGCGCGTTGGTCAGGCGTACGACACGGTAGTACTGCGGCGCCCCGCTCATCTGGATGCCGAGCGTGCTGGGCGAGCCGTCGCTCGCGCCGGCCGCGCCGGCCGAGCTCGCGCTCTGGCCGTCGTCGGGATTGGGCGCGCGGTGTTTGGGGGGATCGGCGCACGCGCCCAAGACTGCAAGCGAGAGCAGGGCGCCGAGCGCCAGCGACACACGCCATGGAATTGAACTGCGCGCGCCCGTGGACCTTGCTGTTACCGGAAATATTCGCACGGGCTCTGAGCGGGTAAACGGCCGCGGCATCGAATAACTGAATGTCGAAATGTGTCCCCCGGCCATGAAGTGTTCATGGCTGCGGCGAAGGTGCGAGATGTGCGTTGTAGGATTTCATTAGCGCTCGGTACACCCAGTTGCCAATGACTTCTGCGCCAATCCCGGTCGGGTGCGTGAGGTCGGCCTGCCCCAGGCCGCGTCGCACCCAGGTGGGCATGGAGCGAGCGCCACCCATCGCCGTGTAGGTGTCGAAGAACGCGCAGCCGAGTTCTGCCGCCGCGCGGCGCTGCTCTTCGACGATCGCCGGGATGACCCGCATGCTGACAATTTCGTCACCGACCTTGGCCGCGCGATCCATCGCTCCGATCACGAGACAACTGGACTCCGGCAGCGCGCGCTGGCCTTGCGCGATGACTTCTTTCATCGTGCGGTGGTAGTCGACCATCGGGTAGAGAAAGCCGTCTCCGCTCTCGTTGGCGCCGAATTGGTAAATCAAGAGATCGGGCTTTCGCCAGCCGAGCTGCTCGGCCCAGTGCGCGTCGTCTTGCTTGTCCAAGAAACGAATGCGCGCACCCTGCACGCCGAGGGCATCGACGACTACGCCAGGCGTATCGCGTTCCAACACCACGCCGAACGCGCGCGTGACGCCGCTCTTGGTATAGAGCTCGAATTCGTGCTCACCGTCCGGCACTTCCAGTGAGAAGTACGCCGGCTTTTTGCTGGGGCCGCGCGTGTCGACGAGGGCTTTCGCTACTCCGTCCACGCTGACCTGAAGCGTGCCGCCGTTCGGCTCCTCCAAGTAGTCGAGCAAGAAACGGCCGACGTTCTTGCCATAGGGACCGGTCTTCGCGGTCCCGAAACGCGCCACCGTGTTGCGCTCTGCTTTGAAGGAGACGCCGCCGAGGCCATACAAGCCGTCCTCTGCATACGGTCCGACGATGCGACTCACGCTCCAGCCGACCGTCGCGTAGCGCGACACGTCGTTGTGGAAATAGGCGGGCCAGGCGTTGGCGATCAGCATGAATCCGTGCCCCGCGTCGCCGAACTCCGCCTGCAACTTGCGGCGCAGGGTTCCGGAGACCAAGTCGCTCACGACGATTGAATCGCCGAAATGGGCGATGCGCGTCAGCGCGTGGGGGAGCTTGCGCGCGGTTCGCGCGAGCGCGCGAAAAAAGCCGTTCAGGGCCTGCCCGCTGGGGTCCGCGAGCGGCAGCGGCGGCTCGGCCGCGTCGATCGCCGGCAACGCGACGTCTCCCGCCTGCTGCTTTTCGGCGAGCGCGTCTCGTGCGGCCTTCAGTGCACTCGAGTCGGGCTGCGACAGCTCCGCGCGCGTCTCGGTGGCCTGGCTGATTTTGGCCTCGCCAATCTGCGGAGTGTCCTCCAACTGCGTGCGCGCGGGCGCTTCTGCGCGCGGCGGCGGATGCAGGATCCGCGCGGGTGCCAAGAGCGGCACGCGCTCGACGAGGAGCCCGAGCCCGAGCACCGTGCACGCAGCGATGAACGCCCGAGAGCTGAACGGTGCAAGAGCGACGGAGGAGCCTGAGCCGCGTTCGGGCTCAGTTGCTACAGGAGACATCACCGAGCTGTTTGCAGACGGCGCGCAGCATCTTCAAGTCGCGATCCGTCGCCTGACCGCTGCGCACCTTCTGCTGCAGCGTGCTCTTGGCCGAGAGCAGCTTGCTGCGATCGGCATCTTGCGCCGTGCTCGGCGCCGGGTCCTCTTCGAAGGGATTCTTGCGCACGAGAGTGGGGCCTGCGGTTTTCGCGGCGATCGCTTTCGGGTCCTCTGCAGATGGCTCATCGCCCTTGGTCGGCGCCGGGCGCACGGCCTGCTTCTTGGGCGCGCTCGGCAGATCGCTCACGTCGACCGACTCCGCGTCGAGCGCCGCGAGATCGTTGGCTGCGCGCTTGCGGCGCACGGAATCCACGCCCGTGGCACGGGCGATTTGGTCGAGGAGTGCGCGTTTCTGCGTGAGATCGGAGCTGGCGGCGACCTGGGCAAACAGGGCGTCGGCCCACGCGCTCTGGATTTGACGGTAGTCGGCCGTCTTGCGCGCGTTGCTGGTGGCAGGAATTTCTTCGGCCTTGTGCACCGCGGCTTCGATCTCACCTTTGTCGAGCAGCGCCTTGGCCTCGAGCAAGCTGCGCATCGCGGAATCGACCGAGTCGGCGCTGCCGGACGCGATCTCCGGTTCGGAGCTGTTGCCGCGGGTAGCGATCACCACGGCCAAGGCCACGGCAATTGCCGCCGCGGCGCCGATGGCAGCAAGCTTCACTCCGTGCGACAGGCCGCCCAGCCCCGGCGCCGTGCTGGTTTGCGAAAGTGCAGCGCTGCCGACAGTCAGCGCGCTCGCTTGCTGGCTTTCGTCGGCGCCCGGCACGTAAATGTCTCCGGCAGGAATGAACTTCAAGATCACGTCGCCGAGCTCGATCACGTCGCGCGCGTCGAGCAGCGTGCGCGGTAGCTCGACGCCGTTGACGCGTACGCCGTTGGCGCTCTCGCGATCGACGATTTCGTAGCGGCCATCCCCTAGCGGTTGGATTTCCGCGTGGACCCGGCTCACCGAGGGATGATTGATCGAGACCTCGCACTCTTCACCGCGACCGACCACCAGCGGCCGGTCCAAGGTGAGCGGGAACTCGGCGCCCACCGTCGGCCCGACGACCATCACCAAACGATCGGGCTGGCCCAGCAAGGCTTGGCTGCGCGGAGCCGCAGGCATGGTCACCGCTTTGTCGAAGCTGACCGGATCGAGGATCGAATCATCCAAGATCTGCAAGCGGTAGTCCCCGAGTTGCACCAGGTCGCCGTGCACGATTTCGTGCTTGTCGCTCACTCGTTGGCCGTTCACGTAGCAGCCGTTGTAGCTGCCGAGATCGAGCAGCAGCCAACGCTCGCCCGGCTTGGTCAAGCGCGCGTGTCGGCGCGAGATGTTGCGCTCGGTCAGGCGCACCGTGTTCTCCTCAGCGCGCCCGATCGTATAGTCGTCGCGAACGAGGTGGACGACGGTCTTACTCGCCTGGTCGTCCTCGATCGTCAGCTTCCACATCGGTGCGCCTACATGCCTCGTCGCAGTTGTTTCGTGTTCGAAAGCGGCTCTGCCCGCGCGAGGCCGTCATCAAATTTGTCATGGTTCTGCGCGGGTTTAAAGAGTCGTCGTGGGGTGCCCAGCAAGGCTAGGCCATTTTTAGGGCCTAAAGGCATACAAGGCGTCATTTACAGCAGGCCGGGCGGCTCGGATCCGCGGATTGTTCCGGGTGGGGCAGACTCGATTCGTGAGCAGTACCAGCACCCGGCCCGCGTCCGGGTCGCACCAAAAGCTGGTTCCGGTGAAGCCCAGGTGCCCGAAGCTGCGTTTTCCGGCGAGCGTGCCGGCGGATGACTGGTCAGGCGATTTTCCGTCGAAGCCGGCGCGCAATGTTCCTCCCGGGCGTTCCTCGAGCAACGGCGCCAAGGCTGACGCTTCGAGCCAAGCGGAGCCTCCGCGCCTGGCTTCGAGCAGCGCCGCCCCGAAGCGAGCGACGCTCGCGGCGGTGCCGAACAAGCCGGCGTGTCCGGAGAGGCCGTGTCCGGAAAAGGCCCAGGCGTTTTCGTCATGAACGATGCCCCGCACTTCGCCGCCGCGAAAGGGCACGGTTTCGGTCGGCATGCAACGCGCGGAAAAGTGAGCCGCTCGCGCGCGGAGCACTCGCGCCGAGCCCACGTCCAAGCCGAGCGGCTCACACACCTCGCGCGCGACCAGTTGGTCGAGCGGCAGCTGCTCGAGTCGTTCGATGGCCAAACCCAGCAAAACATACCCCAAATCGCTGTACAGCGGCGGGTGTCCTTCCGCGGGCGTCGTTTTGACGCACTCGGGACGGCGGGCAGACACGGCTTCATGAATCGCGACGGCACGCTCGAAGGGCCGACCCCAGAGCAGCGGGGCAAACAGGTTGCGATGTGCCTCGAGCCCCGCGCGATGTGCGAGCAAGAGCAGAGCACTGGCCGAGCCGGTCAGCGAGCCGCGCGCTTCCGGAAGTAGATCACGAAGTGGCGTGTCGAACGACAGGCGGCCGCGCTGAACCAACCGCGCCACGGTCACGGCCATGAACGACTTGCTGATCGAGGCGAGATCGAAGAACACGTGCGCGTCCGAACCATGAGCTGCGGGCTCGCAGGCGAAGGCCGCGCCCTCGGCGATCTCGAAGCCGGCCGGCCCCGGGAAGGCCGTGGCCACCACCGCGGCCGGGGCGACCGCGGGCAGGATCACGAGCTTTCGCGCCATTTCCTCGAGCTCGGAATGTCGGATCATGTGAGCGAGACGGAGATCATGTCAGCGGACCTGCGCCGCGAAGTTCGAAGCATTTTGGCATCTGCCTGCTGCACCGGTATTGTGAAGCGGCCGTAAACGGATTGGAAGGCGAGAAGCGATGGCCGAGTTTACTTGGGAAGCCCGCGGTCGGACCGGCGAGGTCCGCAAAGGGGTGATGGAGGCTGACAGCGAAGAAGCTGTCAATAACCGCCTTCGCCAGCAGCAACTCGCGCCGGTCAGAGTCAAGAAGAAGAGCCGGCTGAGCGAGATCAAGTTCGGCAGCCCCAAGGTCAGCACCAAGGATCTGGTCACCTTCACGCGCTTGTTCGCCACGATGATCGACGCTGGTCTGCCGCTCGTCCAGTGCCTGGAGATCTTGGGCGCTCAGCAAACCAACCAGGCGTTCGGGGTGATCTTGAAGGACGTGCGCGGAGCCGTCGAACAAGGGGCGACTTTCAGTGACGCGCTCAAGCGCCACCCGAAGGTGTTCGACGACTTGTTCACCAACTTGGTCCATGCCGGTGAAGTGGGCGGCATTTTGGACGGTATCATGAGCCGTCTGTCCATATACTTGGAGAAGCGTCAAAAGCTCATCCGCCAGGTGCGCGGCGCGCTCGTCTATCCAACGGTCGTGCTGGTGATCGCGGCATTGGTGATGACCGTGCTGCTCGTGTTCGTGATCCCGGCCTTCGAAGGCATGTTCAAGGATTTCGGGGGCGGCAAGGCGCAGCTGCCGTGGCTCACGCAAGCCATGGTTGGCATCTCGCACAACTTCGTGAGCTACTTTCCGCTCATCGTGGTGGCCCTGGTGCTGGCGGCGGTGGGCTTCAGCTACACGTACCGCAGGCCGGCGGGCAAGGCCTTCGCCCATCGCACGATCCTGCAGTTGCCCGTGATTGGCTCGGTATTGCGCAAGATCGCGGTCGCGCGTTTCACCCGCACGCTCGGCACCTTGCTGCAATCTGGCGTGCCGATCTTGGACGCGCTGGAAATCTGCGCGGTGACTTCCGGGAACGTCGTGATCGAAGCCGCGGTGATGTACGTGCGGCAGAGCATCAGCGAGGGCAAGAACATGGCCGAGCCGCTGACCGAGACCAAGGTCTTCCCCGACATGGTCGTGCAGATGATCGCGGTCGGTGAACAAACCGGTGCGCTCGATCAAATGCTCAACAAGATCGCCGATTTCTACGAAGAAGAAACGGACGTTGCCGTCGGCGCGCTGACCAGCGCACTCGAACCGATCATGATGGTCGGCGTCGGCGGCATGGTTGGCGTCGTGTTGATCGCCATGTATCTGCCCATCTTCTCACTCGCCGGAAACATCCACGCGGATTGAGCGGGGCCGCGCGAGCGAAGCGCGGTGAGCCATGCGTCTTCAACTCGGCATCCCCGAAATCTTGGGTTCAGCGCCCCTGGCTCGGCGTCTGGCCTGGCTGACCGCCGCACGACTGCTGCTCTTGTCGTTGTCCCTGGCGTTGGTGGGGACTTTTTATCTGCGCGGCAAATTCGGCTTCGAATCGTTCACGCTGCGCGTGGCGCTGCAGACCTTCGGCCTGTCGTTCGCGCTCACCGGAATCTACGCGGCCCTGTTGCGCAAGGGGCGTCACCTCGAGCGTTTGGCCGAGGCGCAGTTGGTGCTCGACCAACTGACCTGGACGGTGGTCGCCTACCTGACCGGCGGCGCCTCCAGCGGTGCCACTTCGTTTTATGGTCTTTCGTGCTTGGTCGGCGCGAGCCTGCTCGGGTTGCGGGGCGCCATGCTGGCCGCCCTGTCGGGCGGGGTTTCTTACGGCAGCTTGGTCTTTGCACTGCAACGCGGGCTGCTATCGGCGCCGCGCGATCAACCGGCCTCGATCTATCACCTGTCCGCTGACGAGCTGACATTCTACCTGCTCGTGAACTTGCTGGTGTTGTTCGTCGTGGCCTTGCTCGCCGGCACGCTCGCCGATCGCCTGCGTTGGACGGGTGGAGAGCTCGTGCTGGCCACCGAGCGCGCGAACCAAGCCGAGCGCATGGCGGCGCTCGGTCGTTTGGCGGCAGGCCTGGCGCACGAGATTCGAAATCCGCTCGGCTCGATTGCCGGTTCCATCCAGCTGCTGCGCACGGCGGACGGGTTGTCCGACGAAGATCAACGATTGTGCGACATCATTCAGCGCGAAACCGGGCGCTTGAACGATCTCGTCACCGACATGGTCGATTTGTCCAAGCCGCGGAAGCCGATCTTTGCCAGCGTCGACGCCGCGCGCGTGGCGCGCGAGGTGGTGGCACTGGCGGCACGGAGCGGGCGTGCGGTCTCGGACGTGGAA
>DASSMT010000039.1:0-11107 GCA_035688655.1 Polyangiaceae bacterium | reverse complement strand
GACGGTCTTTTACGAAGGTTTCGCCCCGCACCAGGTGCCGGTGATCGTCGAGTGTTTGACGGACAACAAGAATCGCACCGCGCCCAACATGCGACTTTTGTTCAAGAAGGGACAGCTGGGCGCGACCGGCTCGGTGAGCTGGGACTTCGACCGCCGCGGCGCGGTGGAGGCAACCCCGCCGCCCGCCGGCGAAGACGCTGAAGAAGCCGCGATCGAAGCGGGTGCGCAAGAGGTCGAGCCGGCAGAAGAGGGGCTCTACCGTTTCATCACCGATGCCAGCGAGCTCGACGCGGTAGCCAAAGCGCTCGGCGCGCGCGGCTGGGGCGTCACGGCCGCCAGTCTGGTTTGGATCGCCAAAAATCCCGTTCAGCTCGAGGGCGAAGCGCGCGCCGAGGTCGAGGCTTTCCTGGCTGCGCTCGATGATGACGACGACGTGCAGCGTCTCTATGTCGGCCTCGCCTGAGCGGTCCGCACCGCCATAGGTCGCGCTCTAGGGCTGAAAAATCACCACGCTCTCGGGCGGACGGAACAGGATCTTGCCCGTCTCACCCGGACAGCCCCAACACGTGCTCCAGTGCACGCGTGGCCGGATGGAATCGCTGTACGCGAAGGCGACCGGCCCCGGCTCGTTCTTCATGAAAAAGCTCGCGGCGACGGCGTACTCGTCGTCGCCGAGCACGTGCAGCACGGCCACGAACGCGTCCGCGTCACCGGCCTTACCAGAGACGAGCAGGAACTCCGCGCCAGCCACGGGTCGCCAGATCAGCGGCGCGACGGTGAAGGAGAAGCCCTTCTTGTCACCAGGGCCTCGAGACACGACCGTGTTGGCGGCGTCCGGTTCACGATAGAATTTCAGGCCGCTGATGTTGGCGGTGTGAGGATCGCGCTTGAAGACCGCCTCCAGCGCCTCCACGCCGATTTTGGCCTTCGAGAAAGTATCGCCCAGCTTGGGTTCGGGCACGATCGCCGCGTTGGGCGCACCTTTGCAGCAGCGAAAGCCCAAGTCGTCGGCTTTGGTCTGGCCGTCCAACGTGCGGCGCGCGGCGCAGCGGTGGTCTTGGCCGGGCGCGTTGGCGGGCGCGCCGCGCAGCAACGCGCGCGCGCCAACGCCGTCTTTACTGGGGACTTCGCTCGCCACCCACTCCCGCAGGTTGCCGCCCATGGACAGCACGTCGAAGCCCGAAGCACAGCGCAGCGGCTCGTTCGCGCAGCGCGCTTCCCAGCTCTTGCCAGTGGCGTAGTCGTTGCTGGCTGGCCCCTTGCATGCGCGCTCCCATTCGAGCTCGGTGCAGAGTCGCTCGCCGCGCTCGGCGCAGTGGCGCTTGGCATCGTCGCGACTGACTCCGGTGAGTGGGGGGCTCTTGCCGTCGTTCGGAAACGGCAAGCGATCGATTTGGAAGGGCCCGAGCTCGATCGACGTCAGGCGTGGCTCCAGCTCGGGATTGCGACCCGGATCGCCCGGGCGGCTGCCGACACGGAAGCTCCCGCCCGGGATCTCGACTCGCTCGTTGGGCAGGGGTTCGGCCACCGGCGACGCGGTCGACGTTCCGCTCGCTGCCGCGCTCGGCGCGGCGTTCGGTGCGGGGGGCTTTTGGTTTGGGTCTGCCTGTTTTCGTGGGCAACCAGACAGCAGCCCGAACGCAGGCAGCAGCGCGACGAAAGAGCGGACCCGAAACACGGGCGCGAGCTTCCCCGGAGTTCTCTGGCCAGGCAAGGCCGTTCGACGGCCTTTTGGCCTTTTTTGCCCGCGTTCGAGAAGCGGACGAAATTTGTTAGACTCGCCCGAGTGTCGTTCGAACCCGTTTCGCCCGAAGAAGTCTCGCGTGCGGTCCCGGCCGAGCAGCGCGCGCGCTTTCTGGGTCGGGCGCGCCTGCTGGCCGAGCGCGCCCGCGCTCGCTGCGCATCGCCAGTCGAGCTCGAGCTCGCGTTGCGCGTGCTGTCGGTGTTGTGTGGCGCGACGCCGCCCAGCGCACGTGGCAGCGACTCATGAGCACGGTTCGTCTGTCCGGGCGCGTCCTGTATCTGACCGAGGACCCGCAGCTGCTCCGGGCCCAACTTGCCGGCGAAAACCTGAGCTTCGACGCCAACCGGCCGCTCTTGGCCAACATCTCGACCGATGAGCTGACGCCGGCCTGGGCTTGCTATTACTACGATCGCACGCTGGCTCGCTATTGTCTGGTCGGGCTGCGAGGCGAGTGCATTGCGCGCGACGCGGTGCGCGACGGCGGCTTCCAGGTGATCGTCAGCGGGCGGAGCAAGGGCTGCGGCAGCTCGCGCGAGACCGCGCCGTATGCCGAGCTCGCGTGTGGGGTGAAGCTGGTCTTTGCGCCCAGCTTCGAGAAGATTTACCTGCAAAATTGTCAAAACATCGGGCTCTTGACGAGTACCGACTTTTCGCTGCTCGAACGTTTGGAGCGGGGCGAAGCGCTCGAGCTCGGCGAATTTTCGCGTCAGCTCTCGCCCATCTCGCGCGCGATCGTCGAAGCCGGAGGTCTGTTTGCCTACAACCGCGCGCGCCTGAGCGGCGGAGTGCGTCCGGAGCTTCCCCAGCGCGCGTCGAGGCCGATGACTCTCGCCGAGAAGATCTTGGCCAGCCACGCGGTGTGCGATGCCGAACACGGGACGCTCGGGCTCGGCGCGGTGGCGCCGGGCGACGCACTCTTTGCGCGCGCCGATCTGCGCTTCAGCCATGAGTACGTGACGCCTATGGCCGATGCCCTGTTCCGCGCGGGCTTCGGTGAAGACGCGCGCGTGGCCGACCCGGACTCGCTGCTGCTGTTTCGCGACCATTTGACGTTCCTCGAGAGCGTGATGCCGGAAAAGCACCGCGCGCTCGGGCTCGTCGAGCAGTCACGCGAGCTGGTCAGCGTGCAGCGCGCGTTCGCGCTGCGTCACGGGGTGCGTCTGTTCGGCGAAGTCGAACGCGACGGGCAGCCTGCCGGCAGTGAAGCTATTTGTCACCACAAGGTGATCGAGGATTTCGCGTTGCCCGGTCAGCTCGTGATCGGCACGGACTCGCATACTTGCATGGCGGGGGTGCTCGGCTGTCTGGCCTTCGGCGTCGGCAGCACGGACATGGCCAACGCCTGGCTCACCCGGGACATTCGCGTGGATGTGCCGCAAAGCGTGCGCATCGTGCTCACGGGGTCTCTTGCTCCGGGCGTATGCGCCAAAGACGTGATGCTGTGCTTGCTCGCGCGACCCGAAATCAAAAACGGCGGCGCGGTGGGGAAGGTCTTGGAGTTCTCCGGACCCGGGCTCGCGAACCTGTCGCTCGGCGAGCGAGCCACGCTGACCAACATGGCCGTCGAGGCCGGCGCCTTCACTGGCATCATCGCCGCCGACGAGCTGGTGCTCGAGTATCTGACGAGCGCGCGAGGCGCGTCGCGTGAGGCGCTGGCCGCGAGCATCGTGCATGCCGACGAAGGCGCGAGCTACGCGTTCAGCATCGAGCTTTCGCTGTCCGAGGTGCCGATCATGGTGGCATTGCCCAGTGATCCGCGGAGCGGGATCCCGCTGGCGCAGCTGGAACAGCAGACCGGTTCCGAGGTTCGCGTCGACATCGCTTACGGCGGCTCGTGCACGGGCGGCAAGACCAGCGACATGGACCTGTATGCGTCGGTGATTCGCGAGGCGCTCGAACGCGGCCTGCGGGTGGCGCCCGGAGTGAGCTTCTACCTACAGTTCGGGTCGCAGAGTGTGCGCCGCTACGCCGCCGAGCGAGGCTACCTCGAGCTCTTCGAGCGCATCGGCGCGAGTTTGCTCGAACCCTCCTGCGGCGCGTGCATTCGCGCCGGGCCGGGAACCTCGACTGCGGCCGAGCAGATCACCGTCAGCGCCGTGAACCGCAACTTCCCGGGGCGGAGTGGCCCAGGGCGTGTTTACCTGGCAAGCCCGCTGGTGGTCGCCGCCAGCGCCATTGCAGGCAAGATTGTCGGCGGACTCGGGCCGTGAGTCGTGCTACTGCGGCGGCAGATGCCAGACAGCAGCGGCTACCAATTGAGTCCAGGCATGTGGGCTCGGCTCGGCTACCAAGTGTTCGACGAAGAAGATGCCGTGGTCGAGACGGGTGACAGCGAGCTGTGCTGCCTCATCGGCTACGGGGTGCTCTTTCCCGCGCTCGAGGAAAAGCTGGAGGGGCTCGCGCAGGGCTCGCGGCGGACCGTGCTCCTCGGTCCGGAACAAGCCTTCGGTTTGCGCAATCCGGAGGCACAGGTCGAGGTCGACCGCGCGGACTTTCCGGAAGATGTCGCGGCCGGCGATTGCTACGAGGCGGAGGACGAGGACGGCCGCCCGGTGCTGCTGCAGGTCTTGGACGTCAGCGATGAAGGGGTCTTGGTCGATAGCAACCACCCCCTGGCCGGACAAACCCTGCGTTTCGAGGTCGAGGCCCGGGAGGTCCGACCGGCCACCGAGCAGGAGCTGGATGAGGCAGAACAGCGCCTTCTCTCGCAAGAAGAGGAGCCGGAACCGCTGATTACGCCGGAGAGCTTGCTTAGGGGGCCATCCCGGCGCTAGGAAAGGCCCCCGAGGGCTGTGGCCGACGGGCCGATGACCCGAACTACTTTTCGGATCCGATTCGGATCCGAGCAGACTGAGATACGGAGAGCTCATGCCGATTCCCGAGAATTTCAAATACGACGTGCGTGTGCGCGAGCGCATGCTCAAGCGCGGTTTGCTCACTGAGGGTGAACTGACCAAGCACGTGGACGCCCTGGCCGACGTGACCGACCAAGTGATCGAGGTCGAGCTCAAGCAGCCTGCGTTGGTCAAAGAGTCCGAGCGCGTCGAGCGCGTGGTGACTCGCACCGCGCCGCGGCCCGTCGTCGCGCCGATGCCGGTGCGCTCGCTCGAAAATGAATTGAACGACATCGACGACGACGACGACGATTTCGACGACGAGGACGACGACGACGACGTCAAGGTGAAAGCTGCTCCCAAAGCAGCCGCAGCCGAGAAGGCGCCCGTCGCTGCAACGCCTGCTGAAGCGGATTCCGACGAAGACGAAGACGACGAAGACGACGAGGACGACGAGGACGACGAGGACGAGGACGCGGAGAGCGACACGTGAGCCAAGGCCACGGCGAAGCCGACTCCAGTTCGGCGTCAGAGCCGGACGACTTGCCCGCGGTGGACTTCACGACGTTCGTGTTGTCGTTGAGCCATTCGGCTCTGCTGCATTTGGGTGACGCTCCGCATCCGAACGGCGAAAAGAGCGAAGTCGACTTGCCGATGGCCCGCCAAACGATCGATCTTTTGGCGCTGATCCAAGAGAAGACCCACGGGAATCTGACGGGGGCCGAAGAGCAAGTGCTGACCCAAGCGCTCTACGACCTCCGGCTCCGCTTCGTGGAAATCTCGCAAAAGCACAAGTGACACGCGGTCGGCTTTTTCTCGCGGCTTTGCTGGTGTGCACGGCGCTGCTCGCCTGCAAGCGCTTGGCCACGGTGGGCAGCAGCCCGAGCGCGGTGCCGCTGCCTTCGGGCGCTCTGCCCGTGACGCCGACGCCGTTGGCCACGGTGGCGCCCTTGCCGGCGCCGCTGCCCGGCGCGCGCGCACCGCAGAGCTTTGCCGATCTAGCCGCCAAAGCCGACCCCGCGGTCGTGTTCGTGAAGACGCTGCAAGAGCGGCGCGGCGTGACTGGGCGCCGTCGGGTAGTCGGCGAAGGCGTCGGCACCGCGTTCGTCTACGATCCCAACGGGCTCATCATCACCAACAATCACGTGATTGAAGAGGCCAGCGAGATCCACGTGATCTTCGGGCGCAAGCGGGAGGTGAAAGCGGCCGTGGTCGGCCGCGATCCGCGCACCGATATCGCGGTGCTGCGCGTCGAGGAGAAGAACCTGCCCTACCTGTCGCTGGGCGATTCGGATGCGCTCCGAGTCGGCGACTGGGTGGTCGCGATCGGCAATCCGTTCGCGCTGTCACACACGGTTTCCGCCGGTATTTTGTCGGCCAAGGGGCGCACGATCGCGGACGTGAAGGGCCTCGACGAGTCGGGCTACTACGACTTCCTGCAGACCGACGCCAGCATCAATCCGGGCAACTCCGGCGGGCCATTGCTGGACATGGCGGGCAACGTCGTCGGCATCAACACGGCGATCCGGGCCCAGGCCAACAGCATCGGTTTTGCGATTCCGATCAACATGGTCAAGGAGCTGCTGCCGCGCGTACTGAAGGATGGGCGCATCAAGCGCAGCGCCATCGGTGTGCACGTGTCGTCGGTGTTGCCGGAGGATATGGAGCGGCTGAAGCTGAGCGACGAAAACGGCGCCTTGGTGAGGGTCGTCGTCCCGGGTGGTCCAGCGGATCGCGCCGGGCTGCAGGTCGACGACGTGATTCAGGCGTTCGACGGTGAGGCGCTCACCGGGCCCGAGCGGCTGCGTTGGGTGGCGAGCTTGGCAGGTGTAGGAAAGCCTGCGACCTTGCGTGTCGTCCGGGGTGGGCGCACCTTCGATTTGAAAGTCACCCTCGTCGAGCTGCCGGACGAAGGGGCGAGCCCGGCCGATGACGACGGACCCTAGCCGCACAGTGAAAAGTTCATTTTACTGTCCCTCTGGAAAAAATGTTCCCTCGGAGCCGCTGCTTGCTATTTAGAGGCCCGCTTGCGGGGAGCCGGAGCGAAGCTCGGGCGTACACTGGAGCGTGATGGCGTCCCCGGCTCGCGGCACTTTGAGCTCCCTCGTGGGCGTTGGGGCATTCGCGTCGCAGCCTGAAATCACGGCGCTGGAGGCGAACACGGAGCGAATTGCCACCCGGGTGAATAGTCCTGCGGCCACGGCGTCAAACCGAACGAGCCGAGAGCTCGAAGCGGAGCAAGATCGTGTCCTCATCGAAAGCGCCCAGAAGGGCGACAAACTCGCGTTCAAGCAGCTGGTACAACGACACCAGCGGCGCGCGTTCGCGATCGCCTTCGGTCTGCTCCGCGACGAGAACGACGCCCGAGAGGTCGTCCAAGAAGCGTTTCTGCGGGTCCACCGCGGGCTCGATTCCTTTCACGGTGGATCAGCGTTCTTTACCTGGCTGTACCGAATCGTCACCAATCTCTCGATCGACCTCATGCGCAAGCCGGGTCGGCGCGAGGCCGAGCTCGACGAAAGCCGCGAGATTGATGAGGCGGATATCCCACTTCTCAGCAGGATCGACGGCGCAGACCCACTCGATGTTCTGCGGCGTGGCGAGATTCGAAACAAGCTCGAAGCCGCACTGGCCGCATTACCCGCTTACCATCGCGGTGTCATCGTAATGCGAGAGGTCGAGGGCATGAGCTACGAAGAGATGGCCGAGGCCATGGGCGTGTCGAAAGGCACGATCATGAGTCGTCTGTTTCACGCTCGACAAAAGCTGCAGCGCGCGTTGGCTGATTGCTACGCTGAACAGGTCGCGCCCACCATCCGGAGGGACCTGCCATGAGCGTCTCGCGCGAACAAATCATGCGCTACCACGACGGCGAGCTCTCCGAAGCGGAGACGCGCGAAGTGGAAGCGGCGATCGAGCAACAGCCCGCCTTGCTCGAAGAGCTCGAGGCATATCGTCGACTCGGTGGCTTCATGCGCGCGTGGGATCAATCGAACGCGGCTCGGCTCGCTGCGTTCGATGTCAGCGAGAGCGTGCTCGCTGCGCTCGAGCCGCCACGCGCGCGCGTGCATTCGTTGCTCCCCCGTATCGCGACCTGGGTCTCACTGGGTGCGGCGATTGCCGCCGGCTCGGTGCTCGTGGTGCGCTCTTGGTCGGCCGCGCCGCACGGCGTCCCGGGTTCGCCATCGGCCGAGCACGCCGGGTTGGCTGCGCCCAGCGCTTCGGTTCCCGAACTCTCGGCCGTCCTGAAGGGCGAGGTCGAGACCGTGCCAGTCACCGAGAGCGCGGACGAAGCAGACCCCAATGCACCGCCGGCCACGATCGAGTCAGTCGATTTCGGTTCGAACGCGGGTGAGGTCTTCGTAGTATCCACGGATTCATCGGAGACCCCCGTGGTTTGGATGCCCGACGACGGAGAGCCCGACGAGGACAATGAGGACAGGTCTGAGTCGTTATGAAGCGTGTCTCGCTTGCGCTCTGTTCGTTGGTCGCCGCACTGACGTTGCCGGCCTACGCCGCCGACGGCCAGCGCGCCGCGAGCGCCGCTAGCGCGCCGGGGGCGGGCAGCGCGCCGCGCGCGCCGAGCGCGGGCAGCGGCGCACCTGCACCGTCCGCTCGACCCCCTGCCGAGCAGCCGCTGACCGCAGAGGTGCTCATCATCCACGCGACGCACGAAAAGAAGGGCGTCGATCCGCGCATCGGGCCCCTGCCGGAGCTCGGCAAAGCCCCGTTCGACAACTACGATAGCTACCTCCTTTTGGAGCGCACGCGCTTGCCGCTCAAGAAGGACGGGGAGAACTTGAAGCTGCCCAACAAGCGCACGTTGCAAGTGCGTCTGCTGGAGGAGCCGGGGCACGATTCCGTGCGCATGTCTGCCAGTATCAATCGCCCGGACGGCAAGGATTTTTTGAAGCTCTTGGAGGTCAAGGCGCACGTGGGCCAAAGGTTCATCGTGGCTGGGCAGAACCACAAGAACGGGATCTTGGTGCTCGTGATCCGCGTCGTGAAGTAAGTCGCCCTTTGGTACTCGCAAACTAAGAGCGCGGCAGCAAGCTCTGCACCACCACGGCCAGGGGCAACGTGAGCGTGAACACGGTGCCGGCGCCCAAGGCGCTGCTGGCGTGAATCGTGCCGCCGTGGGCGTCGATGATACCGCGCACGATCGACAGTCCCAGGCCCGTTCCCCGGCCATCGGTCTTGGTCGTGAAAAATGGTTCGAAGATCTGCGGCATGTCGTCTTCGTCGATGCCCGTGCCGGTGTCCGAGACTTCGACCGTGAGCGCTTGCTGACTCGTGTCGGCGTGCATGGCGATGCGCAGCTCGCCGCCGCCCGCTGCCATGGCATGGGCCGCGTTGGTGAAGAGGTTGACGAACACCTGTGTGAGTTGGCCGGGCATTCCGCGCACGGGCGGCAAGTGGCGATCGAACTCGCTCAGCAGTTGGATGTTCGCCGCTTGGAACTCGTGTTCGCAGAAAACCAAGGCTTTTTCCACGATCGCCGGCAGGTGCACGGCTCCTGGCACGTCGGCGGCTGGGCGCGCGTAGGCCACCAGATCGCGCGAGAAATTCAGGATGCGCGTAGCGGCTTCGCCGATGCGGCGCAGTCGCTCGAGCTCGTCCTCCTGTTCGGCGTAGGGCGGCCTGGCTCGCGCCATGCGCTTCAGGTAGTCCGAATAAGCGATGATCGAGGTCAGCGGGTTGTTCAACTCGTGCACGACCCCGGCCACGATTTGACCGAGCGAGGCGAGCTTCTCGTTTTGAATGACTTGTGCTTGGAGCTGACGGATCGAGCGCGCCGATTCTTCGGCGCGCATGTACTGGCGCGCGCGGCGCACCGCCGCCGCCAGCAGCAACGCAGCGTGGGTGCCGATCTGCGTTTGTAGGGGACTGAGCGCTTGCAGGGGGCTCGCCAAGTGCAGCGTGGAGCCCACCGCGCCGTCTTCCAATTCGAAGATGCGTTCGTCGTGAAAGCCCGGAAAAAGGCGGGCCGGATCGCGCTCGATGTTGAGCGCCATGCCGGCCGGCAAGCGCGAAATCACGACCGGCGCCGCGCCGCTGGTGCTGACCACGCACACGCCGAATGCGGCGCTCGGCAAGAGCGCCCCCAGGCCGTCCATGAACTCGCGCGCCAGCTGATCGAGCTCGACGTCGATCGGCAGGCTGAGCGAGAGCCGCAGCAGCACGTCGCGCCAAGATTGCGCGAGCGGCGACTCCGAACTCTTGCGACGGCCCGCGAACGGCGGCTCCGAGAGGCGGGACTCCGAGGCCTCCGGCGGGATCGACGGGCGAGTGCTGGGCGCGCTCGGCAGCTCTTCGGGATCGCTGCTCATCGCGGCACTTCACCGCCTTCGTGCTCGCTCGCCTTCTCCAGATCCAAGATCTTGGCGTCGCCCACGTAGCTCTTGGTCTCGTACTTGGTTATCTTGCCCACTTTGCGCACGATCTCTGCCATGCGCTCCGATTCGCCGACGATCACGCTGACCGCGCGGGAGAGCTGGGGAT
The DNA here is from genome assembly GCA_035688655.1 of Polyangiaceae bacterium. Taxonomy (GTDB): domain Bacteria; phylum Myxococcota_A; class Polyangia; order Polyangiales; family Polyangiaceae; genus PMG-095. The sequence continues at coordinate 1,027 of DASSMT010000039.1, read as the reverse complement.
GGTCGTTCAGCTTTCGGCGCAGCAGCTCGGCGTAGCCGATCACCGAAGTCAGCGGTTGATTGAGCTCGTGCGCGGCAGCGCCCGCCAGTTCGGCCAAGATCGCCTGCTTTTCGCGCGAGCGCAGCTCTTCTTGGGCCATCGACAAGCGCGCCTCCATCTGCAGCTTCTCGCGAATGTCGGTGAAGATGCCCACGGAGCCAATCGGTCGCCCATTGTCGATCACCAAAGAAGCCGACAACTGCACCTGGATGGGCTCTCCTTGTGCGTTCAACATTTCGACTCGGTGATCTTCCAATCTGCCGTAGCCGGACAGGCTCGGGTCGAGGATCTTGCGCATGATCTCGCGTGCGCCGCCCGGCGGGTACAATTTCCCGACGTGCATTTTGCCCACGACCTCACTCGGCGTGTAGCCGAAGATGCGCGCCGCCGCGCGATTGAAGAGCAGCACGGTGCCGCGCAAATTGGCCGAGACGATGCCGTCCACCGAGCTATCGATCACGCTCTCCAAGAACTCCTTGGTTTGCTTGAGCTCGACCGCCGTCGCTCGCTCTCGGGTGACGTCGCGGAAGCTGAATACGACCGCGTTGTCCTCGTGCAAGACCGAGCTGAAGCTGACGCTGATCGTGCGTTCTTCCCCGGATTTGTCGGTGATCGCGATGTCGACCCCGCGCGGATAAATGCCGTCCAAAAAGCCGCGCAAGAGCCGCGTCGCGCGCTGCCGCTCGGAAGGCGCCAAAAAGTCTTGGAAGCTCAGCGCCATCAGCTCGGTCTCGCTGAAGCCCGTGATCTCTCGCGCGCGCGGGTTTGCGAACAGCACCTTACCCACGCGGTCGATGACCACCATGCCGTCGGCGGCGCTCTCGAAAAAGTCCGCGTAACGTTGGAACAGCTGCACGCGGCGTTCGGCTTCCGCCCGGAGCGAGCGGCTCTTTTCGGTCGCGTCACGCAAGGACTGCAAAATGCGCGCGTTGCGCAGCGCGATGGCCATGGCGTTGGTCAAAGTCTTGACCAACGCCAGCTCGTAGTC
>DASSMT010000502.1:0-3094 GCA_035688655.1 Polyangiaceae bacterium | reverse complement strand
CGGGTCCGTCGTCAAAGCCGGCCCAGAGGGCCCGGTGCGCTCCGTGACCGCCGCCGACGGCACGCGGTATACGGTCAGCGTCTTGCCGATGCTCAAAGACAAACCGAGCGAGAAGGCGTTTCTGCACTTCATGATGAAGGTGCAGGGCCGGTGCAGCGAGAAGGTGAAGCTCGATGGCTTCATCGAGAAAGCGGGTCGCACTGCGATCCACTACCAAGCCCACTGCCAAGACAAGACCGACTGGGACGGCATGATCTTCACCAACGAGCAGCACCTGGTCTTGCTCAGCGCGCAAGCGCCGTTCGGCAAAATCGGTGTCACCGAGCCGTTTTTCTATCAGTTCGAGTTCCTCGGGCGCTGAACATGCCCGGAGCCTTGGTCATCGGCCAGGTCGTGATCCCCGAAGCCGAGCTTCGCTGGACGGCCGTGCGCGCGTCGGGCCCTGGCGGTCAAAATGTCAACAAGGTGTCGAGCAAAGTCGACCTGCGCTTCGATTTCGAGCACAGCAGCGCGCTCAGCGCCGAGCTCAAAGCGCGGCTGCGCGTCAAAGCCGCCGCGCGCTTGGACGCCGAGGGTCAGCTTCAAATCACGAGCCAAGCGACTCGCAATCAATCCGACAATTTGGAAGACGCGCGGCAGAAGCTGGCAGCGCTCTTGCGAGCAGCCATGGCCACGCCCAAAGTGCGGCGCAAGACCAAGCCGAGCCGCGCCAAAAAGGCCAAGCGCGTGGCCGAAAAACGGGTGCACTCGGAAAAGAAGCAGCGCCGCGGGCGGGTCAGCTCGGATTGAGCGTGGCGCTGAACAGCGCCGTGAGCTCGCGAAAGTGCCGCTCGCTTTGGGCAACGTCGTAAACGGGCGTGTCTGCGGGCACCCAGCCGTGCTTGGCAGGATACGTTTCGATCACGTGTTCGACGCCCGCGTCAGTGAGTGCGGTTTCCAGTCGCTGCTTCATGTCATCGGGGAAGGTCGCATCCTCGATCGCACCGGCGACGTAAATGCGCGCCTTCATCTTGGGCGCGAGCAAGTGCGGACTATCCGGCGCATCCGACGCGAGCCGGCTCCCGTGGAACGACGCGGCGGCGACGATGCGCTCGGGATAGGTGCCTGCGGCGGCCAGTGCCATCATCCCGCCCATGCAATAGCCGGTGACGCCCACGCCGCCCGCTCTGACATCGGGCTCGGACCCCAAATAGTCCAAGAATGCCCGCGTGTCTGCCATGACCTTGGCCTGCGAGATGTGACTGCCGAACTTCTCGGACAAGCGCTTGCGTTGCTCCGGATCAGCGAACACCGTGCGCGCGTCGAGCGGCTCGTACGGGCCTGCTCGATAGAACAAATCCGGCAGCAGCACGAAGTAGCCGCTCTTCGAGAGCCGCAATCCGAGGTCCAACATCGCTGGGCGAATGCCGAGGCCGTCCATGTACATGAGCACCGCCGGCCAAGGGCCGTTGTCGCCCAAGGGGCGAAAGACGAAGCTGGGACAAATTCCGTCGGCGGTCGCGATCTCGATCCGGCTCATGATCGCAATTTGAGCTCGTTGATCGACGCCGAGTCAAACTACTTCGAATCCAGCAGCTGCCACGTCAGTAGAGCATGAGTTCAATCCAGCGAGAACTGCGCATTGTCTCGGAGTCGCGCGCGGATCTGTGCGTCTGGAGTCGCGCGCAGCGCCAAGTCCCGGAGCCAGGTCGTAAACCCGCCCTCGAGCTGCGCAATCCGGCCGAATTGGAAGGAAGCATTGACGATCTTGGTCGTATGCTCGACGCGCTTCCTTTCGTAAGCCGCAAAAGCGTCTGCATATGCAGTGTGCTTGCCGAGGCAGTGCGCCAGCACGACCGCGTCTTCGATTGCCATGCATCCGCCTTGACCCAGATTCGGAGTGGTTGGATGCGCCGCGTCGCCGAGCAGACTGACTCGCCCCTGCGTCCAAGACGAGACCGGCTTTCGATCCTTGATGTCCGTGCGCACGATGCGCTCGGGCGGAGTGGCCTCCAAGAGCGCGCGAGCTGGCTCGCCGAAACTCGCGAAGCGTTGCACGAGCATCGCTCGATCGGCCTCTGTTCCGCCCTCCGCAGCATTCGCCACGGCGAACCAATACGTCTCCGCGTCCGCGATGGGCACGATCCCGAATCGCAGGCCGCGTCCCCAAATTTCGAACACCTCGTGAGCGGGAGTGGACGGGGCCATCGGCGCGACACCGCGCCAGCTGGTGTAGCCCGAGTAGCGAAGCGGCGTGTCGCCCAAGAGTTGCCGGCGCGTCGCCGAATGCAAGCCATCCGCGCCGATCAGCAGCTGACCCGAGGCGCGAGAGCCATCGCTGAACAACGCCTGCACCCCGTGCTCGTCTTGCTCATAGCCGACCACCTCACGACCGGCGTGAACGCGCGCCGATGGGAGCGCGCCCAGCAGCGTCGCCTGCAGACGCGCGCGATGAATCGCGATCGAGGGCGCGCCAAACTCATCGAGCCGGGTCGAATGCAGCACCACGCCCGCCGCATTCTTGCCCGTACCGCGCTTGGTCTCGTGTCCCGCGCGCGCCACTGCCTCGTCGAGCCCCAGGTGCCGGAGCGCGAGCATGGCCGCCGTCTGGATCACGATGCCCGCCCCGACGGTGCCGAGACTCGGCGCGCGCTCGAAGATCTCGAACGCGATGCCCGCGTGCTGCAGCGCGCAGCCCAGCGAAAGCCCGCCGATCCCTGCGCCCGCGATCAGTACCGTTCCGTGGTTCGACTCGAGGGTGCTCATTTTCGTTGCTACCTCGTCAAAGGTTTCGGGCGCCGCCTCGTCTAACGCAACATGCTTTTCCGGGGTTGGGTTGCGTTTGCCGCGCCTGGGCTGCTGCTGCTCATGGCGTGTAGCAAACACACGGCTTTTCACGCAACGTCGCCGGTCGCACCCGCGCCGATCGCGATCCCCGCTCCAGCGCTGTATTCGCCGCCGGAAGCGCAGCAGTCCGAGGCCGTCGACGTTTGCACCATAGATCCGGCCGCGTGCCCGAGGCTCGATGCCAAACGCGAGCAGCGGTTCTCCGTTGCGCAAGCCTCGAGTAGCTCTGCCGGGGGAGACATCCTGCTCAATGGACCTCTCGCCGGCG
>DASSMT010000500.1:0-13398 GCA_035688655.1 Polyangiaceae bacterium | reverse complement strand
GGGCCCTGGGGCTCTGGCGATTCGTCGCTCAGATCCCAGCGCTCGCGACTCGTTGCAGGCCCCGCAAGAACTGCTCGAGGGCAGAGTCGAGCTTTTGGTCGATCTCCTGCTCCAACTGCACGTCGCCGCTTTCGAGCACGGTGATTTGCTTGTCGAGCAGGAACAAGCCGTTGACGACGTGCAGCGGATCGAGCGAGCTCAGCACCGGGCGCAGCGCGTAGTCGATCGCCAGCACGTGGGCGACCGAACCACCCGTAGCGAGCGGCAACACCACCTTTCCGCGCAGGCCAAATTGCGGCAGCACATCCAAGAAGGTCTTGAGCAGCCCGGAATACGCAGCCTTGTACACCGGAGTCGCTACGACGATGCCGTCAGCAGCGGCGACGCGCGCCGTGGCCTCGACGATGCTCGGAGCGTCGAAGCGCGCGTGCAACAGATCCTCTGCAGGCAGGCTGCGCACGTCCAGCAACGAGGCCTGCACGTCGCGTTTGGCGATGCGCGCAGCGATCGAGCGAGCCAAGCGCTCGGTGCGGGAGGTGCCCGACGGACTACCGGAAACGATCAGCACGGAGCTCATGATTCTTTCTGTTCCTTCGCTCACCTTACACTAAAATACGCGCGCCGCCACTATAATAGACAGACCGCGCAATTGCAGCCTGGCCCGTAACGGTCGCGCGCAATGCGCCCGAGCCGATTCGTGGGGTCGTCCCGAGTTCCCTTTTGCTGGGCCTTGCGGCAGCAACCCGCGCGACTACGCGAACGGGATCGTCGGCGTGCAAGTCGCGGGCTTGCGGTTCCCGCGCCTCGAGTGTCATTTGCGCTACAACGTCCAGCTCGACGATGCTGCGGTCGAGCAGCTGGCACGCACGCTCGAAGCTCGCCCGCTTCGGCGCTACGCTCCGACGCATGACGCGCCACTCACCGTTGGCCGCATGCGTTCGCCGAGACGCGCGCCGCTCGGCGCTGGTCGCGCTCGCGCTCGCCAGCTGCACCGAGGGCGACGCGCAAAAGTCTTGGAGCGAACTCAGCACCTGCTTGGCTGGCACGGCAGCGCAAAGCGGGCTCGCGCTGCGTGTCAGCCAATTTCGCTCGATCGCCCTCGCCAACCCGGCGCTCTCGGGGCAGAAGGCCGCTTGGCCCGCGCGCTGCGCGAGCTTTGCGGACGAGCTCTATTCCGCACTCGGCGCAGGCAGCGAGAGCGCTTTGCTCAAACGCAAATTGCACGAGCGCGTGGCCTGCGACGATCACAAGGGCACGTGCACGCTGCCGACCGATAGCTCCCTGCTCTCGGTCGAGAGCGAGCTGTGGGAGGCGGCGGCGAACGCTGGCTTGAGGAACGAAAAGGCGCCCGGGATCGCGCTGCCGCAAAGCGCGGCGCCCGCGTTGCTGAACGAGAACTCCTGGCAAAGCTTCAGCGATCGCTCGCTCAGTCTGGTGGGACCGCTGCTCACGGCCTCGCTGAGCGCAGTCGTGCTGCTCAAACCGAGTGAAGGTCGCGGCAAGCCCCGAGGCTGCGAATTTTCGCCCGGCTTCGCCACGGTCAGCTGCTTCGATGCCCACCCAGACGTGCCGGACTTGCCGGTGCAGAGCCTGGATCTCGTCGCTGACTCGAACGGCGTATACGCCGCGACCGCGACGGAAACAGGGCTGGTCGCCTACGACTTGAAGCGCGGACAAAAGTCCGATGTGCGCGGGCTCGGTCCGCTGCGCTTGAAGCGCGATGGCCTGGCGGTGGAGCGTGGCGCCGAGGACGAAGGCTTTCAGGTCGACTTGCTGTCCGACGGCAGAGCGGGCAAGCCGAGCAAAATACCGAACGCGACGCTGCTCGGCGAGCCGCTGTCCCTCGGAGATCAGGTCCTTTACCTGCGAGCGAGCGAACATGGGACGGAGCTCGTCGCGCAGTCGCTCGTTGCCGGACGATTGACGGACGTGGCCGTCGAGCCCGGAGCGTTCTCGGGCGCTCTGCATGGCTGCCGCAGACACGGTGCCATGAGCGTCGCAGCCTATGGCCCACGCGCGGGTCGACACGACGCCAAGCCGACCACGGGTGACGGTGAGACCCGAGTCACCGTTTCGTTGTTCCAAGATGGCGCTTGGAGCAAGCCCAGCAGCACGACGATGCCGTTCGAGCGGGGCATCGAATCCGATCTGGTGTGCAGCAAGACCGGCGCAAGCCTCGGCTACGCACAAGCCACACCGTCCGGGATCCTGGTCGGACGCATCGACTGCCAAGTCGACGGTTGCCGCTCGGATACCGTGAGACTGAGCGGAATCGAGAGTAAATGGTGGTGGACCGTGGGACCTTTGGGCGAAAAGGTGCTGCTCATGTGGCGCTCGAGCCTGGGCGAGACGCGCCTGCGCCTTGCGCCGCTCGCGTCGCTACCGACGACGAAGGACGTCATCGTGTTCGATGCGCCCGACTTTGGCGGCCCGAATGCCGGCGAGCTCAGCGCGCTCTACGCCGATGACGACGCACTGCTGATCTTCCGCGGTGAACGACCGGTCGCGCTGCACGTCGCAGCCGATGGTTCCGTGCACGTGATCACTCCGTAGAGCCTGTCCGCTCAACGCACTTCGCGGCGATAAGCCGTAGCGAGCGCGTCAGCGTATTCGTTCCAACGGTTACCGGAATGGGCAGCGATCCAACGCAGCTCGAGCTCGGGCCGGCGTTTACAAATGGCGTACAGCTCTTGCACGAGCTCGAGATTCTTGATCTCGCCGCCTTTGCGTTTCCAGCCGCGCGCCTCCCAACCCTTGGCCCACTCGTTGATGGTACTGACGCACAATTGGCTATCGGTATAGAGAATTGCTTTTTGTCCCTCGGGCACGAGCGCGCAGCCATTGATCAACGCGCTCAGCTCCATGCGATTGTTGGTGGTGTAGGACTCGTGGCCCCAAATCTCGCCCACGATTTGGTTGTTGCAGACGTAGACCGCGCCCCAGCCGCCGGCGCCCGGATTGGGCTCGGCCGCGCCATCGGTGAACACGCCATCCACCGGCCCGCTCGTGTATTTGGCGAGCACCTCGGCCACGCTCAAGTTCTCCTCGCGCGAGCTCCCGGCCGAGCGCGTGGGGCGTGCCCGCGCGACGGGCGCCTTCTTACCCGTCACCTTGGGGCTCTGCTTCTTGCACGATAGACACAGCTTGGGCTGCCAACCGGGGTACTTGGCCAACGTGGCCTCCGGTACGGCGAACTCCTTGGCGCAACTCTGACAGGCGAAACTGGGCACGGCGCGGGTCTAGCACACTCCGCGCCCGCGAGAATCACGCCGAGGTCCAGAGCTCACTCAGTTCCGCGAACAGGAAATCTCGAAACGCGCTGACCGACGCCGACGGCAAGCGCGAGGATGGGCTGACGATGTAGAGCCCGTTGCCCATGACGGAATACTCCGGCAACAAGCGAACTGGCGTCGGTAGCTTGCGATACGCGGCCGCGAGCCGAACGCCTATGGTCGGCAAGAGCGCAATACCCACGCCCGCGGCGACCGCCTGCTGGACGAACCCCATTTCATCCGTGTTCAATGGACCGCGCACGGTGACGCGCTCGACTCCTCGCGGGCCCGCCAGTTGCCATTCACTCTTGCCGTGGCTCGCGTGAAACAGCACGCAATCGTGACTGGCGAGATCGGCTACGGTCTTCGGGCGGCCGCGCCGGCGCAAATAGGATGGGGCTGCGAAGAGGCCCAGGGAATCGACCCCGATTTTGCGCGCGATCAGGCTCGAGTCGCTCAATTTTCCGGCACGCAACGCCAAGTCGAAGCCTTCGGCGACGAGATCGACGAAGCGCGACGACAGCGAAATCTCGATCTGTACCAGCGGGTATTTGCGCACGAAGCGCGCGACGATGTCGCCCAAGTTTAGGCTGCCCATATTGGCTGGGGCGCTCATGCGCACGGTGCCGCGCGGCTCGGCACCCATGTTCGTCGCCGCCGACGCCGCTTCCTCCAGACCCACGAGCGACACCCGCGCGCGCTCGTAGTACGCCTGCCCCGCCTCGGTGAGGTGCAGCCTGCGCGTCGTGCGCTGCAGGAGTCGCACGCCGAGCTCGTCTTCCAACCGCGTCACTGTGCGACTGACCGACGACTTGGGCAGTCCCAAGTGCTTGGCCGCAGCGGTGAAACTCTGGAGTTCGACGACGCGGACGAACACGGCGACGTGGTTCAAATCCATTGTTGCTCCTATAGCAACTATCCTTTGCCACGAGCAAATCTACCCGGGCGATGAGCAACAATTACACTCTTCGGCATCTTCCGAGGAGAAAATGCATGTCCAATCTCAGCAGCAAGTTTGCCACCGTCGCCCGTATCGCACTCGGGCTCGCGTTTCTGGTGTTTGGTCTGAACGGGTTCTTGCACTTCTTGCCGCAACCGCCGATGAGCGGCCCTCCCGCCGACTTCGCCGGCGCGTTGTTTGCAACCGGCTACATGTTCCCGCTGATCAAAGGCACCGAGGTGATCGCCAGTCTGCTCTTGCTCTCCAATCGCTTCGTACCGCTGGCGCTCACAATTTTGGCGCCAGTGTTGGTCAACATCGTCGCGTTCCACGCCTTCCTGGCACCGGCCGGCTTGGCTTTGCCCATCGTGCTCATCGCGCTCGAGCTGTACCTTGCGCGCAGCTACCGTGACGCTTTCGCTCCGATGCTCCATGCACGGACCGAACCGCGCAGCGACAGTCCGCGTTCGGGTCGCGGCCAAGTTCCAGTGCACGCCAGCTGAAGACCGCCCGCGCAACCTGCGCGCACCCGCTCGAGTCTGGACTCGCGCGGGTGCCGGCTCACGCCGAGTGCGCTCGGGTGCGGAAGCGAAAGGCTCGCTGCGCCAAGGCATGCGCGCCGGTCGCGACGGCAATCAGGCCGATCGCTCCGCCGAGCGCACGGGGCAAGACCGATGATTCGAACGTATCGGACATCAGCGACAACTGCATCGAGAGCGGCACCTGGATGTTGGTCGAATTGAGGACGAAGGCAGCCATGGCGCCCACGACCACGCTGGCGATTGCACCGAGCACGCCGAGCACCAGCGACTCCCACAAAAATAGCCGGGAGCCCCGCGCGCGCGACCTGCCGGCGAGGCAAGACCCGAGGCTCGCGCGCGACCGTTCCCGAAGCACCATCCGTTGACTACGCATGCTCGATGGCCTGATCCCACCCTGAACAGGGTGGGGGAAAGTAGAGTGATGTGTAGGGGTGTGGTTCAGCGATCTTCTTCGAACGCGGCTTCGATGTCATGCACGGCCTTGTCGATCACGTCGCCAATCTTCTTGAGAGTTTTGGGAGTGAGCTGCCCGCGCCCGCCCGCGCGCTTCAGCGTTTTGAACAATCGACCGAGGCGTTTCATGATGTCGCCGAAATTCTCGACGTAGCTCTCCCATGAGTCGTCTTCGAAGCGCTCGTAGAAATCGGTGACTTCTTCGCGATGCTCGAGCAGATCTGCCCGGCCCGCGTCGGTGATTTCGTACACTTTGCGGTTGTCTTGCTCGACCACGCGCGCGTGCCCCAGCTCTTCGAGCATTTGCAGGGTCGGGTAGATCACTCCGGGGCTCGGGCGGTACGACCCGCCGCTGCGCTCTTCGATGACTTGAATCACCTCGTAGCCGTGCCGCGGGCGCTCCGAGAGTGCGTCGAGCACGAGGTAGCGCACGCCGCCACGCTCGGCTCGCGGCGGGGGCGAACCGAACCAATCTCCCCAAGACGGATTCCGACCTCCGCCCCCCGGTGGTCCGAACGGGCCCCGCGGCCCAAACGGACCCCGCCGCCCCTGACTGTGAACCCAGAACTCACCCGGGTTATGCCTGTAATGTGTGTGGTGATGCATTTTTGTCCTTAGATTTCAGTTTGTTAGGTGCGCGGGGCTTGGAGGGGCCGCGGGGCGCGATACATCGTAACGATATGACTTTTAGATACATCTATAGGAACAGTCGCGCAAGGGGGCGGCGGGAACTTTTGTGCGGCCCGGAGTCGCTCGGGTTCGGAACTGGGTCCATCGGGCAACGCGTTGAGGGTATGGAGCAACGCGGAGGCATCAGATGCTCATCGATCAGATCAAGGCGCGTATGTTCCAGGCCATCAAGTCGGGGGCCCAGGTCGAGAAGGAGATCTTGCGCGTCGCGGTGGGCGAGATCACGACGGACGCCGCTCGTCCCGGTCGCCAGGGCAACGACGAGGAGGCCCAGGCAATCCTGCGTAAGTTGCTGAAGTCGAACGAGGAGACGCTGGCTTCCACGAGCGACGCGGAGAAGCGTGCAGTGCTCACTCAGGAGATGGAAATTCTGGCCACGTATTTGCCTCAGAGCCTGAGCGTCGCCGAGATTGTGCAGGCACTCGCCCAGGTGGCCGTGCAAATCAAGGCCGCGGGCAACGACGGACAAGCCACGGGCATCGCCATGAAGCAGCTCAAATCCGCTGGCCTTGTCGTGAACGGCAAGGACGTCGCCCTGGCCATCAAGGAACTGCGAAAAGCCGAGTGATCGTGCGCGCTCCGACTTGACGATCGCAGACCTAACCGGCAGGTTGATGGCGATGCGCGCCGCTCCTCACAAAACCGATTCGGTCGTGCTGGTCACCGGCGCAACCGACGGCATCGGCAAGGAAACCGCGCTCGAACTTGCGCGCCTGGGCGCTCGCGTGATCATTCATGGGCGGAACGAGGCGCGCATCGCCTCGGCTTTCGAAGAGCTGCAGAGCGCGTCGGAAACGCCGCCCCCGGCGCCCGTGATCGCCGACTTCAGCTCGCTGTCTCAAGTGCGCGCGCTGGTCGCGGAGCTCGAGCGGCGCGGGCTGGCGATCGACACGTTGATCAACAACGCCGGTGTATTCATGAAGCGCCGTGAGCTGAGCGCCGAGGGCATCGAGCTCACACTGGCAGTGAATCATTTCGCCCACGTGCTCTTGACGCACTTGCTGCTCGAAGGGCAAGTCGGGCACTCGCTCTCTCGCATCATCAACTTGAGCTCGATTGCGCATACACGCGCCCACATCGATCTCGACGACATCGAGAACACGCGGACCGCGTTCGACGACTATCAGGCCTATGCCACGTCCAAGTTCGCCAACGTGCTGTTCACCGTCGAGCTTGCACGCCGCTTGCGTGGGCGCGGCGTCAAGGTCAACGCGGTTCATCCCGGCGTGGTGTCGACCAAACTGCTCACGACGGGCTTCGAAATGCGCGGTCCGGATTCGCTGGGCAAAGGCGCACGCACCCCGGTGATGCTCGCCATTTCGCCGGAATACGCCCATATTTCCGGCGCCTACTTCGTCGAGGGCCGCGAGAGCCACATGCATCGCCGGGCGGGCGACGCGGATTTGGCCGCGCGCTATTACGAGCTCTCGGCCGCTCGCGTGGGTGTCCGTCCGCTGCCGCCGGATTCCGGCGGCTGATTCAAACGCTCGAACGCCGAGCGCGCTTCCTGGCGGCGCGGGCCAGAGCATCCTCGATGAGAATGGTCATCAGCTCAGCCGCAGGGACGCCGCTCGCTTGCCACAGCTTCGGAAACATCGAGATCGCCGTGAAACCCGGCAGGGTGTTGATCTCGTTCACGTACCAGGTACCGCCCGCGTCCAGAAACAGATCCACGCGCGCGAGGCCCTCGCACTCCAGGGTACGGAACGTGGCAAGCGCCAGACGCTGCACCGTTTCGATCTGTTCGGGCGTCAGATCGGCCGGGATCTTCGTGTTTACGCCCGAGCCATCGACGTATTTGGCTGCATAGGAGTAGTACCCGTCCGGGTGATCGATGGTGATCTCGCCGGGGATCGAGGCGCGCGGAAAATCGCCACCGAGCACGGCGCACTCCACCTCACGCGGGTGATCGAGCCCAGCTTCGACGACCAGCTTGTCGTCGAATTCGAACGCATGGTTCAGTGCGGGCGTCAGCTCGCTCGAGCTCTTGGCGCGGCTCACGCCGACAGAAGAGCCCAAATTGGCCGGTTTCACGAATTGCGGAAAGCCGAGCTGCAAGAGTCGCGAGAGCGTTGCGTCGGGGGCGGCTTGCCACTCGCTGCGGCGCACGGTCTCGTACGGCAGCACGGGTAGACCCGCCTGCAAGAGCAGCCGCTTCATCACGTCCTTGTCCATGCCGACCGCGGAGCCCAGCACACCGGCGCCGACGTACGCCAAGCCGGATAGCTCCAACAAACCTTGAACGGTGCCGTCTTCGCCCATCGGACCGTGCAAAACCGGAAAAATCACGTCCACGCCGAGCGCCGCACTCGACCCCGAATCCACCCGCGACAAGCCGCGCCCCTCACCCGAAGGATATGGCGACAGGAGCACGCCCGGCATCGACTGGTTCAACTTCACGAGCCGCGGGTCGCGCGCGGCGCCGAGCAGCACGGCTTCTTCTTGCAGCAGCCAGCGACCGCTCTTGTCGATGCCGACCAAGATCGGCTCGTATTTGGCGCGGTCCAGCGACTCGACCACGAAGCGCGCCGAGAGCAGCGATATCTCGTGCTCGGCCGAGCGCCCGCCAAACAGAACCGCCACGCGAAGCTTGGAACTCGAAACCATGGGCGGAAGTTAGATCAGCCGAGGAGCTTCTCAAAGTATCGAGCGGTGCGCGCTCGCTAAACGAGCGTTTGGTACAGGCCCCAAAAGGCTGCTGCGGCCTTGGGCAGACTCGCTTGCCAGTCGTCCGCTGCGCTGTGGTCGGCGCCATCACTGATGTATTTCGCGCACGCGAAAGCCACCCCTTCGCCGATGCAGGCTTTGGCCAAAGCGTAGGCCTCCATGTCGATCACGTCGCAAGCGAGCCCGGCCGCGCCCGTCTCGAAGCGATCGCCAGTCCCGCACACACCCTCGGGCAAGCCTTGGAACACCGGCGGGAACGACAGCGTGGCGGGCAGCGCCTCGAACGGCGTCTCGCCCAGCGCAAAGCCCAAACCGGTGACGTCCATGTCGCGCTGCACGAACTTTCGACAGGCGACCACGCTGCCCGTAGCCAAAGTTCGGCTGCCGGCGGTGCCGAAATTCACGACCAAGCTCGGTGGTGCGCCGCGAGCGCGCAGGGTCGAAAGGCGCCGTGCCAAACTGAGCGCCGCGTTGACCTTGCCGAGGCCCGTGTAGAGCACGTCCACCTCGGCTCGTTCGAATAACCCTTGACCCTCCACCTCGAGCGCGATCACGACCAGAGGTAGCGGCGCGCGCTCAGCCATAGCGGATCACGCTCCGCGTCGACAGCTCGCGCCAGCACAGATCTTTGGTCAGGCCGATGTCGATCAACACGCCGATGCCGCTCACCGAGTAGCCGGCGAGTTCGCACAAGGGGGCAGCCGCGAGCAGCGTGCCACCGGTAGCCAGCACATCATCGATCAACAGCACGCGACCGCGACCTGGCTGCATCTCCAGCACCCCGGCTCCGTATTCCAAGTCGTAAGCAATATCGACCACGGGCGGGGGCAGTTTGCCCTTCTTGCGCACGGGCACGAAGCCCTTGCCTCGCTGAATCGCCAGCGCGGAGGCCAGCACGAAGCCGCGCGATTCGATGCCGGCCACCGCGTCGATGTCCGCCCACTCCGCCTCACTGAACAGGCCAGCGAGAGCGCTCACTGTTTGAGGAAAATGCGAGCGCAGCAAGGGACTGATGTCGCGAAATAAGATCCCTTGGATCGGAAAGTCCGGCACGTCGACGACATGGCGCGCGAGCTCGTTCATCAGCGCGAGTTAGCCATGACTCGGGCGAGGGCGGAAGGCTCAACTTGGCGGCGGCAAAGGCAGCGTCCGGGCGCAACTCCGCCTACGAGCACGCAGACTCGACATTTGACATCCAATCTCGGGGAAAACCGAGCGGCGTTGACTAGCGTTTGGTGCGGCTGATCAGGCTACGCAGGCGGTCTGCTTGCGGGCTGTCGGGATGAGTTGCGACGAAGTCTGCAGCGCGTGTCGCGGCCCGCCCTCGTTCACCGCGAGCCGCCAGAGCCTCGATTTCGAGCACGCTCGCTTCGGTCAAGAAAACGCCGTCGGGCCAAGCCGCACGATAATGGCCAATTTCAGCCAATGCCGAAGACGCGTCCCCTGCCGCGAGCGCGACACGAGCGCGATCCAAAGACTGGACTTGTTCTGCCAAGGACGAATCGCTCGACGCCCGCGCGGGCGGCGGCACGGGCGCGGGCACCGCGCGGCCGACTCGGCGCGTTGCGGGCGCGACCGGCAGCGGGTGCGGCACGGCAGGCGCCGACGGCAGCACCGACCGGACCTCTGGCACGCCGGGAAGCGCCGCTGGCCCGCCCACTACCGCCGAGCCTTTGGCAGTCGCTGGTACGCTCGGGACAGCTGCCGCCGACTTTCGCTCTGGAACGCTCGGAGCAGGCGCAGCGAGCGCCGCTTGGGGTGCCCTCTGCGTCAGCCCCTGGCGTGCCGCCGCAGGTCCCCCGTGGGCTTTCGGTGTCACGGGCGCGGGGCTCACGAGCAAGAGCGCACCGGCACCGAGCAACGCTCCGGAGACGCCGAGTAGCCACAACTTTGCGCTCAACGAGGTCGTCCAGCGGGCGGCGTGTGCAATGCCCGCCGTGCCCACCGCAGCCGCGGGCAGGGCGGCTCCGACACCGAGGCCCACGCCGACGCCGAGCGCCGCGGCCGCCTTCGCGTACGCCGCGCGCGAAGGCGCGTCCGCTGCCGCCGAACCGAGCAGGGCGCGCGCGAAGTCGTCTTCCAACGGGGGCATCGAAGTGCGGCTCATTACGCGCCTGCCCCCGAGGGTGAACGCAGGCGCGCTTTGAGTTTGCATGCGGCCTGCTCGAAGGCGTCGCGGGCGCGGCGAAGGCGCGAGGCGACGGTGCCGACCGGAATGCGCAAGAGCTCCGCGATCTCCGGCGAGGACATGCCCTCCAGCTCGTAGAGCACGAAACAGACCCGAAGGTCGTCCGACAACTCGTCGAGCACACGGTCGAG
The DNA here is from genome assembly GCA_035688655.1 of Polyangiaceae bacterium. Taxonomy (GTDB): domain Bacteria; phylum Myxococcota_A; class Polyangia; order Polyangiales; family Polyangiaceae; genus PMG-095. The sequence continues at coordinate 2,515 of DASSMT010000500.1, read as the reverse complement.
CAGCACGCGCAGGCGTTTCTGATCGAGCAGCGCCTCCGCGTTGGGCCGAGGATCGACTCCTTCCATCAGGCCATCGTCTTCGGCGCACTCTCGACGAGCACCGAGGGCACGCCGTGCATTGGCGGCCACGCGCACCGCCGTGGCGAACAAGAACGCTCGCTCACTGCCGGGAGTGATGTCCGAGAGCCGGCGAGCCGCAATGATGAACACGTCTTGGGCGGCGTCGTCGGCACCATTTTCGGGTACCCCGAAGCGACGCACGATTCTCCAGACGTCGCGGAAGTGAGCGCGTAACATGTCGGCGACGCGCGCGTTGTCGAGCTGCGAAGGCGCGGAGCTCGGGCAGGTGATGCGCGGGCCGGATACGGGTTCAGAAATGCGCTGGCGATCGGCCTCCCCCAACACATGCGCGCCCGACGAATCCACCCCTGCGTCGAACCCCACGCTTGCCAGTGCCACGTCTGAGCGCATCGCCTTGTTCATGGTCCATGTGAGTCAGCGGCAAGATCGATCACCGGAAGCGGTACGATACTCCGATCCGGCCCAAAAAGCCCGATGAAGGGACTTCGAACGCGGTCGGTTGTCCAACCCCTGCGCTGAAGGAACTGCGAACGAGCGGGACGGTCACCCCGCCATCGAGTTGAAAGGACACGACTTCCCCGACCAACGCTTCGGTCCGCAGGAATCCACCCAGCGCGAACCAGGGTTCGGTCTTTGCTTGACTATTGCCGGCGTGCTCCACGTCTCCGCCCAGAAACCCGCCGTCCAAGAAGCCACACGGACGAACGAACAGCGGGGTTTCTTCGGGCCAGCGTGCGGGACAGACGGCCAGTCGGAAGGTGACCCAATCGAAGCTGACGTTACCCCCTTGGGTTTGGGTGTTCGACGTCACCGCGCGCATCGCAGCCAACGTGAACAGCGCACGCAGACCGGGATTTCCGTGGCTTTCGGCTTCGAACACGACCCCCAGGCCGTAGCCTGGGTTCGGTGCAATGCTGCTTTCGAAGCCGACTCCCCCGCCCACACCGAAGGTCCAACGCCGCTCTGCCTCCGGCTCGTCGAGATGGGGCAAGGCTTCTTCGGCGCTGCTCGTTCGGGGCGTTTTTTTCGCAGCGGTCGCCTTGGGCGCCTGCTCGTCGACGGGCTGGTTCGGATCGGCGGCGAGCGCCGCGATCAGCGCCAGCGCGGTGGAGACATCGGCGCACGTTGGACCGCGCACTTCGCGCACCACTTCTCGGCCATCCGGCGAACGCGCAGTGAGCCGCCCCGAGGCGCCGTGCCCGTGGTCGATGAGCTCCGCGTAGAAGCCGAGCGCGGGTTCGTCCCCTTCGGCCAAGCGCAGGCGCGGAGCACGAGTTTGAATCTGGCGCGCAAATTCCGTGGCGTCGGGACACGCGCCGTCCGCCCAATACTCCATGCGAAAGGCCTGCCCCGGCTTGCTGGCGCCCGCGTGCGTGGCAAGCGAAAGCAGCGACAGAAAGCCCGCGAAGCCAACCCCCGTCGCCCCCCGCACCATGACCTACTCCGTCGACCGTTCGGTTTCCGGCGCCGCGTCATCCAAGTGCACGACCAGCGTGGCGACGCCCTGCGCCACCGAATGCAGGTAGAAACCGAAGCGCTCGTACAACAAACGAGCCACATTCTCGATTTCTACGCTCAAGCTCACGCGTGGCACGCCATCTTCACGAGCCCGACCCAACAGCGCCAACAGCAGTGCGGTGCCCACCCCATGACGCCGGAACTCTTTGCGCACCCCGATGCCGAGCTCCGGCGTGCGCTCGTCGATGAAGCCGGCCAAATGATCGTTGCGTGTCCAGAGCCGCATCCAGGCCGCGCCGATGCGCTCGCCCTGTCCGTCGGTCGCGACCATCGCCAAGTCCCCGAATCGCCCCCAGTCCGCGAGCACTTTGGCGAGCTCCGGGCGGGCCAGCGCTTCTTCTAGAGTCGGGCGCGGCGTCGCGGCGCGCCCGGGCGCTCGCGCCGGCGTTGGCGCTCGCCAGAAGACGGCCTCGAACAACATCTCACGCAGGAACTCCGCGTCCTCTGGGCGCGTCCGCCGAATCACGAGTGTTTTGACCCAATTTTTGTGCGTGCTGGGCATCCTGCGAAAGTGGCGGTCGAGAGCTCTTGAAAAAGATCGGGAAGAAAGTGGGAGCGAGCCGGGACTCTCGTAAAAAGAAGCTCTATCACTGACACAGCAGGCTACGCGCCGTCAATTGACGTCGCCGAGCGGCGCAGATCATGAGATTATGAGAAACGCCTCATGCTGAGACGCGGAAGACGCAACTGATGACGTTCCTGGAAGATGCACCTGGACGTTTGCTCGCGGGCAAGTACGAGCTGGTGGAGAAACTCGGGCAAGGCGGGATGGCCGTCGTGTGGCGTGCGCGCACCTTGGGTGCAGCCGGCTTTTCTCGCGACGTGGCTCTGAAGCGCATCGAAGCGTCCGTGCGCGGTTTCGAAGAAGTCACCGAGATGTTCGTGGAAGAGGCGCGGGTCGGCGCGGCACTGCAGC
>DASSMT010000495.1:0-20502 GCA_035688655.1 Polyangiaceae bacterium | reverse complement strand
GCTGCTGCTCGATCGCCATTACGCTGCGGCGATCGACGTCTTCCTTTCCGACGCGGACGCGCAGGGTTTGTCGGATCCCCTGGCAAGCGCGCTCGCCGCTGCCTATCACGGCCTGGGTTTTCAGATCCTGGCCGAGCAAGTGCAGCGCTCGGTGCGCACGCAGCGCGGCAATCGCTGGATGTTTCGCACGGGACATGCGCTCGACCATCCGCTACGCGTTCGCGATCGCCTCAAACAGGCCGACGCAGACGGCATCTACCCCGTGCTCGTCGAGCGCACTCCCGTTCGCATGGATCTGACCCACAGCGGTTGGAGCGATATTTTCTTCCTGGGGATGGACTATCCCGAGGGCGCGCGGGTGATCAACGTCTCGGTCGACCTCGCGGTCTACGAGCGCGATCAAGAGACCGCGCCGCCCATCACCTGCTTTTTTCGGGTCATCGACGAGCCAGTGTTGAGGCTTGCCAGCATCGATCTCGACGCGGTCGCGGAGCTGCGCGATACGGCGGAGATCTTCAACTATGCGAGCGACTACCTCGGACTGCTCAAGGCGGCCGTGATCGCGTCCGGCCTCGTCCCTGCCGCGCTCGAGGGCTCGGGTCAGCCGTTGTCACTGGTGCTCGAGCAGCTGGTCGGGCCGAACCGCGGTATCGAGCTCGCCAGTCAAGTGAATGACATCCCGAAGGGCAGCAGGCTTGCGGTCTCGACGAACCTGCTCGGCGGCTTGATCGCCGTTTGCATGCGAGCCACCGGGCAGATCGAGTCTCTGACCGGCGCGCTCAGCGAGTCGGAGCGCCGCATGGTGGCCAGTCGCGCCATCCTCGGCGAATGGTTGGGTGGCTCCGGGGGCGGTTGGCAAGACAGCGGCGGTGTCTGGCCGGGCATCAAGCTGATCGAAGGCGTGCGCGCAACGGACGGCGACGTCGAGTTCGGCTCGAGCAGCGGGCGGCTCTTGCCGCGGCACACGCTGCTCGGCGACGACCGCATCTCGGAAGCCGCGCGCAAGAAGCTGGAAGCGTCGCTGGTCGTCGTGCATGGCGGTATGGCTGCCAACGTCGGACCGATCTTGGAGATGGTCACCGAGCGTTTTCTGCTCGGCACGGCCCGTGACTGGAACGCACGCCAAGAGTTGCTGCGCGCATTCGACAGTGTCGTCGAAGCGCTGGCCGCCGGCGACGTGCGCGAGCTCGGCCGGCTCACGACGCGCATCTTCGAAGGGCCGCTTGCGACGATCATCCCCTGGGTCTCGAACTACTATACAGAGTCGTTGATCGCGGACGCGCGCGCCAAGTTCGGTGCAGACTTTTGGGGCTTCTGGATGCTGGGCGGCATGTCCGGTGGCGGTATGGGCTTCATCTTCGATCCCAACGTCAAAGCCGATGCCGAGCGCGAAATGCTCGCGATCATGCGCCGCCGCAAGGACGAACTGTCGGCAAGCTTGCCGTTTGCAATGGACCCGGTCGTCTATCGTTTTGCGATCAACTCCGCCGGCACCAGCGCGGAGTTTCTGTCCGGCGCGAACGCTTTGCTCTCTGCCGAATATTACCTTTGCATGTTGCCGCGTTGGTTGCAGGAAGGGTCGCGCTCGTTTTCCGACGGCAGGCGACGAGAGCTCGACAGCTTCTCCAAGCTGCATCTGCGCGGCGCGCGCGCCGAGCGCATTGGCCCGCAGTTGCTCGGGCGGCTGCTGCCCGCGGCGCGTGCCGCCGACGCCGAGGACTCGCTGTCGGCCCTGCTCGAGCGTTACGGCTTCGACGCCGAGCAGCACGAGCGCATCCGCTCGGATTTACGTGGCGAACGCATCGGCCTCGCCAAAAATCGTCTCCCCGCCGATACGCCGATCGAGGACGTGCGTGCGAGCGATGTCGTGCAGGCTCGAGAGCTCGACGCGGCCGACGAACGCGCGGGGCGTGCCGCTTTGGAGCGCGGCGAGGCCTTCGTGATCACTCTGGCAGCGGGTGCCGGCTCGCGTTGGACCCACGGTGCCGGCACGGTCAAGGCCATCTATCCCTTCGCCAAGCTCCAGGATCGCTTTCGGACTTTCTTGGAGGTGCATTTGGCGAAGACGCGGCGCCGCGGCCGAGAGTCTGGCGTGACGCCGCCGCACGTGATCACGACGAGTCACCTGACCCACGCTCCGATCGCCAGCTTACTTTCGCGCGAGCGGAACTACGGGCTCGGCGACGCCGTGTTTCTGTCCGAGGGGCGCTCGATCGGGCTCCGGCTGGTGCCGACGGCGCGCGATCTGCGCTTCGCCTGGGCGGAGCTGCACGAACAGAAGCTCGAAGAACGCAAACAAAAGGTGCGCGACGACGGGCGGGCCGCGTTGATCGATTGGGCGCTGCGCACGGGTGAGGCGAGCGACTACCGCGACAACGTTGCCGCTCAATGCCTGCATCCGGTCGGTCACTGGTATGAAGTCGCGAATCTGCTCCTGAACGGCACGCTCGCGCGCTTGCTCGACGAGCGCCCGCAGTTGAAATACGCGATGCTGCACAACATCGACACCCTGGGGGCTGATTTGGATGCGCGCTGGCTCGGCCGTCACATCCAGAGCGGCTCGTGCCTGAGCATCGAGGTCATGGAGCGCCGGCTGGAAGATCGCGGTGGTGGGCTCGCTCGCGTGAGCGGTCGCCCGCGCCTCGTCGAGGGCTTGGCGCTGCCGCGCGAAGAAGACGAGGCCAAGCTCACCTATTACAACTCACTCACCACGTTCATCAGCATCGACGCGCTGCTCGGCCATTTTGGCCTGTCCCGGGCGGAGCTTCGCGATCAGCGTGCCATTCGCCGCGGCGTGCGCGCGCTCGCTCAGCGCCTGCCGACGTACATCACGTTGAAAGAGGTCAAGCGTCGCTGGGGCAACGCGCAGGAAGACGTGTTCCCGGTCACCCAATTCGAGAAATTGTGGGGCGACATGAGCACGCTGCCGGATGTCTCCGTGCAGTTCTTCTGCGTGCCCCGCCCGCGCGGGCAACAACTGAAAGAAGTCGCGCAGCTCGATGGTTGGCTGCGCGACGGCTCGAAAGATTACGTCGAAGCGTTGTGTGATTTCGGCTGATCGCTGGCCAGCGCCTCGCACCTCGAGCTCCTTTGGAGCAGAAGGTGAGTCATTGGCTCGCGCAAGATCTGCGTCGGCGCAGGCGCTGAACTTGCGCGGGGGGACTGCGCCCGTTGGCGTAGGCCGCAGGACGCGCGTGGCACCGGGCTTGCAATCGCTTGGCTTCGATGACCCGCCTCCCGCTGCATCCACCTCACCCGGAACGCGTCTGTTGGGGCTGTGATCGATACTGTGCCGCCGACGATCTCGTGTGTGGCAGCGACACGGTACGCACGCCGCACCCGGTCGAGCTGTTCGGCAAAGATTGGCACGTCGATCTCGAGGCGCTGACTAGCCGACCCGCGGAGCACGGCTGAGCTCACGAGCCGCGCGCGAGTCGTCGCAGTCGTCGCTTCGCTGCACCGCCAAAAAGCGCTCAACGCGCGTCCGCGCGCGGCGACAGCAGGATCTTCAGATAGCCGAACAAGAACAGCAGAAAAGCGCTGGACCAGAGCGCTGACGCGACGGTGAGCGCTTGCAGGTAGCGAGTGCCGCTCAGCAATGGTGCAGCGACGCGGACCACGGCAGCGCAGACCAAGAACGCCATGGCCCAGGTGGCGCTGCGCGCCGGTACCAGCATTCGTCCGGTGTGCCCCAGACTCACGCGCGCCATCATCCCCAGCGTGAGCGAACCGATGGCGCCCGCGGTGAGCGCGTGGAGGGAGCTGCTCGGCGGAACGCTGGGTGCGAAGGTGCTCACGACTCGCAACGCGAGCCCGAACGGAATGAACAGCGTGCCCACGTGCAGGATCCACAGCAAGGGCTGACGCGAGACGTGCAACGTACCCCAAAAGCGCATGCGAGCGAGCAGCAGCACTGCCGCCAGCGCGGCGAGCGCCACGCTCAGCGCATTGGCACTGGGTACGAGATCGCACAGCGCGAGCAGCACCACCGTCGCCAGCGAGCCGCGTTCCAGTAGCGGCAGCGGGCGAATCCACGACAGACGCGTGGCGTTGCGGGTGAACATGGGCAGCACGCGCCCCGTCATGGCCACCAGCATGATCAGGATCAAGTTCAGCCCAGCGCGGTGGGCGAGGCGCACGGCTTCGAGATCACCGCGCAGAGCGAAGCCGTGCGCAGCAGCATTGGCCAGCGCGAGCCCGAGGAGCAGCCCCAAGAAGCCATAATTGCGACGATTATTGGCTGCGAACAGCGCGCGCCCGCAAGCGATCGACAACAGCGGCAAGAAAGAGACGTCGACGAGCAGCGGTAAAAGCCTCGGCAAATCCGACGCGAAGAAGAGCGCCGCGCGTCCCGACACCCACAGCCCCGAAAGCGCGGCCAAGGGCCAACCAGTGACGGTCTCGCGCCCGCTCCAGTTGCTGACCGCGGTCAGCAAAAAGCCGGCAATGATCGCAGTCGAGAAGCCGAACAGCATCTCGTGCGCGTGCCACTGCAGCACGCCAAACGCGCCGCCAGGTTGGACGCCGCCCTTCAAAGCGATGATCCAAAGCGGCACGGCCAAGACTGCGAAGGCGGCTCCGACCAGAAAGAACGGACGAAAGCCCTTTTCGAGCACGGGCAACTCGGTGCGATCCGGGGCCGCATGGGGTGAGAGCAGGGAGCGAGTGGTCATGATCGGGGTTTCCTCACAGGGCGAGTGCCAGGGTCGAAGCCAAGACCAGGCCGCTCAGCGAAAGACCGAGAAATTTCAGCTCTTTGGTCGTCGGACGCTGGTACGCGAACGCACCGCACACGATCGCTGCCATGGCGCACGCGCTGGCCTCTGTGCCGCGACCGGTGGCATGGAAGACGAGCGCGGCGACCCCGGCGATGGCTATCGAAAGCAGGTGAAAAAAAAAGGTGCGAACGCGGCCACCGCGCATCGAGCGGGCGAATGCGGCCCGAACCACCAGCGCGCTGGCCAGGAACACCACCGCTCGTGCCAGCGCAGCCGAAGCGATACTGGAGTGCGGTACGCCGCCCGCGAGCTCCACCGGCACGGCAGACAGCGAGAGCAACAGGGTCGCCGTGAGCTGAGCCAGGCTGTTGCGACGAACGCGCCGATGCAGTGCGCCGGCTGCGGCGACGACCACCACCACGGTTGCTGTGGCGGCGAAGACGCTCGCGCGCTGCGCTCCGGCGCGGAGCAACGCGCTCAGCAGCGCTGCAGCCAACATGACCCAGAAGCCATGTTCCCGGGGCAACGCAGCGCGCCAGCAACCCGCGCGCCCGCTGTGTCGTGCGTGGAAACTCATGCCTCTTTGCTCGCGAGCCGAGCTGCAAAGGACATGCCCCGCCTCTGCCCAGAGGCCCTGGCTTTGGTGCTCAGAGGTCAGGGGCGACGAAGTGGGACGCTGCTTCGAGAACGAGCACACCGGGCGCGAAAGTCAGCTCGCGCTGAGCGCAGCTTTTTCGCCCGGGGCGCAGCTTCGTGCAGAAATTGCGCGACTGGTTCGGGCGCTAACCGCTGGTCAGGCGCGCGCGTCGGGCTGCCAAGATCTTGGCGAACGAGCGCAGCTCCACTTCATTCGGAGTCAGCCCGGTCTGTTCGAGGTCGCCCAGGTCAATCGCTCCGCAGTTGAGCGCGCGCAGAAAGTAGTTGAGCAGGCCTTGGCCGGTCGCGGCGTCATCGAAGACTTCGCCCACGAGCGTGGCCTGCGCGGCCTTCTCGATGAAATTCTTGAGCCGCTCGCCGGCGCTCGCCAGGCCCTCGAGGAAAAATGCGTAGCAAGTCGCGTAGCGGACGGGGAGCTGCGCGGGATGCAGATCCCAGCCTTGGTAGAAGCCGCCGACGAGCGAGTGGCGGATGTGGCGGTGAGCGAGCTGCCAGGCGCCATACACCGCAGCCCGGTTCTCTTCGAGCTGCTCGGGCGAAAGTTGGCTGCCGCGGTGAGGCGCGACCGGCATGACGTTCGTCGCGCCGTCGGACAGAAAAATGCCGGTGCCCGCGTATGAGAGCAGCATCAAGCCTTTGGCCAAGTCGCACATCGGATGATCCATCATCTGATAAGCGGCGGTAATGTTGCACGACGCGGTGAAGTCATAGGTGCCGAGGTGCGCACCGACGCAGCGGCCCTCGCCCGCCGCGAGCAGGCTGGGCAGTGGACAATAGCCATCCGGACCGATCAGCGCCTGCGTCGTCTCGACCATCAACTCGAAGCGCAGCGTACCCGCCGACAAATGATGGCGATTTTCCAGGATTTCGAGCAGCCGAACCAGAGTGCGGGGCTGCTCGGGGATATTGACCTTGGGCAGCGTGACCACGAAATTTTCGGGCAATGCGCCGCCGGTCGCGCCGAGCAGCGTCTCGAGAAAAATCTCCAGCGTGCGCGCGCCGCGCAGCTTCCACTCTTCGCCGAAGGATTTGATGCGGATGCCGATGAACGGTGGCGTGCGCTCTTCTTTCATGGCGCGCGCAAGCTCGCTCGCAGCGCGGCGTGCCGTCTCGTCTTCTTCGGCGTCAGGGCGAGCGCCGAAGCCGTCTTCGAAGTCGATGCGGAAATCCTCCACCGCTTCGCGTGCGAGCTTGGCCTTCACGCGTTCGTACACGGTTTGCGCGAGCCAGCCCGTGGGATTCAGGCGCCGCAGCTCGGCGGAATCGGCTCGATAGCGCTCTTCGAGGGTCACCGGATCCAGGCCGACCAGGGCCGAAGACGAGAGAAAGCCCACACCGGTCGCGAGCTCGAGCGCGTTGGTCGCGTAGGCTTCGAAGCTTGCGAGCGCCAGCTCACCGAGGCGCTGCGTGGTCTCCGCCTTGTACAATTGCGCGCCGCCGTAGACCGTGTGCACCGGTTGGCGCGCGGGGCGATCGCCCGGATAAATCGCGGAAAATGCGCGATTGGCTCGGCTCAAAGCCTCGAGCTCGGAGGAGGCTATCGTGATCAAACTCATGGCTCAGCTTCCGCGATAGGTGGAGTAACCGAACGGGCTCAAGAGCAACGGCACGTGGTAGTGCTGGCTGGGATCGCTGACGTGGAATTGGATTTCGACCTGCTCGTAGAATGATTCGCGCCCGGTCGCACGGTAGTGCGCGCCGACCTCGAATCTCAGGCGGTACAAACCGGTGGTGAGCGTACTGTCACCGAGCAACTGTTTCACGCGCCCGTCCGGGTCGGTGACCCCGCGACCCAGCTCCACGAAGGCGTCGCCGGAAAGCAGCGCGAGGCTCACACTCACCCGAGCGGCGGGCTTGCCGAGCGACGTATCGAGCACGTGCGAGGTGATGGCGCTCATGATTCGAGCTTCTCCAAGCGAAGGTGGGTGATCTTGGCTTGCTCCGTGGCGGCGATGTCGAGCTCCAAATCCGGCGCATGTTTGAGGCGCGCTTGCAGCAGCGACAGCATTTCTTCTGCGCTCTTGCCGGTGGCACAGACGATGAACGAAAACCCGAAGCGCTCGCGGTAGGCTCGGTTGCCGTCGCGCAGCGCGTGCAGCGTGGCTTCGCTCGCGCCCAGCGCGCCGCGCTGCTCGGCTTGTGAAAGACTCGCAGTGCTCGCGAATTTATTGCGCAACTCATCTAGATTCGCGCCGATCTCCGGATGATGGCTGAAGGCTTCGCGGTAGTCGTCGGGGCCGAGTTGTGCCCAAATTTCCACGGCCGCGGCGTACATCGCGGTGTGTGACGCGAACGGCAGACGCGCGAGCATCCCTTGTACCCAACGCGCTGCCCCGCAGCAGCGCTCGAGGGCCAGGGCTGCTTCCGCGCGCGAGAGCGTGTTCAGCGCTGGCTGGGGTTCGCGCAGCTCAGCCACGGGTATTGCCCCACACGCGCAGGCGACTGACGCCGCCGTCCGGGAAAATACGCAGGCGCAGATGAGTGGCCGGCAAGCTCCCGAGCAGCTCGCGAGCAAAGAAGTGTCGCGTATCGGCCGCCAGTTTGCTCTCCGGCAAGAGCGGTTGCCAGGCGCTGCTCTCGAGCAGCTCCGTGGGGCGTGCGCCCGCTGCATCGATCACTTCGACGGCGCAGCGATCGGGAAAGTTGCCTTTGAAATGATTGGTGTCGACTTCGAGGACACGGGGTGTCCCACGTGCGCCGAGTCGAATCAGGATCCAATCGCTGCCGGGGCCGCGGCGACGGCGCGTCTCCCAACCCGAGCCCATATTTTCGGCGCGGCCGGGTAAGAGCAAGTTGTTCATGCCGCCGAAATGCGCGTCCGAGCAGCAGAGCGCGAGCGCGCCGTTCTCCAGCGCAGCCAGATTGAAGCAATCTTTGGGCACGTGCGTGGCGCTGACCGCGTCGAGCTCAGGGCTGGCCCAAGTCGCAGACACTTTTCCATAGGCTCGAAAGCGTGCCACCCCGCCGTCGGGAAAAATGTTCAGGCGCAGGTGAGTCACGACCGGACCCGCGCTCGCGACGAACAAATTCTGCGCGTTCGGCAGCAGCGGCGTCTGCGGCAAAAGCTCGTGAAACTGAGCGGTCAATAGCTGCGAAAGCGGCGTGTCGTGCGGGACCGAAATGCCCTCGACCGAGGCGAACGCCGGGTGATTGCCGACGAAATGCTGCGTATCGATGTCGAACGCGAGCACCGAGCCGGGCACGCCCAGCGAAAGCACACACCAATCGTGACCTGGGCCGCGCTTGCGACGGCTTTCCCAACCGTCCATCCATTTGCCGCGCTCCGTGTACTTGCCGGGGACGAATACGGCGCGCCCCGGGAGGAGAAGGTTCTCCATACCCGCGAAGAAGTCGTCGCTCGTCGCCAGCGCCTTGCCGCCGACCAGTGCAGCGGCCAGATCGACCAGCCCGTTGAAGCCCGCGCCTGCTGTGTTCACGTCACTCAAGCTGCCGTCCTACGGTGGAGGAGGTGTCGTCCCACGGGACCCTCCGGGTGCTGCCGGCCATCGTACACGCATTTGCCGCGCAGCACGGTGTGCTGCACCAAGCCCTCGAGCTCGCGCCCAAGGTACGGTGAAACTTTGTGCCGAAAGAACAAGTGCTCGGCGTCGACCGTCCGCTTCGCTTCGGGATCCCAGATCAACAGATCGGCGTCGTAGCCTGCGGCAATTTGGCCCTTTTGGCTTGAAATCCCGGCGAACCTCGCGGGCGCAGTGCTCATCCAGCGAAACAGCGCGTGCAGATCGGCGCCGCGCTTTCGGGCTTCGGTCCAGACCGCCGGCAGGCCGAGCTGTAACGAGGCAATCCCACCCCACGCGGCCTCGAAGTCGCCGCGCTCCGCCAGCTTGAGCGCGGGCGCGCACGGGCTGTGATCGGTGATCACGAAGTCGATCACACCGTCGAGCAGCGCGCGCCACAGGCCTTCGCGGTTTTCGTGCTCGCGGATCGGCGGCGCGCATTTGTACAGCGTGGCGCCGTCCGGAATGCTCTCGGCCTCGAGACACAAGTAGTGGGGACAGGTCTCGACCGTGATCGGCAAGCCTTCGGCTTTGGCTGCGCGCAGCGTGGGCACCGAAGCCGCGGACGACAAGTGCACGATGTGCACGGGGCAGCGCGTCTCGCGGCACAGCTTCACCAGCAAACGAATTGCTTCGTCCTCCCAAAGCTTGGGCCGCGACTCCAAATAGCGGCCGTACGAACGGACGTCCGCGGTATGCAGTTCTGCGCCCAAATCCAGCTCGGCGTGGGCCAAGAGCGGTAGACCCGCATCGCGCAGCACCGGCATGGCCTCGCGCAGATCGGCCTCGCTGCTGTTCGGGAATTCGTCGATGCCCGAGTGCACCAAGAACGCTTTGCAACCGAGCACGCCGCCTGCGGAAAGCTCGCGCAGCTGTGCCGTGTTCCCGGGCACGACGCCGCCCCAAAAGCCGACATCGACGAAGCACTTGTCCTTGCTGGCCGCGAGCTTGGCTGAAAGCGCAGCGCCGGTGGTCGTGACCGGCAGCGAATTGAGCGGCATATCGACGATTGCGGTGACGCCGCCCGCGGCCGCCGCGCGCGTGGCGGTCTCGAAGCCCTCCCATTCGGTGCGGCCTGGCTCGTTCACGTGCACATGGCAATCGACCAGGCCCGGACCGATCACTAGATTGCCGCAGTCGAGTGCGCCGGGTACGGGCACTGGTCCCTGAACCACCTCTGCGATGCGCTCACCATCGAGCAGCACGGTGGCCGGACCGATGCTCTCTTTCTGCACCACGCGCGCGCTGAAATAACCGTGATTTGCCATGGAGTGAACGCCTCAATCGCTCGCGTGGTGCCCGAGGTCGCCCTCTCCCTCGTCCGCGACGCCGAAGGCTGGGTGCGCTGCGACGTATTGATTGACCATCAAAATTCTCGCTCCGCGAAGCTGCACAAGCTGTCGAAGTGCGCTGCGCTGTCTTCCACGAACAACGAGCGGGTGATGCCGGCGACCAAGCGCGGCGCCGAATACTTCAAACCCGAGATGCTCGCGCCGCCGAAGCCCATGCTCAACAGGCCGCCGAAAGTGTAGTTGTACAAGTGAGCCAAGTACGGCGCTTGTCCCGGATTGCGCTCGGTGAATTCGAAATTCTGCCCCAAGTACGGGTGACGGAGCAGGTCTTCATGTGTCTCGTCGGGGGGCGGCGTGTAGCGATCGGCCCAGCGCGCGATCTGCGCTTCGAAGTGGCTGAGCTCGGGTCGCGCTGCGAGATCGGTGACGCAGCCCGTGGCGACGATCACGAAGTCGACCTCGAAGCGCTCGGACTCGGTGGCGATCTGCACGGTGTCGCCCTGTGCGCCGAGCGACTTCCAGCTAGAGCCGGCGTGCAAGTGAAAGCCCGCGTGCTCTTGCGCGCGCGCCAGCGTGTCTTTGGGCGGCAATTGCCCCATGCGCAGAATCTGTGAGATGAAGCGCCACTTTTCGGGGTCGGGCAAGTCCGCGTGGTGCTTCAAAAAGCCCACGAATTCAGCCCAGCGGTAGGCATTCACGTTGACCAACTGCGGGCGGCGGAAAAAAACGTGCGCTTCGCGGGCGCCGAAGTCGAGTGCGGTGGCCGCGTTGTCGAAGGCCGAGGCGCCCGCGCCCAGCACGGCGATGCGCTTGCCTCGCAGCGCTTCGAAATCGATCTCGTGGCGCGTGTGTGCGTACAGACGCGCGGGGAGTGCTTCCGAGACCGCGCGTGGGACGCGCCAAGCACCGGAGCCGTCGATGCCCGTGGCGAGCACCACGCGGCGCGCGCGCAGCACGCGCTCACCGCCCGAAGTGCCACTTCCGGCAGCACGAGGCGCGTCGCTGCACGGGACCAAGAACTGACGTGCCTCGCGATCGTACTGCAGCGCGCCGACGGTCGTGTTGGCAGTGACCGGGAGATGCAGGGTTTCGCGGTACCAGGCGAGGTAACTGGCCCATAGCTCCTTCGGCAGCAGCCCCAAGCTCTCCCAACTGCCGTCGCCGAATTGTGCCTCGTACCACGCGCGTGGGGTCAAACTCGGGATCCCGAGATCCGGACCGGTCAGGTATTTGGGCGTGCGCAACGTGCGCATGCGCGCGAAACTCAGCCACGGGCCGGCGCGATCCAGCGGGTTTTCGTCGAGCACGATCAAGTTCCCGACGCGCTCGCGCAGCAGGCCAAAGGCCGCGGTCAGCCCGCTCTGCCCGCCGCCCACGATCAGCACGTCGTAAACGGGCTCGCCGGCAGCCGTGCGCTGGGGCGTGAGCCAGGGCCTTCGCGGGTAATCGAGCAGCAACAGGTCGCGCTCGACGCGGCGTGTGAGGTCGTTCAACCCCGAGGCTGCGGCGGTGTTCGTGGTCATCAGGTGATTTGCCGTTGCAGCGCACGTTGCAAGCGGACGTCCGAGAGCGCGCGCAGATGAGGCGCCGGCTTGCCATGGCGCAGCGCGACCAGCTCGGCCACGATGCTGACCGCGATCTCTTCCGGGCTGATCGCGCCGATATCGAGCCCCACCGGTGCGTACACGCGCGAAAGCGGAAAATCACCGGCGCGCTTTTGGCTTACCCGCTCGACCAAGCGGAACACTTTGCGTTTGCTACCGACCAGCCCCACGTACTCGGCGTTTTTGCCTGCAGCAGCGCTCAGCGCGGCTTCGTCCAGCTGATGATCGTGGGTCATGATCAGTAGCCAATCTCCCTCGCCCAGGTTCGCACGACGCAACTCGGCAGCGGGATCGCCGAGGATGAGCTGACAATCGGGGAAGCGCTCGGCCGTGTTCAGCTCCTCCCGCTCGTCGATCACGAGCACCTCGAAGCCCACGCTGCGTGCGAGCGCCGCCGTGGGTTTGGCCACGTGCCCAGCGCCGAGCAACCACAGCCGAGGAGCGGGCCAGATAGGTTCCACGAAGATCTCCATTTTGCCCCCGCAACACATGCCAAGATCGTGCGAAAGGTCGCGAATCAACAATTCCGAGGTGCGCGAGGCGAGCGCGCGCTGCAGGCTCTCGAGCACGGCGTGTTCGATCGCACCCCCGCCGACCGTGCCCAGCGTGCTGCCATCTTCACGCAGCAAGAGCCGCGCGCCCGGCTGCTGGGGGGTGGAGCCGGAAACGCGCACGACGGTCGCTAGAGCCCCGCGCTGACGGTTCGCCAGCAGCATGAGCCACGCCTGAACGACATCGCGCACGGTAGGTAGAATGTGCCATGAACGGCGCTTCGTCCATATTTCTCGCTCCGGCTCGGAGCGGAAACAATCGCCGCGCCATGATAGGCTCTCCTAAACATGGCTGCTATGGGCGGCGATACGCGCATTCGCTTCGTGCTGAACGGAAGAGCCGTCACGGCAGAGGGGCCCTCGCACCTGACCGTGCTCCAGTATTTACGTGCGCAGGGCCTGTGCGGCACCAAAGAGGGCTGTGCGGAAGGCGAATGCGGCGCCTGCGCCGTGGCCATGTTGACGAGCGAGCCGGGCGAGGCAGGCAGTCACTTCGAGCCGGTGAATAGTTGCCTCTTACCCCTGGGCGCGGTCGAGGGTCGGGAGCTGACCACGGTCGAAGGCATCGCCGAGGTCGACGGCCTGCACCCCGTGCAATCGGCCATGGTGGCTGCCGGCGGTTCGCAGTGCGGCTACTGCACACCGGGCTTCGTCGTCAGCTTGTTCTGCGAATACTACCGGCCGGGCCGCACGCGCTTCGATCCCGAGAGCATCAGCGGCAACCTGTGTCGCTGCACGGGCTATCGACCAATTGCGGATGTTGCGCGTGCGTTGCCGGCGCCGAGCCCCGCCGAGCCACGCTCCGTCCAACTGCGTACGCGCGCCGCAGCGCTCACAGCCAGCGAAAGCGGCTCGCCGAGCGAGCGCTTCTTTCGACCGAGCACGCTGGGCGAGGCGCTGGCGCTGCTCGACGCTCATCCGTCCGCGCAGCCGATCGCCGGCGGAACGGATCTGATCGTGTACGCCAATCAGCGCTACCAGCGCTTTCCGGTGCTCGTCTCGGTCGAAGCGCTGCCTGAGCTGCATCAGCTCACGTTCGGCGACAGCGAGCTCGTGCTGGGCGCGGCGGTGCCCTTGTCACGGATCGAGCGCGCTCTGCACCTCGAGCCGAGCGTTCCGCTGCTGGCGCAGTTACTGCCACTGTTTTCCTCGCGCTTGATCAGAAACCGCGCGACGCTCGGCGGCAACCTCGGCACGGCATCGCCGATCGGTGATTCTGCGCCCGCGCTGCTGGCGCTCGGCGCCGAGCTGGAGCTGGTCAGTGCGCGCGGCACACGGCGGCTACCGCTGGCGGAGTTTTTCCTCGGCTATCGCCGCACCGCGCTCGCTCCGGGGGAGCTGATTGTCACCGTGCGCATCCCGCGTCCGACGCCTTCTTTTCAGCGCTTCTACAAGGTCAGCAAACGGGTGCTCGACGACATTTCCACGGTCGCCGCAGGGTTCGCGCTCTCGCTCGACGCCCAAGGCCGGGTGACGCGCTTCGGGGTCGGGTTGGGTGGCGTTGCGGCGACTCCGCTGTGTGCCACATCTCTGGAACGAATCGCGCTCGGCCTGCCTTGGAACGAGAGCACGCTCGGCCTCTTGCTGGCAGAGGCGGTGCGCATCGGGACACCGCAATCGGATCTGCGCGGCAGCGCCGAATACCGGCGGGCGCTCTTGGGCAAGCTGATCGAGAAGTTCTTTTACGAGAGCCGGCAGGCCGAGGCCGCCGAATGAGTCGCTCCGGAATGCCCGACGAGGCCAAAGCGGTGGGCCGAGCGCTGAGCCACGAGTCCGCCGTGCTGCACGTCACGGGCCGCGCCACGTACGTGGAAGATCTGGCGACCCGCACCGCGAACATCGCCTATGCCTGGCCGATCGCGAGCACGCACGCGCACGCCTACCTGAGCGAGCTCGACTTCAGCGAGGCGCTGACCATGCCCGGCGTGCTCGCGTGCCTGAGCGCGGACGACGTGCCCGGCGAAAACGACGTTGGGCCCGCTCGCCACGACGAGCCGCTTTTTCCGCGCGAGATCGCCTTCTTCGGTCAACCCGTGGCCTGGGTGGTGGGCGAGACGCTGGAGCTCGCGCGGCTGGCTGCCGACAAAGTCCGCGTCAGCTATCGAGCACTGCCCGCGCTGAATTCGATTGCCGCCGCGATCGCCGAGGGCAGCTTTCACACTCCCGTCGAGCGCATGCGCAGGGGTGAGCCGGAACGCGAATTGAGCGCGGCGGCCGAGCGGCTCGAGGGCGAGCTGTTCATCAACGGACAAGAACACTTCTACTTGGAGACGCAAGCCGCGCTCGCGCTGCCAGAGGAGGCGGGCGGCGTGTTCGTTCATTCCTCCACGCAGCATCCCGCTGAAACTCAAGAGGTCGTGGCGCGTGTGCTGGGCGTCGCCAAACACTTGGTGACCGTGCAATGCTTGCGCATGGGCGGGGCCTTCGGCGGCAAAGAGACGCAAGCCAACACCTGGGCGGCGATCGCCGCGCTTTCGGCGAGCAAACTGGGTCGGCCGGTGCTGGTGCGGCTCAGCCGCGCGCAGGACATGACCATGACCGGCAAGCGGCACCCATTTTTGGCTCGCTTCCGCGTCGGTTTCAGCGCCGAAGGGCAGCTGCGCGCGCTCTTGGTCGAGCTGTTCAGCGATGGCGGTTACAGCTTGGATTTGAGCTCGCCGATCATGGGTCGCGCGATGTTCCACATCGACAATTGCTACTTGCTGCCGCACGTGGAAGTGGCGGGCAGGATTTGCCGCACGCATACCGTCTCACACACGGCTTTTCGCGGCTTCGGCGGCCCGCAAGGCATGCTCGTCATCGAAGACATTCTGGATCGCATCGCCCGCCACTTGAAGCTCGCGCCGCACCTAGTGCGCGAGCGCAATTTCTATCGCCCGGGAGACGAGACGCACTACGGGCAAGCGGTCAAAGACGCCGAGCGCATCGAGCGCATTTGGTCCGAGCTCCAGAGCAGCAGTGATTTCGACGCGCGCCTGGCCGAGATCAGCCAGCACAACGCGGCGCACCCGCACGACAAGCGCGGCCTTTCGATCACGCCGGTCAAGTTCGGCATCTCGTTCACGACCGCGTTCTTCAACCAGGCCGGCGCTCTGGTGCTGATTTACCGAGACGGCAGCGTGCAGGTGAACCACGGCGGCACCGAGATGGGCCAAGGCTTGCATACCAAAATGCTGCAGGTCGCCGCCGACGCGCTGGGAGTGCCACTCTCATCCTTACGGGTGATGCCGACGCGCACGGACAAGATCCCCAACACCTCCGCAACTGCGGCCTCGAGCGGCTCGGATCTGAACGGTGCTGCCATCAAAGCCGCCTGCGAGTCGCTGAAAGAGCGCCTGCGTGAGGTCGCGGGTCGACACTTTCACGTGCCACCGGCACAGATCGCGATCGAGCACGGACGAGTCTTTCAGAGCGAGAGGCCAGAGGCCGAAATCAGCTTCGCGGAGCTCGTCGAGCTGGCGTACCTGCAGCGGGTTCCGCTGTTCGCGACCGGCCATTACCAGACTCCGAACATTCATTTCGATCGCGCGACCGGCAAGGGCAAGCCCTTTCACTACTTTGCCTACGGCGCAGCGGTGAGTGAGGTCGAGGTCAGTGGCTTCACGGGCCAATACCGCATCTTGCGCTGCGACTTGCTGCACGACGTCGGGGATTCGCTCTCGCCGCTCGTCGATCGCGGCCAAGTGGAAGGCGGCTTCATCCAAGGCATCGGCTGGCTGACCACGGAAGAGCTCGTGTGGAACGAGCGCGGAGCGTTCGTCTCCAATGGCGCCTCCACCTACAAGCTGCCCACGCTCGGCGAATGCCCGCCCATCTTCAACGTGGCGCTGCTCCAGCGCGCGACCGAGCCCGGCGTCGTTTACGGCAGCAAGGCCGTCGGCGAGCCGCCTTTGATGCTCGCGCTCAGCGTGCGCGAAGCCCTGCGCGCTGCGATCGCCGCCTTCGGCACGGGCGGCATCGTCGAGCTCGCCTCGCCCGCGACACCCGAAGCCGTCTTTTGGGCCATCGAACGCGTTCGCAACGAGAAGGCCCAGCGCGCGCGAGCCGCCGAGTGAAGCCCAAGACCGCGGAGAGAATGGGCGCTCGCGCCCCAGCATCGCAGCTCGAAGCTCGCGGTATTCCTGTCTTTGACGAGGGGAACTGACGGTCATTGCGCAAGGCATTGGCGGAGTTGGGCCTTCGGTTTTCTGCCGAGTGCAAAGCGCTCTTTTTGCAGCTCACGTTCGTACGCTTCGAGTCCTCGCTTGAGCAAGATCAGCAAGTCGCCGCTCGGCAAGCGATGGCCCGCCAAACCCCTCACGCGTTCGAGCAGCTGACAAAATTCGCCATCTGCCGTGAAATGCACGCCGTATCGGTCGGCAACTAGGGGCTCGATTCGGCGCGGTTTCGCTGGTTCGAGAACACTTGTCGCAGCCGCGGTCGATTCGCTTGGTTTGGATTTATCCGTTCGCGCACCCGACGTCGGGAGTGACGCCCCACGAAGTCGTACGCACACGGAGGCGTCCAGCCGCTTCAGGTCAGCCAACGCTCCCTCGGCTACGGCCCCAGAACCACCAGGCGCGCTCAAAGGCAACTCTGACACCGAACACGCACAAGGTGCTTCTCGACGAGGGGACTGCACCCTGAGAGCGCGGATTGCTCGCACCGGTCACGAAGGCCTTCGCAGTTCACTTCAGGGAACGCTGCGAGCGGTAACGATGCGCAACTCCGAGGTGCGTTGCTGGATCGCGATCGCCCCTCACCAACTCTCCCGCCCGGCGCTTGCGCGCTTGCCGGGAGTGCGTTCGAAACCGATCCGACTCGAAGCTCTCACGCTATCGTAACGCGCGCGGCAACCGAACCAAGTATGCCTCTCGAGCATTATCGGGTGAGCGGCGCGGGGTAGCGTCGCCTGATGGACTCATGGAGAGGAAAGACAGATGCGCAATTTCGATCGTCGCTTGTCGACACTAGGGGCGGCGGTTTCCGCCGTGCTGCTCGTGGCCTGCTCGGGTGCCGAGCGAGTGACCGAGGGTGAATCAGAGCCGCTGGCCAGCGCTCAGAGCGAGTTGACCGCGCAGGACCGGCTCGCCGCGTGCAGTCAGGATCCGCGCGTCACGACCGGCCTGCTTTCGCCCGATATTTGCGCGGGCGGCGACATTTTTCTGCGTGAGACATTTGCCGGAAACGGGCGCACGTGCGGCAGCTGCCACCCGATTGCCAACAACACCACCGTGGACGTGCCCTTTTTGACGGCGCTGCACGCCTCGAACCCGAACGATCCGCTGTTCATCTTCGAGCGCGATCCGAATCTGAAGAAGCTCGAAACCAACGACTTGTTGAACGCCGCCGCGGTGCTCGAAAATGTCGACGGTTTCGAGGACCCGACGAACAAGTTCGTTTCGCGCTCGGTCAACCACATGCTCTCGTTGCGCACGAGCACCTTGCGGGACCCGGGCGACGGCACTGCCAGCCCGCCGATCGAGCGCACGGGTTGGGGTGGCGACGGCGCGCCGGGCGACGGCACGTTGCGTTCGTTCCTCACCGGGGCGATCAGGCAGCACTTCACCAAGAATCTCGCGCGTCGTGAAGGGATCGACTTCCGGCTCCCGACATCGCTCGAGCTCGACCTGGTGAACGCCTTTCAGTTGAGTCTCGGGCGGCAGACCGAGCTCGATCTGAACAGCGTGCGCATCAACGATGCCGACGCCGAGGACGGCCGGCGCGCGTTCTTGGATCCGCAACGCGGGCGCTGCAACGTGTGCCACGCGAACGCGGGCGCCAATTTCATCGATACACGCCTCAATCGCAACTTCAATACGGGTTTGACGCACGTGGTCGGCAATCTGGATCAAGGCTTGACCCAGGGCACCCAGGACGGCCACGTGTTTACCGACGGCGGCTTCGGCTCGACGACTCCGATCGACCCGATCGGGATTGGTTTCAACAACGGCTTCGGCGATGGCACGTTCAGCGTGCCGCCCTTGATCGAGGCCGCCGACACCGGCCCGTTCTTCCACAACAACGCGCGTGGCCCGGAGATCGAAAACGCGGTCGCGTTTTACGCATCGGCACCGTTCGGCTTTTCACCCGCGGCCATTGCGCTCGAGGCACGCTTCGGCAGCCCGCTCAATCTGGGCGCGCAGGACTCCTTTCACATTGCGCGCTTTCTGCGGGTGCTGAATAGTGCCTTCAACGCAGACATCGCCATTCAGCGGCTGAGCGCGGCGAACACGCTCGTGGCACGCTTCGGCAATACGCGCGCGGATATCCAGACCAAGCTGATGGATCTGGCGCGAGAGGAGCTCAACGACGCGCTTTCGGTGCTCAGCTTCCAAAGTGGGTTGTACACGTCCGCGCAGACCAGCATCAGCCAAGCCAACGTCGAAATCGCGGCCGGGATTGCCGCCCCGACTGCCAGTGCGCGCCAAACGCGAATCAACAACGCTTTGAACCTGGTCCGTAGTGCTCGCGGTCAATTCGGCTCCAACATCAATTTCCTGATGGGCCAGGGAAATCTGATGTTTTAGCGAGTCCCCGGCCCGGCCCGGGCCGCTCGCTCGTTTTTCTTGATCAAAGCTCGTCGTTGGTCCCATTTGGTGCGCGATGAAATCGCACATTTGGGCCTGCGTCGCCGTCTCTGCTGCCACGGTTGCCACGGGCGTGGTGGCTTGCCAGACGACGAATTCAGAGCAACGTCCAGCCCAGAGTCCGGCCGCGACCAGCGCGGTCCCTGCGGGAGCCGCGCCGCGGGCGACCGCGCCGGCGAAGAGCGAGCTTGCGCTCGAAGACGAGGTCCTGGCGACGTTCTTCGAGGACGACATTCCGCGGGCGAGCGGCGGCTATACCTACAGCTACGGCGGCAAGACCAAGAACCAGATTTTGCACGGCGACACGCCCGGCAACCCGGCGACCTTCGGGGCCTTCTTCGACGACGACTACTCTGGCGTGAACATTTCGTTCGGAGGGCAGTTCATCGATTTGCGGCCCTATCGCAAGACGGGCAGCTTGACCTTTTGGGTCAAGGGCGGGCCGGCGGCGCAGAAGTTCTTCGTGGGCCTGATGGACAACCAGGGCAACGGAATCAAGGCGCAGAGCAAGGTCAGCGCCGACAACTATGCGACCGTGAAGGAAGGGGAGTGGCAGCGCTGCCGCATCCCACTCAAGGCATTCACGGACGACGGCCTGTACTGGGACGAGAGCCAAAAGCGCGAAATATACGCCAAAATGGACTGGGGCAAGATCCAGGACTTTCGCATTTCGATCAACCGCGGCGACAACAAGGTCGAGGCCGGTGAAAAGGTGGTCTTCTACCTCGACCAGATCCAGCTGACCAAAACTGCCAAAGGCATCCCAGATCCCGACGCTTATTGGAACGCATTTTCTTCCAAAGCGCCCGAGCAATTGGTCAGCGACTTTACCAAGGGAGCCGAGCAGTGGCGAGCGCAGCACGGGCAAACGGCGGACATCCAAGTCGCGGTGGGCGCGCTGCCGGCGAACGCGCCGGCGGCGGTGAAGGGGCAAGCCCTGAGGGTGAGCTTCGAGCCCGGTGATTGGTCCGATGCGTACGTCATTCCGTCGCCGGCTTCGGGCCTGCCGACGGACTGGAGTCAGCATTACGGTCTGCGTTTGTGGGTCTTCACCGACAAACCCTACCAAGCGTTCGATCTCACGCTCCGCGATCGCGATCAGGAGCTGTTCGTGAGCAAGGTGGGCGCGAGTCGCGGTTGGAACCAGGTTTTGGTTCCGTTCCGCAACTTCAGCAAATTTCAATACTGGCAGCCGCCGGAGGCCAAGCCCAACAATCAACTCGACCTCGGCACGGTGCGGTGGCTCGGGGTCAAGCCCGGCGGCGACACGCCCGGGGCGTTTTACTTGGCGGACGTGCAGCTCAGCAATCTGCGTGAGCTTCCGGCGGTCAAAGCGCCCGCGGAGCTGCCGGCGGTGTTTCAGGGCGATTTGAACAAGGTGCTGCAACCCATTGCCGACATCTACGGGGTGAATGTGGGACTCTGGGCGCCCGATTCGGTCGATCCGGAGTCGCTGCCGTTCCAGAAGCAGCTCGGCTTGGGGGTGGTGCGCTACCCGGGCGGGCTGCGCGCGGACGAGGAAGACTGGCAAAAGACGCTGAAAGCCAAAGGCAGCGACGTCGACACGGACGAGTTTTTGGATCACTGCCAAAA
>DASSMT010000086.1:0-7730 GCA_035688655.1 Polyangiaceae bacterium | reverse complement strand
GAAGCCTCGGTACTGATTTGGCGATTCACGGTTTCTCGTCGAACGGACGACACGATATCGGTTATCGGCGCTTCAAAGACTTCGACGATCCGTACGACGAGCGCGCTCGTGCGCGCCTGGCTGGCATGCGCGCGGAGCTCTCGACTCGACTCGGAGCAGCATTGCGCCACGCCGGGCGAGCGCTGCTCACGCGCAAGGCACGCCGCAAATTGCTCTTGGTCGTGACCGACGGCGAACCGTCCGACATCGATGTGCACGACCCGAAATACCTGCTTTTTGACGCGAAGCAGGCCACGATCCAGAACCGTAGGGCCGGGGTGACCAGCTATTGCTTGGGGCTGGATCCGAAGGCGGAAAACAGCGTTTCACGTATCTTTGGCGTCCGGAATTATTCACTCGTGGATCGACTCGAAACCTTGCCTCAACGGCTGACGGACTTGTCGCTGCGGCTGTCGGTGCGAGCAGCGGGCGCGAGGGACCACTGTCAGTGACCGATGGCCCAAGGGTAGCCGCCGTGCGCCGAGTGCACGGTTCGCGGACTGGGTTCACCATTCGAGCGTGAGGGCTCACGCTGCACGATCCGCGGCTCGTGCTGGCTCCGCTCATGGACTGCGGCCGCACGCCGCCCAATCAGCGAACCGGTCGCCAAGTTCGGCGCGCTCAGCAGGCGCTTACCGAGCGCGCCGCAGTCCGGGCAGGCTGCCGGCTCGCGCATTTGCGCGATCGGCCGAGTGAGCTCGAAGCTTCCGTGTTCGCTGCACTCGAATTCGTAAGTAGGCATGGCTTCGGTCCTGTTTGCGTGTGCGTGAAAAAGAAGGGGAGGAAATTCGCGAAAGGCCGGCGCAAACGCTGCTCGGACGTTTGCGCCGGTGAGCACTGCCGAGCGAACCGCTCAGGTCACGACGGCGAGATCCGTCCCCGCGGGCACGGAGCTCGCCGAAGGCCCGGACGAAGACGGCGTGATGTCGAAGTCGAAGATCTCGGTCGGAATGGCCAAGGTGGCGCAAGCATTGGGGATATCGACGATGCCGCTGATGCGCCCCTCGACCGGCGCGGTGCCCAGAATCGCGTATGCCTGGGCGCCCGTGTAGCCGAATTTCTTCAGGTACTCGATCGCGTTCAAGCACGCGCGCCGATAAGCGATGTGCACGTCCAAGTAGTGCTGCGTGCCGCCTTCGTCCACCGAGATGCCCTCGAAGATCATGTAGGACGAGTACGTGGGCTCGAGCGGGCTCGACTTGAAGACCGGGTTGGTGATGCCGTACTTGGCGATGCCGCCCTTGATCACCTTCACCCGCAGATCCAAGTAGCCGGCCATTTCGATGGCGCCGCAAAACGTGATCTCGCCATCCCCTTGCGAAAAGTGAATGTCGCCCATGGAGAGACCGCCCCCCTTCACGTACACGGGGAAGTAACAGGTCGACCCCTTGGTGAGATTCTTGATGTCACAGTTGCCACCGTGCTCGCGCGGCGGAACCGTTCGCGCGGCTTCGGCTGCGGCTGCCGCGACGCTGCCCTTGGGCATGCGGCCGAGGTGCGCAGTGGCAGCAAAAGGCAGTGTCGCCAACGCCGGCACGCGTTCAGGGTTGGTGTCGAACAGCGCCTTTTCGCGTTTGTTCCAGGTGGCGAGCAGCTCGTGCGAGGGCAGACAGCCGATCAACCCCGGATGCATGATGCCCGCGAATTCCACCCCCGGGATATGGCGTGAATTGGCGTAAATACCGCTGAAATCCCAGCAGGCTTTGCGGGCTTCCGGATAGTGATTGGTCAAGAACCCGCCGCCATTCTCCTTCGCGAAGATGCCGGTGAAGCCCCACTTGTAGTCCGGCAGAACCCCGACATCCAAGATGTCGACCACGAGCAAGTCACCCGGCTCGGCACCCTTCACGCCGATTGGCCCGCTCAGGTAATGGACCTTGCTCAGGTCGACGATTTTTACGTCGGTCGCCGAGTTGTCATTCTTGATCTGACCACCGGTCCAGTCGACGCATTCGACGCGAAACTGTGCACCCGGTTCCACCCAACTCACGATCGGGATGTCGGGATGCCAACGGTTGTGGATAACGTCGTGATCCGTTGCAGGTGCCGCGAGGTCGACCTTGATAAGCGTATCCATGGAGTTTCTCCTTGGCCATGTGTCCGTAGCCATGCTCGTTACGAAGAGCGCACGTGTGCCTCGATCGGCAGACGTGAGCGCACCCTTGGCTGGGGATGGTACGCGTAGACTAGGAGTGACCTGTTTCTATTCGAGGACGCGGCCGTTTCCCCTCATGGAAAAGTGATCCGCCCCCCCACGCTGTTCACGTCGGCCACAATCAACCTGCGGTATTACGGCCGTGAGGTCGGTTCGCACGGCGGCGGCCGCGCGATCTTTAGCGCTATCGCCGGCTCCTAAAATGAATCGAGGAACGGACGCCCCACGCGCAGCCAAGCGTAGCGTTCATCGATGCGATGCGCGGACACCACGCGCGTGAGCAAGATCCCGGTGATCGGAAAAGCCACCAGCCCGAGCACGAACAGGATGACCAGCAGTGTCGAGTTGATATGCGCCGAGATCCCGAGGAACAAGCCGACCGGGCACGACAACGTGCCGAGCCAGCCGAGCCAGAGCCCGAGCCGACGCCGAGCCGCATGTTGCTCACACAGTCCGAGCTCGATGTGAGCACGCTTGCGCACGATCACCGCCACGATCACGTAGATCAACGCGCTGATCAAAATCAAAACGTAGTAACCACTCGGATGCCAATAGAGCTTCCGTTGCAAGCGCGTGTGCGCAGGCTTGTTGCACACCACGCAACGCGCAGGCAAGCTCGCGCCGTGCGCGGGCACGACCAGGAACAAGCCCTCGCGATAGATGCCGTGTTCGGCGCCGCCCAGCGCACGCCGATCGTAATCCATTTCCGAGCTTGGAGCTGCGTACGGGTTCTGGGGGGTGCTCATGGTCAATCGAGCAAGGTAGTCCAGTCATTTCCCGAGGCATAGCCGTTCGCTGCGCGAGCCAGCAGCCAGCGCTTTCAGCCGCGCTCAGCCGCGCTCGCCCGCGCTTTTCCGCCCCGCGATTCTTGCCGACTCTGGCTCAGGGTCGGTCGTAGCGCGGTTCGCCATCACGGGCGCGAGTAGCGCACGCGCGTCATCCGACTTGAGCGACCGAGCGGCGTCGTGTCAGTCTCCTGTGCGTGCTCCTCGCGCTGCCAGCGGTTCTCCATGCGCTCGCCGCGCTCACTGCCGATGCCGTGCCCATCCGCATCAACTACGATGCGCCCGCAAACTGCCCCTCTCAGGATGCTTTTTTCGACGCCGTGCGGGCGCGCACCGAGCGCGTGCGCAAAGCTCAGGGGAACGAGCCGCGAGTAGACGTCAATGTCCGGGTGATCCGCGCCGAGCACGGCTTCCACGGCGAGATGCGCGAGGTGGTGAATCAGAGTGAAACCTCGACGCGCAGCGTGGACGGCGAGACGTG
Organism: Polyangiaceae bacterium; assembly: GCA_035688655.1. Taxonomy (GTDB): domain Bacteria; phylum Myxococcota_A; class Polyangia; order Polyangiales; family Polyangiaceae; genus PMG-095. The sequence goes on along the minus strand of DASSMT010000086.1, from coordinate 4,270 downwards.
CACGGAGGTCGTGGAGGCGCTCTCCTTCACCGTCGCCCTTTCCTTCGATCCGGAAGCGCATGCACCGTCGCCGCCGCCAAAAGAAACCTCGCCGGCCCCCAAACCCGAGGCGAGCGCCCCAGCCGTTCCCGCCACGCGTGAGGTGACGCCGCCCCCACCGGCTCCCGTCACACCCTCCCCGCTCGAGCTCGAGTTCGGCCTGAGCTTGATCGGCACGATGGTCGAGACCGCGGGCTTCGCCAGCGGCGGCGCGCTGTCCGCGATGATGCTGCGCAAGACCGATGCGAGCACGAGCAGCGGGCTCCAAGTGTCGCTGCTCTACGCCGGCACCGGGTTACTCACCGCGCCGGACGATCACCGCACCCGCTTCGGCGCGCTGGCGTTGGATGCGTGCCCTTATCGACACCATACCGGCAAGTGGGAACTAGCGCCCTGCGCGCTCGGCACCGTCGGCTTTTTGGAGCTCACCGGGCGCGGCGTGGCCGTGCCGGAAACCGTGAACCGCGCCTGGTGGAGTATCGGCGTGGATTTGCAAGCGTCGGTGCTGCTCGGGGGCGGGGTCGTGTTCGAGAGCGCTCTAGCGCTGACCGTTCCTCTTTTGAGACATCGCTACTACATGAACTCCCCCGATCAGGTGCTGACCAGCACGGTCGCGGTTTCGCCGCTCCTGCGTCTGGGGCTCGGCTATCGTTTTTGAGCCAGCGCCACGCTATTCCTGAAAAATGTCGACTGGAGCCGAAAGACGGTGATCGGTTCGGGGGTTTGCGGGAATAGACGGGATAGAAGGCTCTTCGAGCTCTTATCGCCGGCAGCCGGCTCGATACGGAAAATGGTCGTTATTGCTCACCCCACGGCACTTCGGTTGCCCGTACCCACTCCCGCCGCTACCTTGAAACCCGTGGCTCAATCGAGTGAACGCGACACCCGCTTGCGGGCGATGGTGGATCGCTACCTCGATTTCGTCGCGCGCGTTTTGCGCAATGCCGGCACCCCCGAGGCAGAAGTAGACGACGACGTGCAGCGCACCTTCATCGCCGTTGCCAACCGGCTGGATGACGTGCGCCCCGATGCCGAAAAGAGTTTTCTCTTGCAAACCGCGCTGCGCATGGCCGCGCATGCCCGCCGCACCTTGGCTCGGCGCCGGGAAGTGCATGATTCGGACGCGCAATTGCGCATCCAAGCCCCGCTCCAGCCCGAGCAGATGCTCGACCAAAAACGTTCGCGTGAATTACTGGATGAAGTGTTGTCTGAAATGTCGCAGGAGCTCCGCACCGTATTCGTCTTGTATGAGCTCGAGGAGCTCAGCATGACCGAGATTGCAGCCACGCTGCGCATCCCTCAGGGAACGGTGGCCTCGCGCCTGCGCCGAGCCCGGGCTGATTTTCGCGATCGAGTTCGAACCCTCTCCGGTTCGACCCACGCGGAGGTCGGGTCGTGAACGAACCGACAAGGTTGCTCGAAGCACCGGAGAGCGAGCTCGAACGGGCGTTGCTCGACGCGGGTCGCTCGTACCGCGCCCCCGGCTCGGCGCGCGCGAAGACGCTGCTCGCGCTCGGCTTGACTGCGGTGACGACCTCGACCGCGCCGTCTGCGGTGGCGGCCACGAGCTCACTCTCGAAGGTGACACTGTCCAAATTGGCGATCGGTGTGTTCGCGCTCGGTGCGGTTGCGGTGCCAGTTTGGCGCTACGTGGGCCAGCACGGCGGTGCGCCCGCCCCAGCGTCTGCGCCTGCAGTGACTGCTGCCGCGCCCGTGGTGGCTCCGCCGGCAGCGGCGTCCGAGCCCGCGCCGGTTCAGGCACCATCGCCCGAGCCGGCAGCGTCGGACTCCGCCGCGCCCGAGCCGGCTGAGCTCCGCCCCGCAGCCAGCGGGCGAAGCGTGAGCTCGATGCGCGCCGAGCCGAAGCCCGCGTCGGCGCCGCCGCTCAGCGCCGAGCTCGCTGCGTTGGACGCTGCCCGCACGTCACTCAGCCACTCCGATCCCGCCGCTGCGCTCGCCGCACTCGACGGCTACTCGCGTGATTTTCCCCACGGTCGACTGAAACTCGAAGCGGAAGTGTTGCGCATCGGGGCGCTCTCCAAGAGCGGGCAAACCGAGCTCGCTCGCAAGCGCGCGCAGACGTTCCTGCGGCTTCATCCCGATAGCGTGCTCGCTTCGCGGGTGCGCAGTTACGCCGGATTATGACGCTCGCGCGCGCGCTCCGTTCGCTGCTGCTCGGCGCGGCGCTCGCGAGCGCGCTCAGCGGCTGCAGCGGCAGCCTGGAGTCACTGGGCTCGGATGCGCACGACAACGGCGGTGGCGGCGGCAGCGCCGGCAGCGCCGCGGGTTCTGCCGGGGGCGCGGGGATCCCCAGCTCGCTCCTGCCGGTGACGCACCCGGGCGAGTACTACAACGCTTTCTCCAGCCTGCTCGGCAAGCAACCGCAGGAGATCTCGGACAAGCTCGACGCGGCGTTCACGCAGCTGTTCCATGGCAAGAACGACGGCAGCAACAACGGCGCTAACGACCAGTCCTTTTTTTACGAGGACCAGCATACGGCGGATGATGTCGCGTGCAACGACACTCGCAAATGCTCCTTGATCTCCGACAAGCTCCACAACGACGTCCGCACCGAAGGGCTTGGCCTGGGGATGCTGATCACGGTCGAGCTGGACCACCAGAAAGAGTTCGACGAGCTGTGGCGCTACTCCAAAGCCTTCCGGCTGCAAACCACAGGGCCAGCGGCAGGCTACTTCGACTCTCGCTGCGGAGAGGACCAGCCGACGCAGTGCTTCGATGTCTACGGCATGCAGCAGTTCGTGCTCGCGCTCATGCTGGCCAGCGGTCGCTGGCACAGCAGCACGGACATGCCCTACGCCAGCGACGCCCTGACCTTGCTGGACGCGCTGCAGAACCAGGAGCTTCACAACGGGGGCGTCAAAGGGGGCATTGGGAGCGCATTCAGCGCCAATGATTTTTTGGTGCGCGAAGAGCCCTCGCTCGCCGACGCGGGCTACACCACGCGCTCCTCACTCCAGATGCCGGCGGCTTATTGGTATTGGGCGCAGGCCACGGGCAATCCGTTTTGGAACGAGGTCGCCAAGACTTCGCGTCCATTTCTTTCTGCTGCCGCGGATCCGATGACGGGCCTATCGCCGATGCGCAACTACTTCGACGCAACCGTGGTCGAAGGCTCACCGGGCTACACCGAGCAGGGCTATCGCACGCAGCTGAACCTGGCGCTCGACGCGCTGTGGGGCAGCGCCACTGCCGATCAGGCCGACATCGCCAATCGCATGCTCGACTTCTTTTACAGCGAAGGCATCACCAAGTATGGCGGCTCGTACGAAACCAACGGGAAGCCGATCGAAACCAATCGCGCGCAAGCGTTGGTCTCGGTGAACGGCGCGCTCGCCGTCGCCGCTCCTCAGAACACACACCGCACTGCCTTCGTCCAAGCCGTCTGGGATCAGCCGATCCCGTTTGGGCAAAACCGCTACTACGAAGGCTTGATGTACTTGATGAGCCTGCTCATTCTAAGCGGGCAGTTACAGGTGTACTGAGCAGCTGAGTCGCGACTGCGAAAGGTCGTTTCACGGCAGAGCTCGGGCGACGCCAGCCTCGATCACCTCCTTTAGAGTCTCGGCTTACTCCATCTTGCAACCAAGCGTGCGTCGGAGTTGGCCAATTTGAGCGTTGAGGCTGCGTCAACTCGTAAACGTAGGGGTCCAGTTCTTCCGCATGCGTTTTCGCACGTGCCCCGTCGCGTTCGCCAGCGGAGAGCATGCTCGCGTTCAGTGGTGCACGCACCGTGTCGAAACGGTTCTCGCCCGGCCCCTCAGCGTCGTGCGGTTCAACACTTTTCCACGGCGTCGAAGTCGTAGACGCGAATGTCTGTCGGTCTGCTGCTCCGGCGCCAATCGACGGTTTATTCACTCGATTTCACCCGTCGGACCTCATTGCCATGGCGGATTCCGACCGCTAGTAACATCAGTGGATCGATCTCACCCGCTGTAATTTCCACTTTGAAAGAGCGATGATGGCTCCTCCGCATCCCTTCACCCGTGCATTGGAGAGAAAATGACAAGCTCCCTACGAAGAACCCTGAGTGGCCTGTGCTGGACATTCACGTTGGCGTGCACCGTTCTCGCAAGTCGCTCGGCGAGTGCTCAGACAACCACCTACCTCGACGTTATCCAAATTTTGACCGAGAATTCAGTCTCTAACCTGCTCTGGGAGTATGACCTCAGCACCGGGATCCGTTCCACTCGTGGTACTCACAATTTCGATC
>DASSMT010000494.1:0-17209 GCA_035688655.1 Polyangiaceae bacterium | reverse complement strand
CTCGGCCGTGACGTCGGGCGGCACGACCAGCACCATCGCGAACGGCTCGAGCGGCCCCTCGTAGTCCGACATGACGGTCACGGCCGTCACGTTGCCCTTCTTCATCAACACGACCTGCGTCGAGTTGATCTTGATTTCGGTCTTCGTTTTGGAAGCTAAAAACCCAGGGAATGCTTGCGCGGGCGCAGGAAGAAACGACAGACTGGCAGTGAGCAACACCGAAAACGACAGACCACGGACTTTCATCGCGCGGCAGGCTATCAGATTTTTCCGGTATTCCAGCGTGAATCGCGCGAGGAACCGAGTGCGCGCTCGCGCGAGCGTGCACAGTTCGCGTATGGTCGTCGCGATGAGCGCGCAGGCCGGGTCCGTATTTCGCGAGCAGATCCGGCGCTCCCTCCTCAATACCGAGCCGGAGGCGCTCGTGGCTCCGCGCACCGCCGCAATCGCGCTGATCCTGCTCGAGCTCGAGGCGTCTCTTTCGCTCTTGCTGATCGAGCGCGCCACACGCGAGGGCGATCCCTGGTCGGGACACATGGCTTTGCCCGGCGGCCACCGCGACCCGATCGACAGCGATCTCGGCGCGACCGCCGAACGCGAAACACTCGAAGAAGTCGGGCTCGATCTGCGGACGCACGGCGAGCGCGTCGGGCGCCTGTCCGATACGAAGCCGATCCAGGGCGTCCCGCTCGCCGTGCGTCCGTATGTCTATTTACTGGACGCGCGTCCGACGCTCGTGCTGAGCGCGGAGGTTCGAAAGGCGCTTTGGGTCCCGGTTGCCCCGTTGCTGAGCGGAGCAGGACACACCACACATACCTTCTCACGGGGGAACCAGCGCTTTGAATTCCCAGCCTGGGACATCGATGGACACCGGGTCTGGGGCCTGACATATCGCGTGCTCGATGAGTTTTTCCGCAAGTTTAACGAGCTTTTAAAGAACGGGGGAGCGGGGTTGGACAACTCGCACGAGCCGCGATAGGAGCCGAGCGCGTGACTTTAGCTGCTGCCCTCGAAGCACGACCGGACGTCTGTTCCGTCTGCTCCGGACCCCTGGATCCGCTGGGCCGCTGTGCGAAGTGTGGGGCGGTCTTCGGCGAGGCCTACCGCTGCCCGCTCTGTCGAGCGATCGCCGACGTCGAAGCCACCGACGCCCAGTACACCCGCTGTCGCAGCTGCGGCGGACCGCGCATTGTCCCGAGTGAAAGCCCAATTTCCGACGCTGAAATCGCCCTGTTGCACAGCGCGCGCAGCGAACAACTCCGCGCCGGGGCACTGCGCGCGGGGGCCGGCTTCGCGCTCGCCTCGGGCGGCGTCTCGCTCTTGGTTACCCTGGTGGTGTTCTTGGTCGCCTCCCCTGCGCCCTTGGCAAAGGTCGCGGCCCTGCTGGCGAGCGCGATCCCCTTCCTGCTTTCGTTCTTCACCGCGCGCAGTGCCAAGAACCGCGCCCGAAAAGTCGAAGCGGCTTTGCAGCAAGCTTGGTTTTTGGCAGCCTCACGGCTCGTGCGGGCACAGGGGCGGGGGCTGGGAGCCAAAGATCTCGCCCGCCTGCTGCGGGTGGACGAAGCCCGCGCCGAGTTGCTGCTCGCCGAGGTGAACGTACAAGACTTCATGCAACAACCGCCTGAGCTTGCGGCCCGTGTCCGAGTCACCGAGCTCGCAGACCCGGCCGACCTGGACGCGCCTGCTGAAACGACCTCAGACCCTTGGAACGTCGGCCGGCCGTAACTTTCCGAACGAACTAGCATGCCCTCCGAGTCAGAAACAATCGAGCGCCGCACCGAGCCCTGGTGGCTGCGGACCCTGCGCGAAACCGCGGTTCACGACTTTGCGGTCTTCCTGTTCCTACTGTGTTTGAACGGCTTCGTGCTCGCCACGCCGAGCAGCTCGGAACGCAGCTTCTGTCTGCTGCGCACCGGTAGCCTTTTGCTCGTCAACGTGCTGAGCCTCGTGCTGGTTCGCGGTCGGCTGCTCAAGCGCGCCTGGGTCGCCGCGGTGATCTACCGGATCGGCATCTACGGGGTCGTGCAAGTCAGCTACTTCTTCCTCCGGCACGTGCTGCCGCTGGTGAACCCGACCACGCTCGATCAAAAGCTGTACGAATTCGACCTCTGGCTGTTCCACTACGAACCCGCCATGGCCTGGGATCGCTTCGTCACCCCGGCAACCACGGAGTGGTTCTCCTTCTTCTATTTCGGCTACTTCTTGCTGATGGCCGTGCACGTGGTCCCGCTCGTGTTTTTCGGCCGCAAGAAGCAAATCGTCGGTGAATTCACGTTTGGGATCCTGCTCATGTTCAGCATCGGCCACACGCTGTACATGGTCGTCCCCGGCTACGGCCCTTACCGAGCGATGGCCGACGCGTTTCACCATCCGTTTCCCGACGGGCCTTGGTACGACCTGGTCATGGACACCGTGCACTCGGGCGGAGCCATGATGGACATCTTCCCGTCCTTGCACACCGGCGCCCCCACCGTGCTCGCGCTCTTTTCCTATCGCAATCGCCACGAGCTCCCGTACCGGTACACCTGGCCGATCGTCACCTTCTGCACGGTCAACATCATCATCGCCACGATGTTCCTGCGCTGGCACTATTTGATCGACGTCGTTGCCGGCTTCAGCATCGCGGTCAGCGCGGTGCTTCTCTCGCGTCCCATCGTGCGCTGGGAGCTCGCGCGCCGCAGCCGCCAAGGCCTCGGCGAACTCTGGCCCGAATTCTCGAACGCGCCCCTCACGGGCTCCGGCTCTGGCTCTGGCTCCAAAGACTTGGCCGACGGCGCGGCCGTCGCTTGATTTGATTTTGGGCTAGCGGGCGCGGCGCGCGCGGTGCGTCGCGTAGCTCACGACACGGCTGGAGCGCGCGGAGTGCGGACACTCCGCGCGCGGGCGTGGCTCACTTCTCGTAGAGCTGCGCGGCGGCCATGCCTTGACCGCCGGACACGCTGACCACGACTTTCATCGTGCCACCCATGGGCAGCGCCCACTTGTAGCAATTGGGTTGCTGACCGACGATCGCGGTCGATCCCTGGCTGCTGTCGGCGGCGACCACGGCCGCGGGCATGCCCGGGATGGCGATCGACGGCACCAGTTGAATGTCGAGATTGGTGATCGTCGGCACGCCCGCACCGATGATCGTGTAGCACTTACCCGGGTTCATCTGCACGGTCGACTCGAGCGACTGACCTTGCGCGAAGTTGCCGGCGATCGCGGCGCCCACGGGCTTCGCGCCGGGAGCAGCCGCGCTCGCGGCGAGCGGGGCGATCAGTGAAGTCACGACCTGCGCGGTCGCGGGGTCGAGCGGCGTCGCCGCAGGTCCGGTCGTGGTCGTGGCGACACCGGGCAATGCCGTGGGTGCAGGAGCCGTTGCCGGCGCAGTGGCTACAGGGGTCGGGGCCGGCGCAGCGCCCGTCTGCGACTGACAGGCGCGACCGTCGAAGTACTGACCGGGCGGGCATTGCGACGCCGCAGGTTGGCCCACGACGGACTTCTTGTCGTCACCACCACAGCCCGACAGCGCACCCAGCGCGACCAAGCCACACAGCACAAGCTTTGTTCCAGCCATTTCTCGATATCTCCGGTTGAAGAGCGCGTCCCCCGTGGCAACCCGTGCCACGTGGACGGCTCTGCTTTCTATCAGGAAGCCGGACAGGCGCGAAAGGGGCACTTTCGCCGTCGAAAAATGGTTCGGGTGCGGCCCTCTCGGCTGCCCGGCTGTCCGAGCGACGTTTTCGCTCGGACAGTGGGAGAACGCGCCGCGCTCGCCGGCCCTTTCAGGCAAAACGAGCGGTGTTCGACCGATCCGATCCAGCCGAAACCGGCGCCGCAGCTTACCGCGAGCAGAACCCTTCGTAGTCGATGTATTCCTTGATCGTCGGGTTCTCGCCGCAGGTCGGGCAATTCTTGTCGCGGCGCAGCTTCAGTGTGCGGAAGCTCATGCGCAATGAATCGTAAGTGAGGAGACGGCCCACCAGCGGATCGCCCTTACCCAGGATGATCTTGATCGCCTCGGTCGCCTGAATCACGCCCACCACACCGGGCAAGATGCCGAGCACGCCCGCTTCCGCGCACGACGGCGCGAGGTGCGCCGGCGGTGGCTCCGGATACAGGCAGCGGTAGCACGGCCCCTGAAACGGGGCGAAGGTCGTGACTTGGCCGTCGAAGCGGAAAATCGAGCCATGCACCACCGGGATCTTGTGAAAGAGCGAGGCGTCATTGACCAAGTAGCGAGTCGGGAAGTTGTCGCAACCATCGACGATCACGTCCCAACCTGCACCGAAGATGCGGTCCACGTTGCTGGCGTTGACGCGCTCTTGGTATTTGACGACCTTCACATCCGGGTTCAGGTCGTTGATGGCGATCTCGGCGCTGTCGACTTTGGTCTTACCCAAGCGCGACGTGGCGTGAATGATCTGGCGCTGCAAATTCGAGGCATCGACGGTGTCGGCGTCGACCAAGCCGATCGTGCCGACGCCGGCGGCTGCGAGATACAGCGCCGCGGGCGCGCCCAAGCCGCCGGCACCGAGCAACAACACGCGGCCCTTGAGCAGCTTCTCCTGTCCGCGCTCGCCCACCTCCGGCAAGAGGATATGGCGCGAGTAGCGATCGAGCTGAGCCGCAGTCAATTCCGCGGGCATCTCCACCGGGTACTTCAGATCTTTCCAACGCACGAAGCCCGGGTTGGCGCTGGTCACGTTCTCGTAGCCGAGCCCTTCGAGCGTCTTGGCCGCAAACGCGCTGCGCGTCCCGCCGGCACAATAGACGATGATCTCTTCCGATTTGTTGGGCAGCTTCTGCTCGGCCTGCATCTCCAAGAAGCCGCGCGGCACATGCACGGCGCCCGGGATGTAGCCGGCGCGAAATTCGTCCTTCTCGCGCACGTCGACGAGCGTGAAGGGCTTCTGCGCTCGCGACTCGAGGCGCTCTTTCAGTGCATCGAGCGAGATGAGCTTCACACTCGAGCGGATTTCGGAAAACAAGTCGCTGTACGTCTTCGCCATGGGGGCGCCTTTCTAGCATTTCAGGAACCAAGACATCGGCCGGCCCAATAGCCGGAAATAGTCGCATATTCCGATGTGACAATCTTGCCGGCTAATGTTCGACCGAGGCAGAGGCGCGTCAAGCGCGTTTCCCCGGCCCGCTTCGCCGATCGTCCAGATTTACTCCGCCATTGGGCTTTGTCCGTGCGGCGCGCCGGCCGTAACTGCCGCTTCGCTCCCGCCGCGGCTTTTTCGGGGCCGTCTGCTGAGGCAGTAAGGCGGCCGACGGCGATGCTAAAGTCGCCGATTCTAGTCCAGCACCGTCCCGTCCCTGAGAGAGAAAGCTCGATGTCGCAGAATCGTCTGGGTGAACTGCTCGTACGTGAAAAGCTGATCAGCTTACAGCAACTGCGCAAGGCGCAAGACGAGCAGAAGCGCTCCGGACAGAACCTCGGCTACACGCTCGCTCGTCTGGGCTTCATCTCCGACGGGGAGATCACGAACTTTCTGAGTTCGCAGTATCGCCTGCCGGCGATCAACCTCGATGAATACGAGATCGACGCCGAGGTCGTGAAGCTGGTCACGAAGGAGGTCTGTGAGAAGCACCGCATCATCCCGGTCTCGCGCTCCGGCTCTTCGCTGATCGTCGCGATGAGCGACCCCACCAACCTGAACGCGATCGACGACATCAAGTTCTTGAGCGGGTACAACGTCGAGCCCGTCGTCGCGAGCGAGACCTCGATTCAAGCGGCGATCGAGCGCTATTACAACGCTGGGCCCTCCTATGAAGAGGTGATGGCCGACTTCAACCTCGGCGACGAAGACATCGATTTCGGCGGGGACGAAGAAGAGGTCAACGCGCTCGAGCTCGAACGGCAAAGCGCGGATGCGCCCGTGGTCCGCTTGGTGAACGTGCTCTTGCTCAACGCGATTCGCAAGGGCGCGAGCGACATTCACGTCGAGGCCTACGAGAAGAAACTGCGCGTGCGTTACCGCGTGGACGGCGTGCTGCAAGAAGAGATGACGCCACCGCTGAAGCTCAAGGCAGCAATCGTCAGTCGCTTGAAGATCATGAGTCAGCTCGACATCGCCGAGCGCCGCCTGCCGCAAGACGGACGTATCAAGCTGAAGCTGGGCAAAGGCCGCGAAATGGACTTTCGCGTCTCGGTGCTGCCGACGATGTGGGGCGAGAAGGTCGTGCTGCGTTTGCTCGACAAGGGCAACCTCCAGCTCGACATGGCCAAGCTCGGCTTCGATCCGCAGCCGCTCGCCGACTTCAAGTGGGCGATCTCTCAGCCCTGGGGCATGGTGCTCGTCACCGGTCCCACGGGTTCCGGTAAGACCACGACGCTGTATTCGGCGCTCAGCGACTTGAACAAGCCGGACGTCAACATCAGCACCGCCGAAGATCCGGTCGAGTACAACCTGCACGGCATCAACCAAGTGCAGATGCACGACGAGATCGGCTTGAACTTCGCCATGGGCCTGCGCTCGTTCTTGCGCCAAGACCCGGACATCATCATGGTGGGCGAGATCCGCGACTTCGAGACTGCGGAAATCGCGGTCAAGGCTGCACTCACCGGCCACTTGGTGCTCTCCACCCTGCACACCAACGACGCCCCTGCCACCATTTCTCGCTTGCTGAACATGGGCGTCGAGCCCTTCTTGATCACGGCCAGCGTGAACCTGGTGCTCGCTCAGCGTCTGGCGCGCAAGATCTGTGGTGATTGCAAGAAGCCAGTCGATACCGACCCCAAGGTGCTGCTCGATCTCGGCGTCAGCGAGCAGCAGCTGGCATTGAAGAACAACATCATGCGCGGCACCGGCTGCGCGACTTGCAACAACACCGGCTACAAAGGCCGCGTGGCGCTGTACGAAGTCATGCGTTTCTCCGACGATCTGAAAGAGCGCGTGCTGCAAGGCGCTTCGGGTGCGGAGCTAAAAGCCGCGGCGATCAAGCTCGGCATGGCGACGCTCCGCGCCAGCGGCATCAAGAAGGTGCTGGAAGGCATCACCACTCCGGAAGAAATTTTGCGCGTTACGATGGCGGACTAGTCGTCGAGAGCAATCCAAGATGAATCCGGACGAAGGCCTGAAAGTCAATCTGCACCAGCTGCTCCGCGCGGCTGTCGTCGGGGGCTTCGCCCCCGCCCCGCTGAAGTGTCCCGCTTCGGGGATCACGAAGCGTGTAATTCAAGCGGACCACCCCTGAGTTTTGGGGCCCCAGCCCCAAAACCATTTGAATGATCGCCTGGGCCGAAACGAGAGCAATCCAAGATGAATCCGGACGAAGGCCTGAAAGTCAATCTGCACCAGCTGCTCCGCGCGATGATCGAAAAGGGGGCGAGCGACATGCACATTACGACTGGGTCGCCGCCGCTCTTGCGCATCGATGGCGCGGTCGTGCCGCTCAAGTTGCCGCCGCTCTCGCCAATCGAGACGAAACAGCTGTGTTACTCGGTGCTGACCGAAGAGCAGAAGATCCAGTTCGAAAAGAACAAGGAGCTGGACCTGTCGTTCGGCGTGAAGAATCTGTCGCGCTTTCGCGCCAACATCTTCATGCAGCGCGGTGCGGTGTCCGGTGCGTTTCGTGCCATTCCATTCAAGATCTTGAGCTTCGACGAGCTGGGCCTGCCGCCCGCGGTCGCTGAGCTTTCGACCAAACCGCGCGGGCTCGTGCTCGTCACTGGTCCCACCGGTTCCGGGAAGAGCACGACGCTTGCGTCGATCATCGACAAGATCAACAGCGAGACCCGTCAGCACATCATGACGGTCGAGGATCCGATCGAGTATCTGCACCCGCACAAGAAGTCGATCGTCAATCAGCGAGAAGTCGGCAGCGATACTTCGAGCTTCAAGTACGCGCTCAAATACGTGCTGCGACAGGATCCGGACGTGGTGCTCGTCGGAGAAATGCGCGATCTGGAGACGATCGAAGCGGCGCTGACCATCGCAGAAACCGGCCATTTGGTGTTCGCTACGCTGCACACGAACTCCGCCATCCAGAGCATCAATCGCATCATCGACGTGTTCCCGCCGCATCAGCAGTCGCAAGTGCGAGCGCAGCTGTCGTTCGTACTCGAGGGAGTGGTAAGCCAGCTACTCTTACCCCGCGCCGGAGCTCCCGGCCGAGTGCTGGCGCTCGAGGTATTGATCCCGAATGCAGCCATCCGGAACCTGATCCGCGAAGACAAAATTCATCAGGTGTACACGCAAATGCAGGTCGGCCAAGCCAAGCACGGCATGCAGACGTTGAACCAGTCGCTGTACTCTTTGTACGCGCGGCGCCTGATCACGCTCGAAGAAGCCCTGGGCCGCTCCAACGACACGGACGAACTGCGCATGATGATCGAGGGGCGCGTCTCGGGCGGCAATCTATCGTCCTGAGTGAGTCGTCAGAGAGCCACGCGCGTGACGACGCGTTGCCTTCGGCGAGGACATCGTGAAACCTTGGCCGCCAGTCAGCACTCTCGGGTGCGGTCGTTCTCACCAGCAACCTGGTCGCGCACGAACATGACGACGTAGATATTTTTTATGCGGTGACGAGTGGGTTCGTGTGGCACCTCGCCCGTGCAAACTCGCAACGTCTTGGGCTTGGTAGTGGTTGCGGGGAGACGCCGCCGAAACGCCGGCGGCGCAATGCAGGGTGTGGTTTGTTTCTCCGGCTGACCTGCGGTGCTTCGTCAAGGGAAGAAATCCGGCGATTTTTCCCCGGATCGGTGCCGAACGCGTGCGTTCACGGAGCGCGAAATCGATACGAAACATGGGCGAAAAGTTACGTCGGCAGTCTCGCGCCTACATGTCGACAGCGGTCGTAGTGACCTCCTGGCGGCTGCCCGCTGCTTTTGAACCCCGGAGATTTCGATGCGTAAGAGTGGCTTTTCTGTCCTGTCGCTAGTTGCTGGCGTGTGGTTACTTCCCGCTGCCGCGTTCGCCCAAGATGCCCCGGCGCCGGCCCCGGCGCCCGCGCCGGCCCCGGCGCCCGCGCCGGCCCCGGCGCCTCCTTCCGCCGCAGCCACGCCGGCCGCCGAACCTGCGGTCCCCGCCGATCACGCGCCCGCTATGGCCGAGCCCGCGCCCGCACCTCCCCCCGCACCCGCCGAGGCAGCTCCTGCGGCACCGACCTATCCGCAGACCACCATCGGCGGCGGCATCGAAGGCACGTACAACCGCATGTTCAGCTCGCCGCATCAGCCAGAAGGCGTGCCGATCGGCACGGACGCCGATGGCAACGCGGTCCTGCAAGGTGCAGTTCCGACGCGCGCGTACGATTCGGCGAATGGCTTTTTGCTCAACCAAGCCTCGCTGTTCGTGAAGCATCAATTGAACGAGTACGTTTACGGGCAAATCCGCTTCGACGCGGGTGCCAACGCGGGTATCAACTCTTTCGGGACCAGCCGCTTGTTCGACGTGCGTGAAGCGTACGCGGTCGCTACCGGCATGGGCCTGACGTTCACCGCCGGTAAGTTTGCGACCTACGAAGGTATCGAGGTCATCGACGGCTGGCTGAACCCGACCGTCACGCGCGGCTTCCTCTACTACCTGGCTGAGCCAGTCACGCACGTGGGTGCCAAGCTGCACTACACCGCGGGCGCGTTCGACATTGGCGCCGGTGTGGTCAACGGCTGGGATACCAACAACGGCTACTTCGCGACCGGCGACAACAACTCGCAAAAGACCGTGATCTGGCGCGCGGCGTACACCACCGCGCCGTTCTGGGCCGCTTTCTCCGGCACCTACGGCGTGGAGAAGGGCGGCTCCGACAAAGATCCCCGCCTCTCACTCGACTTGACCGGCGCCGCCATCATCAGCCCGATGCTGACCATCAACTTCCAGGGCAACTACGGCAGCGAGAAGAACATGTACGGCGCAAACGGCGACAAGACCGCCACCTGGGTCGGCTTCGGCATTCAGCCGGTGGTGAAGGTCGACGCGGTCAGCGTCGGCGCTCGCTTCGAGTACTTCTCGGACAAAGGCTTCTCGCGCGCCACTTTCGCCAGCGGGCTCGCCCCAGACAAAGACAAAGTCGGGCTGTGGAACTTCACCATCACGCCCGGTTACACCATCGCCAGCGCGTTCTTGCTGCGCGCCGAGTTCCGCGTGGACGGTGCCAACGAAGAGGTGCTCTGGAACGGCAAGAAGACTCAGACCTCGCTCGCCTTCGGCGCGGCGTACTACTTCTGAGCGCGAGCACGCCGATTCGAAAACGCGCTCGGGCTCACTTGTTGAGCTCGAGCGCCGCTTCGATGACGTCGGGGTGCTTCGGCGCTTGCTTCGATAGCGCCAAGACATAGGGCCGCGCGCGCTTGTCCTCTGCGGCGACCAGCGCGCGGGCAACCAAGATACGCAGCGTGAGCGGAGTTTCGGCCGGCGGCAGGTCGAGCTTGGCCGTGCGCGCGGCGGCTTGCGCCTTCTGTTTGCTCGCGACGTCGACCAGCACGCCGAGCCACGCGGTGAGCGGCCCGAGCACGGTCGGATGCTTGGCGACCAAGTTGCGCGCTCCGGCGACGTCTTCCTGCTTCAAGAAGCAGTACAACGATTCGATCAGTACCGCGCTGGTGGTCGAGCCCTCGCGCGCTGCGGCGGCGGCCTTCAGCGCTTCGTCCGCTTTGTTTTGATAGCGATACATGCGGGCCAGGCGCAGGTAATGCACTGGGCGCAGCGCGTCACCGTGGCGGCGGCTCAGAATCTTGGACGTGAGCGCGAGGTCCCCGAGGTCGAGCGCGCCATCAGCCGCCACGAGCTCACCCCACGGGGTTGCTGGGGTGGCCATGGCTTCCAGCTTTTCGCGCGCGGGGAAGGCACTGCCCGTGAGCAGCCCGGGCCCGGCGGCGAGCGCCGCATAGGCTTGGCGCGTGTGCGCCGCCTCACCCAGCGCGCGCAGTGCGCCTTGCAGATCCGAGGGTTCCAGGGCTTCGTAAGCAACCACGCCGCGCACCACGGCCACATCCGGTGCCGATGGGTCGAGCTCTTCGATCGCCTTCTGCGCTTCGTCCAGGCGTCCGCCGAGCAGCGCCACGCGCGCGGCCAAGGTGCGAGCGCGCGGGTAGACCGCTGTGAACTGCAGCGCGCGCAGCGCTGCCTTGCGCGCCAACTGTTCGTCGCCTGCCTCGATCGCCAAAAAGCCGAGTCCGGTCGCCAGGGACGGAGTCATCGCGCCCGCCACCGCCGAGTCGATGGCATGCGAGACCTTGGCCAGATCGCCCGCGCGCATGGCTTGTACCGCTTCGACCATGGCCGGCACACCGCTGAGCGGCGCCGGCAATTTCTCGGCGTCGCCCGGCTCGAGCTTCGCGTTGTCGGGCAAGGACTCCGGACGCTCCGGATCGACGACCCAAGAAAGCGCCGCAAGCGCGCGCGTGATCGGCGTGTCGCCGAGCTTCTGGTGCAGCGTCTCGAGCACGGGCTTCGCGCGTTGGCCGCCGAACTCGAGGAGCAGCAAGCGCGCCAAGAGCAGCTGCGCCGGAATGAAATCGGGATCGAGTTGGCGGGCCGCGTCGTAGCGTTCGACCGCGCGCAGATCGCCCGCACGCTCGAGCACTGCGCCCGCGGCCAGCTGATAGTACGGGTCGTGAGCGCTGGCTCCGTCCCAACGCGGCAGGAGCGCCGCGCCGCCGGCCAGATCGCCCTCGGCCATGAACGAGGCGATGCGCCCGAACGCCGTGTCCTTTTCGGGTAGATCGACGGTCTTGCCGCGATGAACGGCGGAGTCGATGCCGCGCACCTCCTCAGCGGTCAAGATCTCGTACAGGACGCGGTTTTGCAGCCAAAGCCGCGCGGCCGGTTGGCTCAGCGAATCGAGCTCGAAGACCTCGTTCAGCTTCTGATCGGTCTTGCGCAGGTCGGCGACTTGCCCGGTCTCGAGCAACTTTTTGACTTCTTCGTTGAGGGCGAGCGCGTGCTGCGCGCGTTCGGCGCGGATCTTCTTCGAATAGGTGTACGCTCCGCTGCCCGCTGCGGTGACGAGCGCGATCGCGACCGAGATGGTCCAGATCCCGCGCGCCTTTTGGCGCTTGGGAGTTTCCCACGCGGGAGCCGCACCGCCGCCCGGTTCGTACACGCCCACGCGCGACAAATGCTCGAGCACGAGCCCAGCGTCGGGGAGTCCGGGCTCGGAATGGAGCGGCAGCGGCGTGGCTGCGACGCGCCTGTCCATGACTGGAGCCCCGACCGGCGGCACGAACGGCGCGGGCGAAACGAATGAAGGTTCGGCCATCGTTTCTGCAACCGCAAGCGCAGCGCTCAGAGGAGCGACGATCGGTTGCGGGACCGCCGCGCTCGGCTGACGGACCGGCGGCGCCTGAGGTGCTGCGCTCGGTTGCGGGGGCGGCGCAGGGCGCGGCAGCGGCGGACGACTGCTCTGTGGCGCTTCCGGCCACGAGGGCGCGATGAACGGCGCCGGAGTAATGGTCGTGACCACGTCCTCGAACTGGTCGGGGACTTTCGGGGCACGCGACTTCGCAGGCACAGCCGGTGCCGGACGTGACGCGACGCCTTTCACAGCAGCGGTCGGCGCGGCAGGCTTGGCCGACGCGGGCGCTGCGCTCGAGCTGCCGAGGGTCCCCGTCGGCGCGTTCGCACGGGCCACGTTGGCAGCGCTCTTCGCTGGTGGTCCCGAGGGGAGTTTGGGGCCCGGCGGGCCCATGCCGAGGGTGGTTGCGCGCCCAACCACGGCACGCGCCGAAATGCGCGGCGAAGATTCCTCGAGCAGATCGGACTCGGAGACATGCGTCGGATCTTCGGAGTCGAAGCGTGGCAACGCTTCTCCGGCGGACGCGGCGGGAGTCGAAAATGGATTCTGAGACTGAGGTCTAGTCGGCGCTTCGTTGCCGAACTGCTTGTGGCTCAGACCAGCCATCGTCGGAGCGGGAATCGAATTTTGCTTCGGCATCGCCCGTAACACCTCCGCTGCCACTGCCTCGACGCCAATCCGCGTCTGCAGAGCGCTGTAGACGACAGAACGGTCGTGCCAGAGCCGAGCTTCAGGGTCATTCGGGCTGAATTGCAGCGCGCGAGCCAATACTTTTTCCGCCCGGACTGCGTCGCCACGGCGCAGGAGCACTTCTCCCAAATAGCGAAAAGGCTTGAAATCCCTGCCGTTGGCCCGGCCAGCAGCCACGAGCGCGGTCTGGGCTTCGGCGAGCAGCCCTGCATCCAAATGCATGCGCCCCACTGCGAGCATCACGCTGCCGTCGTCGGCGTGCCAGGTTTCGGCGCTGGTCGTGACCTCGCGGATCAGCTCTTCGCGCGACGAAGTGCCGAGGAAAGAGCAGAGCGCGATCGTCGCATCAGCATCTGGATTGCTCCGCCAGTGGCGAAGGAGCTCGTCGAGCGCGCTCATATCGGGGCAAGGATACCCATCCAGCGCAAAAGCTGTACGGGTTGTTTCATTTTTGGCGATTGCTCGCGGTGCACGCGCGTACCGTTCACTACTCTCACTTCCTTCGCCTCCAGTCGCCTCTGTTCCCCTCTGCTCGCCTCTGCTCGCCGTTAGTCGACTCTGGTTGCCGCTGCTCGCCTCGAGTCGCCTCTACTCGCGCCCCCAACACCGCTCGGCCATGAACGCCCTAACCCCCGAGACTTACGGGACTTGACCGGCCCGGGCGCCGGACTCAGTGTGTATCGGGCGCTGGCGCAAACAAGGAACTGCAGCCAGAGTGGCGCGGAACTTTTAGCTCGCGCACCGCAAGCTCCGCTAGCCAGCACCTGAAAATCGTGGCAGCGGTTCGCCCCAAAGCTAACGCTCCGGAGACTTCCGGGCAGTCGGACCAGAATGTGCGGCGTTTTCGGCATCTACGGCCATAAAGAGGCAGCGAATCTGACCTACCTCGGGCTACACGCCCTCCAACACCGCGGCCAGGAAAGCGCCGGTATCGTGACCAGTGACGGCTCTCAGTTGAGCCTGCACCGCGGCATGGGTCACGTGATCGACGTCTTTCCCCCAGACCAACTCGAGCGCTTGGGTGGCCCCCATGCCATCGGCCACGTCCGCTATTCCACGGCCGGGGGGTCGGCGCTCAAAAATGCTCAGCCGATCGCGGTCGACTATTCACGCGGCTCGATCGCCGTCGCTCACAACGGCAATCTGACGAACGCCGAAGCGCTGCGCGAGAAGCTGGAAGAGCGCGGCTCGATTTTTCAAAGCACGAGCGACACCGAGGTGATCGTGCATCTGTTCGCGATGAGCCAGCAGCGCGCTTTCGAGGATCGCGTGGCCGACGCCCTGAGCCAGGTTCAAGGTGCCTATTCGCTGCTGATTCTGACGCCAGACTCCATGATCGCCGTGCGCGATCCGCTGGGCATCAGGCCGCTCTGCCTGGGCAAATTGCCGGGCACCGAAACCTTCGTCGTCGCGAGTGAACCCTCGAGCTTCGATCTGATCGACGCTGAATACGTGCGCGACGTGGATCCGGGCGAAATGGTCGTGGTCGATCAGCGTGGTGTGCGCAGTGTCTGGCCGTTCGCGCCGGTCAAGCGTCACACCTGCATCTTCGAGTACGTGTACTTCGCGCGTCCGGACTCCAACATCGACGGCGTGAGCGTGTACGAGGCGCGGAAAAACTTGGGGCGAGCGTTGGCGCGTGAACACGGGGTCAAGGCCGACGTCGTGATCCCCGTTCCCGACTCCGGCGTACCCGCGACGATCGGTTACGCCGAAGAGTCGAAGCTCCCCTTCGAGCTCGGCTTGGTGCGCAGCCACTACGTGGGCCGCACGTTCATCGAGCCGCGCCAGAGCATTCGCCACTTCGGCGTGCGCCTGAAGCTGAATCCGATCAGCGCCATCCTCAAAGGCAAGAGCGTGGTGGTGGTGGACGACAGCATCGTGCGCGGCACGACCAGCCGGAAAATCGTCAAAATGCTGCGCGATGCGGGGGCCAAGGAGGTGCACATGCGTATCTCCAGCCCGCCTACCAAGTGGCCTTGCTACTACGGCATCGATACGCCCACGCGCGGAGAGCTGATCGCGGCGACGCATTCGGTCGAAGAGATCAATCAGTACATCACCAGCGATACCCTCGCCTACTTGTCACTCGACTCGATGGTCCGCTCGGTGGTCAGCGCGCGCACGGAAGCCACCGGTCGTAGCACCAAGCGCCAGCTGCCGGTGGCGGCCGAATCGGCCGATCCCTCGTTGGACAAGAAGTCTTTTTGCACCGCCTGTTGGACCGGCCAATATCCGATCCAGTTCACGCCTCACCCACGCCAGAACCAACTGCGGCTGCTCGACCTGTGAACCCTGGCCGGATCGGCGTTCCTCCCCGGACTCGCGAAAGCCATGCTGGAAGCGTTACCCGATCAAGTTTCGATCTACGAGGTGTCGCCCCGCGACGGCCTGCAGAACGAAGCGCTCCCGATCCCGCTCGAGGGTAAAAAGCAGCTCCTTTCCGCGCTCGTCGATGCCGGCCTCAAACGCATCGAGCTGACCAGCTTCGTTTCGCCGCGCTGGGTGCCGCAGCTCGCCGATGCCGAGGAGCTCGCGCGGCAATTTCAGGCGCCACCGGGGGTGACGCTGAGCGCGCTGTGCCCGAACGCCAAAGGCTTCGAGCGCGCTCACGCAGCCGGCCTGCGCGAGATCGCCGTGTTCATGTCGGCGAGCGAGACCCACAACCGCAAGAACACCAACAAGAGCATCGAAGCATCGCTCGACACCTTTGCCGAGGTCGTGCCGCCGGCGCTGGCCGCGCAGATGCGAGTGCGCGCCTACGTGTCCACGGTTTGGGGCTGCCCGTACGAAGGCGAGGTCGATCCCGATGCGGCCTTGTCGATCGCTCGCGCGCTGCTCGAGCTCGGCTGCTATCAGGTGTCGTTGGGCGACACGATCGGCGTCGCCACACCGCTCTTGGTCAAGCGCCTGGTGTCGCGGTTCTTGGCCGAATTTTCCGCACCACAGCTGGCCCTGCATTTCCACGACACGCGCGGCACCGCGCTCGCCAACGCGCTGGTCGGGCTCGAGCTCGGCGTGCGCGATTTCGACGCGTCGGTCGCGGGCTTGGGTGGCTGCCCCTACGCCCCGGGCGCGGCCGGCAACCTGGCGACGGAGGACCTCGTCTATATGTTGCAAGGCATGGGCATCGAGACCGGCGTGGATCTCGACAAGCTGATCGAAGCCGGGCGTGTGGCTGAAGCCGTCGTCGGACGGCGCTTACCCGGCAAAGTGCACCAAGCCGGACCGCGCGTGCGGCGCTAGCCCGCCGCTCGAGCGATGGCAATGCCTCACTTGGGAGGCGGAGGCATGACGCAGCTCATGCCCAAGAAGTACGTCTGGCGAGCGCCGCTCTGAAAGTCATCGTACAGCACACCGAGGTCGCCGTTCGGCCCAAGGCTAGCAGCGGGGCCCAGCGTGTCGGCGTTGGTGAAGCTGAGTCGCGTTCGCGGAGTCAGCACGTTCAGATCCGGGTCCAAGATCTGCAAGTACAGCTCGTAGTTTCCGTCGTGGTCGTCGGCCCACACCAAGACCACGCGATCGCCCAGTGACACGGCCGAATGGCTGCGCGCAAAGTTGGCACCGCTGGTGACCGCGTGCTCGGGGACGCGCACGACGCCGGATTCGTCGACGACCGTGCCGTAAATCGACGGGCCGTAGCCACCCCCGTCGCGCTCCCAGAACGCGGCGAAGTTGCCCCCGACGTAAACCAGACCCGGATTTTGTACGTCGGTACCGCCCAAATCGACGACCGAGCTCGGCTGCGTCAAATCGGGCGCGGTGCTGAAAAACTTCGCGTGCGTGACCCCGGGGGACAGCCGCGACGTGAACACCACGCCGACCCGAGTCTTGCTCAAGGCAATGCTGGGTTGCTCGGCCAACGTGCCCGCTGGCGTGAGCGGGATGTTCTCGCCGATCAACGAACCGTCGAAGGCGATGCGCTGGCCGAACAAGCGAATGTCTTCGGTGCCAGGCCGCTCGGTTCGGCGGTCGTCCCAGACCAGGAGCGTTTCTTTGCCGTTCCAAGCCAGCGTTGGGCCGATCGAAAAATTGGGCGCGTTGGTGACGCGCACGTCGGGCCCGAGCTTCTCCCCACGCGAATCGTAGCGATTGAAATAGATCTCGTAGTTGCCGGCTTGTCGGGCGTCGGTCCAAGCGCTCTCGAAGTAGCTACCATTGTGCAGCAGCGGCCCGGCGTAGGTGTCGCTGTTGATGTCGCTGAGCGGAGTCTCGGGCAGGGGCGACATGCTCTCGCCCGCGAGGCTCGTGAAATAGGAGCCCCAGCGCTGCTCGTGGCCGGAGAAGGTGATGC
>DASSMT010000483.1:0-5314 GCA_035688655.1 Polyangiaceae bacterium | reverse complement strand
CAATGCGTGGCGGCTGGTTCGCCTGGTCGCTTAGCCGCTTAGCCCGCTCGGTTCCACGTTAGAATGGCAATGAATCTCCGCTCGGCTAGAAGGCTTCGGGAACGGCCTTCATCGCGCTCGAGAGCAACACAAAATCGTCAGAGTCGGCACCGCCGTACAGCATCCCGAAGACGCGCAAGCTACGGTCGACGAAGGGGGCGCCTGCGTCTCCTTGTTTGGAGACCTTCGTTACCTCCATCAGATCTTCAATAGTGTTGTCGAGACCGGACTGTGTACCAAGAACGGTGGAGGTGACTGATAGGCGAAGAATTTTGCCAGACGTTCGATCACCTCGATTGCGGTAGAGTTCGCCAGAGGCACCGGCAATCATCTCACTCCGTTCCACAAGATCGAGATTATGCGCTCGCAGGCTGACGCCGAGCGGGCAGAGCAACCCGACGGGACGGGAGGTTCGCCCTAAGACAGTGGGGTACTCGCGCTGCGAATACCCGTACTCGGAGGGAAGTTCGATCCAGAGCGTCGTTTTCTCCTTTGCTGCGTATTCGATCGTGTAGTCGGGCACCAAGACGTACCCTTTTGTCGTCAAGATGCCGTAACCGTGCCCTTTGATCCGCACGACGACTGGTCCCTTGAGCGGCGTTGAACCCACAGGGGTTTCCGGTGTGCAGCCCGGGAGCAGCGGCTTCATCGACTCGGCGGATGCGGTTCGCGACGCGCTCGCAGCGGGTGGAACCGGCGGCATAGGAGTGACGCACTGGGACGGACAACTCGTGGGCGAGGCCTGGTTTCCAAGAGAACGCCGACTCGCGAAACCGCCGAGAGTGAACATCACGACCGCGCCGATGCTGAGCGCGGCGGCACGCATCAAGTATCTACTCCGCCGACGTCGGGTCGCGCTTCGAATGCAGCGGAGCAAATCGAGGAATTGCGCGTGCCGCTCGGAGCCGTCCCAATCTACGAAGTCAATAGCTTGAATTTCGGCAAAGGCGTCAGGGGGAGTGCACGAGGTCACGAGCACCGGGACCAGCACGCCACGCGTTTTTCCCACCGAAGCTTCGTGTTTAACCCAGTCCGATTGCACAGACAACGACGACCAAAGGGTGACGACAGCGCTGGCGTTGAGCAGCTTTTCCTCTAGGGCCGGAGCCCACCGTTGTGCACCTTGCAGGTTCTCGTCCCACCAGACTTCAAGCCCCTCCGCGCGAAGGGCTAGACGAATCTGCCGGGCGAGAGGAGCGTCTTCGCGCGCATAGCTGATGAAGAGGGGTGCCATGAGTGGTCAAGCGAACGTCTTAGGTCCAGCAATCAATACTTAGGAGAGCAGCATGCCATGGCGGCGCTCTGTCGTATCCGCTCGCTAGCGCGAGGCGTGGTGGCGAGTAACAAGAAGCGATTGGTTTGAGTTTGCGGAATACGAAAATGGACATGCAATGACGGGTATCCGAGTGGAGTTGGGGCAAACGGGAAAGTCAAGCAGCATCTCGCCAATCGGGGCATTCGGAAGATCTGAAGTAGCCCCCCTGGGAAACGCACCTTCCGAATGAACGCGCACGCCCGGGTTGTGGGCGACTGTCAGAGTCGCTCAACGCCCAACAGACCACACGTTTTCGTGATTTTCAGGCGGCATTTCAGAGGTGCAGCAAGAATGAGAGTGGATGTTCGGACTGCCAACGCGATCCGGGTGTCGGAGACTGCGCGACCGGCATTTCTTGGGTCCTGGGGTAGCTAGCTCAATTGGCCAACAGCCTGTTGACCAATTGAGCGAACGCCCGTGGCCACCTCGACCGTGAGGCGGCGCAGCGACCGATGCTCTTCGCGCAGGGCTTTCGCGCTTCCGGCTCGTTGGTCCTGTTTTGCCGAGGTCGACCCGAACAACATTGGGGGAAATCCACGGTCGGATCGTCGTCGATGCAACGAGCGCCTACGTGCAACCCATGCGACAAGTTCGACTCTCGTTCATACACTGCGAGTTTCGACAAAGCGCTATGAAATAGAAGTGAAGTCGGCCACGTTCTCGAAGCCTCGATCGAAGGTCGCGAGAGTGTCGATGGCTCCTTCGCGCTGCAGGGCGACCAAGAGCGCGTCGTTTGCGTTTAGCGAGCCGCCTGTCTCCGTAACAATGTCGAGCATGCCGCTGGCCAAACGCTCGGATTCGTGGGCGGCAAAGCGCACCTCAGCAGCATCAAACCAGCCACGCATCGTCTGAACCGCCGCGACGAGATTCGGCGGCGCGGTCTTTCGTTGCGCGGCACGTCTGCAAAGGACCGACAAAGCTTCGAAGACCAGGAAGTCGATCAGCACGAGCCCATGCCCCTCGGCTGCCAAGCGCTCCGTGAGCTCCACGGCGCGCTGATGCTGCGAATCGTCGGCGTAGAGCAGTGCAACGATGACGTTCGCGTCGAGGACGATCTCAGCCATCGTAAAGTTCAGCGGTGTCCGTTACTGCGTCGGCGCTCTCACCGTGAACCACTCCAATGGCTTTGCGAATCGATTGCCACGAAGCAACGACATGAGACTTGCGCTGACGGGCGGCACGTTCAGCAGCCGCGATCACGTCACGACGCTCCCCTTCGCCGAGGCTTGCGAGCGCGCGCACCAGGTCATCGTGGGTTGGGGATACGGGTTGAGACGCCACGTCGGAAGCATATCGCAACTTCCGCGTCAGAAAAGCATCAGCGCACCCCAGTGGATTCGAACTACTCACCCTGCGGTTCCGGAGGCTCGTGCTTTCTGAGCGGGCGCATCGAAAAATGGGCGATTTCTTGGCCGTCTTGTCCAGTTGGAAGCTGCTTCACGTGCTCGAGCAAGGCTCGCGACTCGAGCTCCGCAGTCGGCGCGCTCGAAGCTCGCACGGACTGCTCAGCGCTGAACGGGGTGTCACCGCCGCCGCCTGTCTGGGCCTTTAGGCTCGCCGCCGAACCGCGCGAGTTCGCCCTCAGGGATCCGAATCGAATTCCCAACCCGCACATGCCCGAGCTTCCCGCCCTTGCAGAGCCCGTACACCGTAGCCGTGCACACCCGCAGCCGCTCCGCGACCTCCTTCACCGTCAGCAGCCGTTCAACGCCCACCAGCGCCGTCCGTCGCGCCACCGAACCCTGCAGCAAGGGTGCAGCAAACGGCGAGCTAACCGGTACCATTCCGTGTAACGCCTGGACTCGGCCGCGCAATCCAACCTGAGCCGTTCCCACTACTTGCGAACGCTTGCTACTCTCACCCAACACGCTCTCGCTTACTCCGGAGCCGTAGGTCAGTGGTTCGAATCCACTGGGGTGCGCTGAGAACAGGCTGGATTCGCGATCGGAGATCGAACGACGCGGTCTGCTGCTACTCGAAATTGGGGCGCCCCCGAGCTGGTGCCCTCAAAAAAGGTGAAAGAGCGATCGCGCGCGCCGCGTAACGGCCCCGAACCGTGCCGACGGCGCAACAAAGGTTGCGGACGGGATGGGGCTGAAATAGATCCTGCGCGGACGGAATGACGGAATGCCGCTCGGCGCCCTGTCGTTCACGAACGCGACGATCATGACCCAAGCGGTCCGATTTGTTTGCGTCCATCCATTGGTGGGGATTCTGGCGCTGGTTTCGCTGACGCTGACGGCGCTCACCGCGACGGCGCACCGGGTGTCCTGGCCTCGCTGGAAGCTTATCGCAACCCTCGCTTCACTCTCCGGTTGGGCCACCATTGTCTTGTGCCTCGTGCTCGGGTTCGAGCTCATGACCATCACTCGCATCGCCGCCACTCGACCAGACACGTCGCGAGAAGACGTGGCCCGTCTCAATTCCCTCGCGACGGACGAGTTTCTATGCGTCGCGGGTGCCAGGCTCTTGCTGGGCGTGCCGGGCACGCTTGTCGGGCCATTCCTCCGCCGTCGGCGCATCTGAGCCAGATGCAGCGAGCTGACGGGGTCGCCCTTGCGCCGTGGGCTGCGAAAGGCGCTCTCCTAGCAGGCGAAGACCTGGAGGCCCACAGTGTCGTGGCCCGCCCACCAGCGTTTGCGTGCTCCGGCGAGGTTGAGCCAGTTGCGATGCTTCACGCAGTCGATCGCAAGGGCCGCACCGTGGACTTGGCGCCAGCGTGGCCCTTGCTCGACCGAGTATTAGGCTAATGGAACCCCGAGCGAATTCGACTTTTCGGAAGCCGCGCTCGGCGAGATGCCACTCCCGATAGCGACTGCGACATCTTGGTGGTGGTTCCCGAGGCTTCGTTGGTACCGGCCGATTCGCTCGTGGCCTGCCGCCTGCGGCGGGACTCGGGCGTCCGTGCCGACCTCACCGTTTGGTCCCGGCGTGAATTCGAAGCAGAACGCAAGGTGCCCAACACCCTAGCGTTCGAAGCGGCCTCGCCGGGGTCGCGCCGTATGAGCGCTGAACGCGTGATCGCGAACACTCCGCGCCCGTCGAATCCACTCGAGAGCTCTTCTGTTGACTCATTGCCCGCGCCTCGCCTTTTCGCGCTCGTCGAGAGCAGCCTCTAGATGCATGAGCATCAGCTTGTCCTTAGGGCGAGTGAGCTGCCGCTTGAGCTCCGCTTGCTTTTCCAGCGTTAGTACTCGCACTGCGTTTCCGCCGACGTCTAATACCTCACTAGAAGGCAGGAGGTCTTCGTAGTCGCCGCCAAAGTCGATAGAACCGAGCAGATCGAACTTGAGATTGCCGCTGCGCAAAAGCTGGTTGCCACGCCCTACGAGGTGCGACTCATTCGGTTTGAGATTTCGCGGGTCATCTGCGTACACGGCTCCGAGCTCGTCGAGGGCCAGGAGCAGCCGGGCAACGTTGTCCTTGGCGCGATCGTGAACGAGGTCGAAGTCCTGGGTGTTGATGGGCACGCGTTGCAAGACAGCCGCCACTCCGCCGACAACGATGAATCGAACGTTGTGGCGAGTGAGGATTTCAATCAGCCTGAGGAATCGGTTCTCCAACGCGCTTCACACTTTCGGCAAGCTGATGCATCTCCTCGAGTGCCTGCAGACACTCGAGCGGAGTGTCGCGGAGGCAAGCACGCACGAGACTTCGATCGACGCCGTTGTGATCGTACTCCTTGCTCGGTGGAGCCTCGTCTTCGAGATTTGCGGACACGCCTTACACCTTACCAGAATCTCGCGTTCAAGCAGCACCCGGACTTCGCCCCCGCGCAGGCCTGTGCCTCGGGCGGTCGCCGCGATAGCTCAATTACCAGGCTTTGACCTTTACGGCCCGTCCTGGCGCAAAGGAACCTCGTCGAAACACGTCAGTTGTCGGAGCCGGAAATCGCCGCGCTGGCCAATGCCCAAAGCGTGTGATTCGTGCGAAGCATCCCCAGGAGGGAATGCCGTAGTT
>DASSMT010000372.1:0-18460 GCA_035688655.1 Polyangiaceae bacterium | reverse complement strand
GGGGCGGGCGGCCGAGGCCCGGCCCCGACCTTCACCAAGATCTACGAGACGATCATCACCCAGAACTGCGGCGGAGCCATGTGTCATCTCAAACGCCCGACGCCCTTCGGCTATGATTTCTCGAGCAAGAGTGCGGCCTCGACGTCTTGGCGCGGTGACGTGATTGCCAACGACGCCGAAAACTCGCCCATGTTCCAGGTGCTCAACCTGGCGATCATGCCGAAGGACAAACCCCCGCTCTCGGTCGATCAACTGTTCATGATCTACGATTGGATCAACGCGGGGGCGCTCGACAACTGATGCAGCGAGCCGCACAGCGGTGCGGCTCGCTGCGAGTCATGCTCAGGCGCCGCGCTTGAACGTGACGTGCGTCGCGTTCTCACCGGCGACGCTCCCGTCCACTCGGTAGCCGAGCGCGCGCAGATCGAGCCCGTGCAGCAAATGCTCACCCGAGCCGAGCAGCACCGGGCTGAACGCCAGGTGCATTTCGTCGATCAGCCCTGCCCGCAGGTATTGGCGGATGGTCTCGGCGCCCCCTCCGATCCGCACATCACGTTCGCCCGCGGCTCGTCGCGCAAGCTCGAGCGCTTGCTCGATGCCACCCGTGACGAAGTGAAAGGTCGTGCCGCCCTGCATTTCGAGCGGCTGGCGCGCATGGTGCGTGAGCACGAACACGGGCACGTGATACGGAGGATTGTCGCCCCACCAGCCGCGCCAGGTTTCATCGCGCCATTCTCCACGCACGGGTCCGAACATGTTGCGGCCCAGGATCCAGGCGCCAATGTTTTCGGTGCCCTTCCGCGCAAAGTCCTCGTCGATCCCGGTCGTGCCGCGGCTCGCATCACCGAACATGCCCTGAAACGTGCGAGTCGGGCGAAACCAGCCGTGGAGCTCGGTGCCGCCTTCGCCGAGCGGGTTTTGTTGGCTCTGGTTCGGACCGGCACCAAAGCCGTCCAGCGAAATGGTGAAGCAATTGACGCGTAGTCTGCTCATGGGCTCTCCTTTTGAGTCGAGTTCTGCTCGGACGACGAACGAGCACGGTCCGGATCGACGAACGGCGCCAGCGAGCTTCGTCTATTTTGGGCTCGTCAGAAATATCTTCTCCGCACGGTGCGCGCGCTTCCCCTACGCATCTCCTGCGCTTCTCTTGTGAGCGAGCGCTGGCAAAGTGCCGATCGGCGTGTCACCGTGCGAACCTGGATGAAGCGTCTCTGCCTTTCTTTCTCGGGTTCGTTCGCGCTCTTTTCTATCCTGGCAAGTGCTCTCGCCGCATGCGGCTCGGACGCACCGCCCGAGCCCGCGCACGGCAGCGCGGGAACCCAGGGAAGCTCCGCCGGGATGCCCGGTTTGGCCGGTGCGGCGCCCAGCAACGGCGGCTCCCCAGGGCTCGGCGGCAGCCCTAGCGGCGGCAGCGGCAATGCCGGCGGCGCGAATGGCAGCGCAGGCACTCCGGTGGGCGTGGCCGGTGCGGCCAATGGCGGCGCCAGCGTGGGTGGAACAGGCGGCGCGGGAGGACCCGCGCAAGCAGGCGCAGGCGGCTCGCCCAGCAGCGCGGGTGGCAGCGGCGGCAGCGGCACCCCGGTCAATGCCATTTTGAGCGCTGACTTCGAGATGGACGCAGTCGGCAAGCAGCCTGCGGGCTGGCACAACTTCCTCGCCTACAACACCGACACCACCAACCCGCAGGGTGACATTCAGGCCATCGTCGATGCCACGCGCCCGCATGGCGGGAAGAATTCGCTGCATGTCAAAGGCGGGCAGAGCCCCGCATTCTTGACCTTCCCGTTACCGGCCAATATCAAGAAGTTGTACGTGCGCGGCTACTTCTACATGACGCGCCAGCTCGGCCAAAACCCGGGCGCCAATCACGAGACGTTGTTCGGCATCCGCAAGGACAAGGACCATGAAATTCGCTTCGGCGAAATCAAAGGCATCATCGGCGTGAATGAAGTGCCGAGCGACAACATCATGCCCAAGATGGATCAGTGGGGCAAAGGGCCGCTGGTCGCCGCAAACAAATGGGCGTGTATCGAGGCCGGGTTCATCGGCGATCAAACCCAGAACGAGCTCCACGCCTGGGCCGACGGCACCGAGGTGCTGTCCGTGACCAGCGGCGACCAGTGGCAAAACAACGTCGAGCCCAAGGACTGGCTGAACGGCTACTGGAATGAATTCATGATCGGCTGGCAGAGCTTCAGCAGCGCGAGCAACGAAATCTGGATCGACGATCTGGTGCTCGCGCCGAGCCGCGTCGGCTGCCAGTGACGGTCCCAGTCTGCTGACACTGCCGTAGAGTCTCGAAGGCCGCGTCAACCGCGAGTATTTGGGTTGTACGGCGTGTATGGGTCGTCACCCAGAACCTGCTCGGATTTTCGACCGAGGCCGCAAGCCAGGACTGCTAACTCTGCCTCGCTGCTGCGCCGACCCGCAGCGCCATTGCAGTGGGCGAGCTCGTGAATGACCGTGGCGAGCACTGTCCAACGCCCGATCCGAAACGCGATCGGAGCGATCGCAATCTCGTTGTAGTCGGTGGTTTCGCCATAGTCTTTACCGAGCAACACCGAATAATTCACCCAAATCGTGCGATCGGCGAGCAGATCGGTCAGTGACCGCCGCTTTCGAAGTTGCAAAAAGTATTTGTTCGCGTCGGGGTGGGTCGCCGCGATGTTGCGCGCTTTGGTGCGAGCCCAATAGAGCTGCTCCCGAAGGTGAGCAGGTACCGGCAAGTACCCCTCCGCGGAACTGCTGTGGTCACCGATGTTGATCTGCATGTCGGATCTCCTGACGC
The DNA here is from genome assembly GCA_035688655.1 of Polyangiaceae bacterium. GTDB lineage: Bacteria > Myxococcota_A > Polyangia > Polyangiales > Polyangiaceae > PMG-095. Next base: position 15,672 of record DASSMT010000372.1, on the reverse strand, counting down.
GGTTAGTGGCAACGTATCTGGTGCGCGAGCTACCGTTCGCGGGTAGCGAGCGCCGCGAGTTGTCGATCGATTTCGCGCTTCAACTGAGGGTCGTTCGGGAAAACGCGGCGCAGGATGCTGAACAGCCGCTCGCGCGAGGGATCGAAATAGGCGAACGAAATTTGCTCGCCGTTTTGCACGATATCGAGCGCGGAGCAGCCCAAGTCGACGTCGAGATCGGTGCGTGGCGCCGTTCCACCTCGGCCCTTGTGCGTCAAAACGAAGCCCACGGTGATGCCAGGCGGACAACGCTTCATGACGCGATCGTTGAAGCCCGATTCTGCGTGCAACCAGGCCATGAGCTCGGCAAGCAACTCGGCCGAAAGCTCCCGAGATGTGCCGCTGATCTCCTTGAGCCCGGCGATACGTCCTGGCTCAGTGACGCCTGCGGTTAGACGGAAGCCTTTCTCCTCCAGACGCGCCGCGCGCACCTGCTCGACGTCCGTGATCCGCAGCCGAGCCAAGGCTCGAGCCGAGCTGGGCATTTCGAATGGGGGTCCCTCGTACCGCTCGTGCGGGGGGAGGCAATCGGTCACGACCAGCCGGTGCACTCCGGACAGAAACCGAGCTTCGGGCTCGCAGGGCTTGCCGCACTGCACGCCGCACTCGTCGCCGCTCCAAGGCACGGGCACGAGCGTTTCGCCGGCGCTCAGCGAACGGCAGGGCGAGGGAGGGATGGGCGAGCATGTTTCGCTCAACAAGTAGCCAGCTGCGCCAGGGGAACTGTGGACCTGCACCCAGCTGCCGTCGGCAGTGCGTTGCTCCAGCTGAGCTGCCGTGGCCACCTGCACCGGTCGAACGGCACGCACCGAAAATGCGCCCGGACTCGTATTTCCGATCACGAGGGCAGGCGCGTTCGCAGTCCCGGACGGGGCAACGCTGGCAGCTGGGAGCGCAGTCTTCGCAGAGGCAGAGGTCGGCACGGGCTTCTCGCCGGCAGGCAACGCGCGACAACCCGCGCACGAAAATGCCCAGAACGCAAAGCAGCCTAGTCGCAACCAACCAATGCTTCGTCGCCCTCGCATCGAGCAGCCCTCTCGTACCCGGTGACCCGCGCTGAAGCACTACCACGCCTCGCGGCGCGCACCAAACGCGCGCTCGCCGAGTGCGAGCCGCCGCGCTCACGGTTTCGCGACGTCGGCCAGGGCGTAGCTCGAGCTGACCGCGCGCGTGAGCGCCTGCATCAGCATCGGGTACAGGATCGCGTTGTTCGAGCGGTCGATCAGGCCGAAAGCGTCGCTGCCCGAGTTCTTGCCGCCGTTGTCCCAGAAGAACGGCGTGATGCCCGCGTCGTGCGCGGCTTTGGTCACGTACTCGACGTAGTAGCGGCGGTAGTTCTCGTAACCCGTTTGGTTTACGGCGCCGTATTCACCCAGGATGATCGGCAGATCTTTGTCGCCGTAGGTCGCCTTCAGCTTGGCCATTTGAGCCTTGACCCAATCTTCTTGTCCCCAGTTGTCGATGCCCGGATTCCCCGTGCCCCAGGTGTGGGTCTCGGCAGAACCGGCAAACGAATAGGGATCGTAGAAGTGATCGCTCAAGATCAATTTGCCGGCTGAGCTGTCCTTGGGCAGCACGAAGCCCGCCACCGTGTAGTCGATGTTCGTGTTGTAGCCGGGGACGACCAGGCAGCGCTTGGGGTTGTTCCCGCCGCTCGCGCGCACGGTGTCGACGAACGCCTGATTGAGCGCGTTGATCTGCGTGTAGTACTCGGGCTTGGGCGTATTGTAATCGACCATGACCTCGTTCATGGCTTCCAGCACGAGGTGCTCCCCGTAGCCCGAGAAATGCGCCGCGATCTGCGTCCACAAGGCCTTGAATTGGGTCAGGACCGCGGTGTTGTTCGCGCTCGTGACTTGACCCGAGCCATCGACCAGCGTCAGCCAGCGCCCGGTCACGTTGTTGCCGCCGTCGTGATGCACGTTGATGATCACGTAGAGCCCCGCATCGAGGGCATATTTGACGACTTGCTCAACGCGGGCGATGAACGCGGGACTGATGGTGTAGTTCGGCGCGGAGCCGAAGCGCCCGATCCACGTCACTGGGATGCGCACGGCGCCAAAGCCCGCGGCTGCGACGGCCTTCAGCAACTCTGGAGTGATCGCGGGGTTGCCCCAAGCCGTCTCCACGGCCGTGTCCGACTTACTGGCATCGGCCACGTCCAAGCTGTTGCCCAAATTCCAACCGAGTTTCATGCTGGCAACCGCGGTCTTCGCGACGCACTCGCTGGCAGCCGAGCCGGCCGCGCCCGCGCCCGCAGCAGCCAAAACGCCGCCGGCACCGCCCGAGTGAGTCACGCCGCCGGTGGTCGGAGCGCCTCCCATGCCCGACATCTCACCCGCGTGACCCGCAATTGCACCGCCCGCTCCGCCCGCCGCGGAGCCAGCGACTGCAGAACCCGTCCCCGCCGCTGCAAACGCCCCGCCACCGGCGCCGGCGTTGGACGTGCCGCTCGCCGCAGGCGCACCTGCGCTACCCGCATTCGCGCCAGTCGAGGAAGAACCGCAACCCACGACCCATAGGAAGGCGGCTCCGAGCAGCGAACATTGAAAACGGTTCTTACACACTCGGCTCATGCCACGACCTTTCGCTGTTTGGTCGTGTCAACGAGCGCTCTGCAGGCAAGCTCGCTCCGATTCATGACTGCTGCAGGGGTGGGTCGAAGGCCAATTCGTCAGCTAAGTACCCTTGCCGCAGCAGATCCGTCATTTTTTGTCGAGCACACGCAAAACCGGAGTCCCTGGCCAAAGCCGCGGCGAGTGCGACCCGACCTGCCGCAACCGGGTCAGCAAATGACGCGCGCACACGCTGACCGCACTCAGCACGTGAGCCACTAGCCAAATCACACTCATGGTCGAACCCAAAACGCGCTCCTGTATCGATCCGCCAAACGGCGGTTGGTCCCTCTCGTGTCGTTCGCGACGCCGAAGGCTATGACGGTCGCGCGCGCTCGGTGACCATCAAGAAAAATCGCGCAAGGCCGCTTCGTGCGAGATCCCGAGTCGCTCGAGCACGCCTTTGACCACGCGGTCGCAGCGGCTGAGATGGAACTCGTAAGCGCGCGGTGAGCTCTCGTCCAACGCGTGCACGACCACTTCTTGTAGGCGTAGGCGCGCGCGGTGCAGCCGCGTCTTGACCGTTTCTTCGGGGATGTCCAAGCAGGCGGCGGCTTCCGCGCCGCTCATTTGCTCGACCGCACGGAGCACGAACACGGCGCGAAAGTCGTCCGGGAGCGCGTCGATCGCGCGCTCCAATACGGCTCGCAACTGTTGGTCGTTCACTTCTTGTTCCGGATTTCTGGGCGACTCGGCGGGCATGAGCGTGGACGTTTGTGGCGCAGTGTCGAGGGAGCCGAAGCGCTGTTCGCGTCGCTTGCGCGCGAGCGCCTCATGGATGGCGATGCGCGTGATCCAGGTGGCGAAGCTCGCGTCCCCGCGAAAATCCGCGAGGTGCTCGAAGGCGCGCACGTACGCCTCCTGCATCACGTCTTCGGCTTCGTCGTCGCGGCGCAAGATGGCGCGGGTGGCTCGAAACACACGCCGATTGTGACGGCGCATGAGGATTTCGAAACACCAATGTTCGCCGTTGCGAATGCGAGCGATCACGGCTTCGTCGCTGAGACCCAGCGACTCACTTGGATGCGATGAAAGAATGCTGCTGTCCAACATGCCTCCCAACTGAGTCGATTGCGCTGAAAGGGTTCCCGCGAATCGACAGCGCGCCCAGCAATTTTCGCGTTCGAGACCTCAATCCCTCGGAATCGTTAAGCTTGCGGCGACGCCCGCATCCAGCTTTTTGTCCAGATCGATGCCATTTGCATGAAGGTCGAAGGCCAGCACGGCAAAGTAATCCTCCTCGCTGAGGCTGCCTGGGGCGTCGGCGGGCATGTTCTTGGTGACGAAGTCCGCCACGTCGGCGACAGTCACGAATTTCGACTTACGGAATTGCGCGCCGCTCGGCGGGTCCAAGGGCAGCGCTTTAGGTCCGACGACTGGCGGGGCCTTGGCCGTTCCCTCGCCTCCTTTACCGTGACAGCTACTGCAGTGATCGCCGAACAGCTCCCCTCCGCGGGTGACTTGTTCCGAGAAACTGGCCGGCGCTTTTGCGGCGTTATCGCCACTCTTTGGGTCCGTCGGTGAACCGCCACAGGCGGTAGCCAATGCGAGTGTTCCGAGCACCAGGGCAATGTCGATGTGTTGCATTCCCATCTGATGCTCGAGACCAGAAAACGGTTCCCCGAAATCGACGCGCTGTCCTGCAGGTGATCGCGAAGCGCTCGCGCCAAGCATGGCTGAGACGGAATGTCGAGCTGTGCCAACTTGCCTCGCAACGAAGGCTGCTCACTCCCGGCAAATGTCGCTGAATTTCGCGGGGGCATGACCTGTGCATCCAGGCCACTCCAAGAATGACGTCGGACGTCGGCTTGGAACTCCACCCGCAGCGGCTGATCGTGCAAGAGCATCGCTCGTCTGGGGCGTTTCAGTTGCTTGAGCGAGAATGGCGAGCCATCGAGCCGCACGCGGGGACGCCGTTTGCGTCTTGGGATTGGGCCGTTGCCTGGTGGGCGCAGCTCCACGAAGAAAAGCTCGGCGTCACCGACACGCTGAGCATCCGCAGCATGCACACGCCGGATGGGCGGATGGTGGCGGTCGCTCCGATGTTGATCAGCCGCCGCCCGTCGCTCGGCCCGATCTGCGTGCGACAGCTGCAATTTTTCGGGGCCGATCCGAACATCACCGAACAACGCGGCCTGGTTGCGCTGCCTGAATGGCGCAGAGAAGCGTATCGCGTGCTCCTGGCTCACTCGCTGCGCGACGACACCGCTTGGGATTCCATGCTGCTCAGCGGTGTGCCGGTGGATCTGGACTTGAGCGCGCTCTCGGGCTCGACCAATTTCACCTGGGTCGGGCAGACTGCAGACTACGTGCTCGACTTGCCGAATTCGTGGGAGGCCTTCCGCGCCGCCCTACCACGCAACATCAAAGAATCGCTGCGCAAGTGTTACAACGCTCCCAAACGAGACGGCCTGCAATTTCGCTTGCAGGTCGCCGAGCGCGTCGAGGCCGTGGAACCGGCGTTGCGCCACTTCTTTGCTTTGCACGACGCGCGTGCTCGGCTCACGGACACCGTCCATCACTTCAACATCTTCTCCACCGCCGAGGCTCAATCGTTCTTGACCGATGTCTGCCGGCGCTTCGCGACCCGCGGCGCATTGCGCATCTTCCAATTGCTGCTGGATGACCGAGTGGTCGCGGTTCGCATTGGCTTCGTCGCCGGTGACACGTTGTACCTGTACTACTCCGGCTACGACCCAGAGTTTTCGCACTACAGCGTGATGACGACGACCGTGGCGGAGGCCATTCAATACGCCATCGCACACGGCTTTCCGCGCGTGAATCTGTCGACAGGCAATGACGTTTCGAAGGCTCGCTGGGCACCCACCGAGCGCGTGACTCGACAAGCCTTGGTGATGTCGAGCTCGCGGCGCGCGAAGTTCACGCATCATGTGTACCGCCAGGCCGTGCACGCCATCGATGCCATGCCCGCCCTCCGCCGAGCCACCACCTTCTTGGCCCGCCGCTCCACGCCCTCGACGCCCCCGCCGCAGCCGTACCGCTAGTGCACGGCGCGGGTCGTTGCCCGCTCCAGCTGAACTACGGCGAGTGCTCGCCGAGCCATGCTCCGAGATCCACCGCCAGCGCATGCGGCTCATTCATGGTGATCATGTGGCCCGAGCGCGTGTAGTGGCGAATCGCGATCGCGCGAGCGCCCGTGGCAAAACCGAGTGTCAGCTCACTGGGCGTTTCGCTGACCGTCACCGAACCAGCGATGGCACGCAGCGCGGGCGCCAAGGCCATTTCGGGAACGACCAGATCGCGCTGGCCGTCCGTGATCAAGGTCGGGACTTCTCGCGCGTTGTCCAAGAACGCGGCTCCGACCAAGTTTTGCGTTTGCCAATCGGGGTTCATCGAGCCTTTGCCGGTCATCAGCGGGGAGTACGCGAGGTTGTAGCTCTGTCCGTCGGGTAGCTTGCCGAGCAGTGCGATCAGCGCGGATTGATCCGGGGTCTCGTCGTCCGCGACACTGCATTTGAAGCCGCGCGCGCGTTCGGCACTGCCAAGACCCGCGATCTCCTCGAACCGGACGCCGTACAGGGCCTCGGCGCTTTCAGGCGACACTTGAGCGCTATCGGCGGCGAAAAACCGAGCGCTCTGGGCTTGAATGGTCGCAGCGTAGTCGTAGGGGCTGCGCGAGTTCGCCTTGGCGCATGCGCAAGCATCCGCGACTGCACACGGGGACGGCACGCTCTGTTGCACCGCGGCGAGCAGCGACGCACTCTGGCAAGCGGCGTGAATTGCGCTCGCGTGCGCAGCACCGGCGAGCCACGGCTGGAGCAAGATTTGCCCGCTCAGGTAGCGCTGACGGTCGACCTGGGCGAGCGCTTTTTGTAAGGTTTCATCCTGGTACGGAGCGAGCGACCAGGCCTGCCTCAGATAAGCGACAATCCAACTGATGCGCACGCCCGCATAGCTCTCGCCCAGCCAATACACCGGCCCTTTCAGCTCGGAATGCGCGTTCATGAACTGCAAGGACGCGAGCAGCACGTCCGCCGCATCCACGTATTCACTGAAGACGTCCTGCGAGCAATCCGCGACGGTCGCCGCGCGACCTTCCAAGACATCGTACGAGAACCCAGCTTGCCTCGGTTCGAGATAGAGTAGGTTCGCGAACCGAGTCAAAGAGTCCGGGTTCTGAGCGACGCTGCCATCCGCCTGCAGGCTGTTCGGTCCCGTGCCGAAGGCGCGAACCACGTCCGCGGCAAAGCCGTTGAACAGGATGATCGTCGGCCGCGTCGCTGCGCCCTGCTCCGCCGGCCGAAAATTGTAGAAGATCTTGCTCGTTGCCTGAAGCGAGAGCGCGCGCCCGTTCAGCAACACCTGGCGCGGCGCCAGATCCAGAAACCCTGCTCGAGCAGCAATCGGTTCTGCGAACGGCTTGCTGGAGCTGCCCGCACCGGGCGGCGCGGCCGAGCCGCAGCCCAGACACAGAGCGAGCCCGAGCGTCGCCAACCCACCGCGGACCTTCGACGCTCGCACGCTAGGATCAAGGCACACACGGGCGACAAAGCAAACGGTACCCGCAAAATGCAGGCCGGAAGGGTGATTGTTGATGGTCACGCGCTACGGCGCAGCGCGGCGCAGCCTTCGGCGTCGCGCTGCGACAGACGCGCTGTGCCATCGCCGACGGCGGGGAACTCGAACGGGCCGGGAGGTGCGATGCGGGATCGCGATCGCCCAGCCTCCGGTGATCAGTACGCAGCCCGCGGTTGACTCGGAGTTTCGACGGTGGCGTCGATCGCGGTCGGAACTGGAAGAGACGCGCGTTTTGCGACGCCGGCACGCGAGGGGAAGAGCCGATCGCGCAAGCGCAGCGCGGGCACTTCGACCAGGCGGCCCATGATCACACCGCCTAGGATGGACACGACGACATAGGTCAAAAGTTGCGCGCTCCAAACCAGCTCACCCGGCATTCGAAGCGAGCGCAGCAGGTCGCGCGTGAATTCACAGATGCTGTTGCTCGTATCGCGGTGCCACAAGTAGATCGAGTAGGAGTAGGTGCCGATGCTGGCTACCAGCCGAGCGAGCCAGGTCGTCTTGAAGCGTTCCACGAGACCGCCTTGCGGGAGCCGGTGGATGAACGTGACGAGCAACAGACCGTAGCCGAGAAAAAGACAGCTGACGGCGATGCTCACGCGCAGCGCGCGTACTTGCACCAAGGCCGGTAGGAACAAGAGCAAGCTGGCGCTCAGGACGAGCCCGCGATGGCGCGCGATGCGAGGCAGGACCTCAGGTCTGAACACCGACGCCCAGGCGAGGGTGACGCCGAAGAACAGAGCATCCATGGACAACATGGCGCGCACGTCGAGCTTGGGATCCTTCAGCACGAGCACGGTGCGCAGCGCCAGACAGACCACGCTCAGGCCCAGGCTCAGCCACGGAATCAGCTGGAGCCGAGTGTTGCCGTCCGACTGTTTGCGCAGCAAGAACAGGAGCAATAGGGGCAGGGCCAAGTAAAATTGCTCCTCGACCGCCAAGCTCCAGAGCTGATCGCGTGGCACCGCGATGAAGTTCTGGATGTTCGCGAACGCGGGCCACCAGGCGCGTGCCGCTTCGGAGAGGCTGCCCGACGCGAAGCACATGCGGACGACGACGTAGAGTAGGAACAGATAATAGCCGGGCCAGATTTTGAACATCCGGCGCAGCAAGAAGCGCCTGATATCGAGCTGCTGCGTGCGCTGCACCTCTGCGAACAACAAGCGCCCGATCAAGAAACCACTCAACACGAAGAACAGATCGACCCCGGTCCAACCAAACTGATGGATGAGGCCGTCGAGGGGGCGCAGTCGTCCAGACTCACCGCGGTGTCCGGGACTGTGCACTCCCAGCACCAGCAGAATCGCAACACCTCGGAGGATGTTCAGCTCGACGAGGTGTGCAGTGGGAGCGATCGGCTGGACCTCATCTGCCGTCTTCATTGAAGTCCCCTTCCTTCTGCATGCACCTACCGTGACCACGTCGGCGCCACACGAGCAGCCAAGCGCGGGTGCGTACCTACAAAACCGCCACGAAACCAGCCCTGCTGCGGTGGACAACCCCATGTTGCGCTCCTATCCTCAGCTGCTCAATGCGTCCGCGAATAATGACTATCGTCGCCCTCGCCCTCTTCTCGTGCACGAGCGGTGGCAAAAACGAAACGGCCGGCACTGCTGGCAGTGGCGCCGGCGGCGTGGAAGGGGGCGGTGATACTGGCGGAGCTGAGAGTGCGCAGGCCGGAAAAATGGCCGGATCGAGCGGCGCGGCGACGGCCAGCGCGGGCGCTGGTCACGGCGGGCAGAGCAGCGCTGCAGGCGGAGGCTCCGTTGCGGGTGCTACGAGCTCTCGGCCACCATTGACCCCCGACGGCCCCCCTTACATCGGTACGGGAATCGAGCTCACCCAGCCGCCCTACGATTGGACGGGGATCATCGGCACCGGTCAGAGCCTTTCGATCGGGGCGTACTCGACCGCAGTGAGCCTGACGCAGCCGTACAAAAATCTGATGCTCATCGACAATGGGCCGGATCCCAAATACCCGATCGACGGCTCTGCTTCCGCCCAGTGGGCTGCCGTGCCGCTCGCCGAACCGCACCGCCCGAACGTGCCGGGTACGTTCTCGAACAACCTGAACTATCCGAACAACATCGCTGGTCTGAGCGCGACGGGACCGTACGGCGAGACGCCGCACTCGGGCATGGCGAACTCGATCTCGAAAGCCTGGGCGGGGCGAGGCAAGACCGACGATTACATCACGACCCACTCGGCGGTCGGGGTCGGTGGCTATTGCCTTCAATATATCGCCAAGGGCACGACGTCTTTCGCCGCTGCGCTTTCCGAGGCCAGGGTTTACAAGAAGCTCGCCGACGCGGCGGGCAAGGTCTACGGCGTAGGCGGCGTGATCCTCACTCACGGTGAGTGCGACAACTCGGTCCGGACACCGGACTACGGCGAGAAGGTTCACCAACTCTGGAGCGACTTCAACACGGACCTGAAAGCCGTGACGCAGCAGCCGAACAACATCGTGATGCTCGCGTCTCAAGCGAGCTCCGTCAAAGGTGCGGGCTACAACAGCCCCGCGATTCAGTTGTGGCGGGCGGGGCGAGCTCACCCGGGTGAAGTCGTGTGCACGGGCCCCAAGTACGCGTATGGTCCGTATTACGTTCACTTGCCCGGGCCAGGCTACGAGCGCGTGGGTGAGAAGTACGGGGAGGTCTTCGACTTGATCGTGAACCGCGGCATCGCCTGGAAGCCGCTCGGGCCGAACAAGGTTCAGCGCGATGGCAAAGTGATCACCATCGACTTCGACGTGCCCAACCCGCCTCTAGTTTGGGATACGCATCTGCCCAAGCCGCACCAAAAGGCGCATACCGCCTGGTCTGCGGGCAACGGCTTCGAAGTGATCGACGCCAACCAAAACGAGATCGCCATCGCGTCCGTCGCGATTGTCGACAGCAGCGTCAAGCTCACCCTGGCCGCGGTCCCCGCGGACGATGCCGTCTTGACCGTCGGTTACGCGGTCACGCCGGATGACACCGGGGACTATGCAGGACGAGACGTCGATTTGATCGGATTGCTGCGCGACTCGGACCCGTTCGAAGGCTACTCCGTGGAATCGATCGACGTCCAAGCCACCAAAGGTTCGAAGGACTTCACCGCGGCGACCGGGGCGCTCGATCGCCGCGGGCTCATGGACATCGCCACGGCGAGCGGGTTGCCCGCCGACACCGCGATCGATACGCTGAACGGGACCACCGTCACCTTGACCTCAGCGTGGACCGGCGACAGCGGGACCGCCAAGATCACGTTCCGTCACAATCACTACAACTATTGCGTGCATTTCGGGCTGGACGTGCCCTGAATCCGACGCGCGCTCCGAGTGCGCCCAGATATGCGCACGCTCGGGGCGCGGGCTCAGTCTTTAGTGTAGTCCCAGGGGTAGCGCATCAGGCCGTCCGCGTTCACCACCGTGGCTTCGCAGGCGAAGCGCGTCGTGTAGAAGGCCTTGTCCTTCGCGTTGTAGGTGCTCACGTACCACCAAAAATCATTGGGCACGGGCGGCGTCACCTGACGCCAATTGGCGCCCTTGTCCTCGCTGACCAACATGCCCATCGCGCTGCGCATGGCGATACGCCCGTCGGGCAACTCGATCGGCGTCATGCCGAAAACGACACCGGGAGGCGTGACCACGCTCCAGGTCTCGCCGTCGTCCGTGCTGCGCACGAGACCGCCGGACTCACGCGCGGCCCAATAAAGTGAGCCGTCGGAGTGTTTGAGCGGTTTGGCGCCGCCGCCACCATTGACCACCTTGCTCCAAGTGTCGCCCTTGTTGGTGGTGCGGTAGGTCGTGCTGTTGGAGGTCGCGAGCATGAATGTGCGGTCGTCTACGACGTACGGGAAGCTCGTGAAGCCGGCATCCGCCGGCAGGTTCACGCCGATGTTCTGCCAAGTGTTCCCGCCGTCGTCGGAATACTGGACCATTTGATTTTGCTCGTGCCCGCCCACCAGCAATGTCTTGCGATCGGGGTCCGAGAGATCGACCGAGATGCCGTCGTTCTGGTCGAAGTTTGCGAGCGCCTGAAAGGTCTCGCCGTCGTCGTCGGTTCTGAAGGGACTGCCGTAGCGGATGCCCGAGAGCCACCAGGTCGCGTCGTGCTCGGGATCGAACACCACGTCGGTCAGCGCAGAGCCGAAGCTGGCCGAGCCCATGCCCGTGCCCAGCTGTGACCAGGATTTGCCGCTATCCGTGCTGGTGAACACGCCTCGTTTCGCCACGCCGAGGATCAGCAGGTTCTCGCCCGGTTTGGTGGTGACGTAGTAGATCGTGCCGCAGCCGGAGGGAGTGCCGGCGAGGTCGCCCGTGGCATTGGTCCAAGTGCCGCCGGGGTTCGTGGGGGTGACGTGACCGCCCATGTCGCCGCTGTCACCGCCGTCGCTCTCGCTGCCACCAACGTGCCCGGCGCCGCCGCTGCCGTTGTCGCTGCCGCCGTTGCCCACAGCGCGCCCTCCCGCGCCGTTTTGGTTGCCTCCGCCCGTGCCAGCCCCTCCGGCTGGCTGCGTGTCGGCAATGCGCGTGCACACGAAGCCATCAGGGCACTTGCCGTTCTCGAATGTGCAGCCGGTGACGCCAGCGAGAGCCAGCGGCAAAATGACAATCGTACTCTTAAGCATCAGGCACCTCTGGTCGGCGTGTAAGCGCTGCTCGTTACCAAGTCAGTTGTTCGCGGTTCGGTGTTCGGCGGCCGCGGCGCGGGAGCAATGACGGCTCGACGACCTGCGGTTTGGCACTGCCCAACGCGATCGCCAAGCGTGGGCGGCCTTGTGTGTCGGAATGACGACCGAGACGCGAGCATTGGGGATCTTCAGGCTGCGAAGCCCGAAATGTTACTGTCTTTTCCGGGTACGCGCCAGCCCTTTCGAGCCAGCAGCACGCGGCTCGGACGGGAACTACGAAGCTCCCGCGAGGTGCGATGCAGGCTCTGTTCGGAGTATTCTTCATGTCGGGCAAAAGGTGACCGCGAACGAAGCTCGCGCGCAAACGCGCCATGTTTTCATTTCCTACGTCCGCGAGGACGCGAAGACCGTGGAGGAGCTCGCCCGAGCACTCAATGCGCGTGGCATCGAGACTTGGCTCGACCGCGAACAACTGAAGCCTGGAGAGTACTGGGCTGACGCGATTCGCTCGGCCATTGAGTCCGGAGCCTTCTTCCTTGCGTGTTTCTCGCGACAGTCGGCGCTGAAAACTGACTCGTACATGAATGAAGAGCTCACGCTCGCGATCGAAGAACTGCGGCGGCGTCCGGCGACGCAAGGCTGGTTCATCCCGGTCCTGCTCGATGGGACGAGCGCTCCGGAGCGGTCGATCAGCGGGCGCTTGACGCTGCGTTCGCTCGAGTGGGTCGATCTGGCCATAGGCTGGGACGAAGGCATCGCGAGACTTCTGCTCGCGATCGACCCGAATGGCACTTACCTCGCCGATGTCGAACAAGCGCTCGAGGGTCGCTCGGCGCGCGCGCGCATCGCCGCGCTGGATCGCGCCGCCAAGATGGGAGCGGCCGCCGCGCAGCTCGAACCCAAGGTAATCGAACAACTGCAACACGAGAACCAAACCGTGCGTCGTGCTGCGGTGGGCGCGCTGATTGCAATCGCGGGGGCGTCCTCGGACGTCATTTACGCCCTGCTCGTTCTGATCGCCAGAAGCTGGGGCGAGCATCACAGGCAAATGTTCGACGGGGCCCGCCCCGACATCAGCTCCAAGTATCCGTACGACGCGGACGCTGCTGCGCGCTGCCTGTCGAAGCTCGGGGAAGGGGCCCTCGATTCGATGCTGCGCAGTGCCGAAACCGAGCCGGAGTTGCTGGGCGCGGTGCTCGAGGTGTTGGCTCACGTCACGGATATCGAAACGGCACCGCTCCTCGTTCGGCAGCTCTCGCATGCCGACCCGCGCATCCGCGCTCGCTCTGCGCACGCCTTGGGTAGGATCTTCGGACACGACGGCTTCTCGAACTTCTTGCGCGACAGGCTGCCCCTCGACGCCAGCCCGCGACCGCACGATGCGCGCCTCGCGTCGCTCGATGCGGTGACCGTCCTCGGCCGAGCTCTTCTCGATCCGGATGACCAGGTTCGAGCCAGCGCAGCTTTCGCCCTCGGCCGGATCGGCCCGCGATCGGCGACCGAGTTGGACAAGTTGCTCACCTGTCTCGACGATCCGAGCGACTTCGTGCGCGGACAAGCGGTCCGCGCTTTACCCCACATCGCCGCCGTGCCGAGCCGTGTGCTGCCGCGCTTGATCGAACTGCTGGGTGATGAGACTTTCGTCGCCAACGGCGCGGCCTTTGCGCTTTCGTCAATGGGGATCGCAGAGCAGGAGCTCGCGAAGCTGCGGAGGTCGACTGGTGAGTGACTCGAGAGCTCGCGTTCAAAACGTGCCGAAGACCCTGAGCTCGCCGCGCTTGCCATCCGACGACAAGAACGGAGATACACCAAACTGGGCAGTCTGCTCCGACGTCGTCGCGCGGCGATCGTAGGCAAAGGCACCGGCGTCGAGCAGCGAAGCCAACAGGATCCCAGCAGTGAGCCCGACCCACGGCCCTGATTCCGATCCGCAGTTACCGTTCCTGCAGCCGGATGTACCCAAAAACGCGCCAAACAATGGAGCGACGAAGCGCAAGCTGGCGCTCGCCAAGGCGATGCCCGGGCGCCCGTGCACCACATGGATGGTCGCTGGCGCAAACACATAGCCGAGCGTGCCAGCCCAAAGGAAACCAGGCGCAATGTTCTGCGCGGTCGATCCGGTTTTGCCCGCGTTCGCAAGCCCAATTCCGGTTCCGAACACGCTCAGCGTCACCGCATCACTGATCAACAACTGGCCCCCGTACCAGTTGGGGGGCGGCCACTCGCTGTGCGCGGACGGCTCAGGCGATTGTGGAGCTGCGTTCACACCGGTCGCCGTGGACGAGGCGGTCGCCGGCGCTCGGTAGTCGCTCGAACCCGGCTCGTCATAGGCGGTTTGCGCCCCAGCCAGCCTGCAAACCGTGCACAGAACGAGCATCAGGGTCGCCGAAATTGTCTTGAGCACGCACCCCGTATTGCACAGGTCGTGCCGGCGCCCATCGCCGCGCGAGCCGCTCGCGGCGCCAGCCTTGAAAGCCGCTGAGCGTCAGCTTTCTTCGGGTCGCTCCGACCAATCTTCGATGTCGAGCCCCGGAATGCGCGACATGTGCTTTAGACTTACCCAGGCGCTGAATTCCGTACGCGATCTCCGAGACTACCGGTTGAGGCATAGCCACATCCCCGCGAGCGACTCGTCGCAAGTGCGTGATCACGTTCGCTGGCAACGACGCTACTCACTTGGTTTGAACCCATGCTCCCGCGCGCGGCTGAGGGCGGTCGCGAGCGGCGCTTCTTTGCGGTTCACGACCGGCAAAGTCGGTGCACGCTGGGCGTTGAGCGCGAGCCAGCGCGCGTCTTCAGCGGGCACGCTGCCTTCATCGTAGATCGCCTCTACGGGGCACTCGGGCACGCAGGCACCGCAATCGATGCAGGCGACGGGATCGATGTACAGCATTTCCGCGTCGCCGTGGAAGCAGTCGACCGGGCAGACCACGACGCAATCGGTGTAGCGACAGCGCAGGCATGCCCCGGTCACGACGAACGTCATCGATCAGTGCTTGAACGCGCGGACGATCTTCACGAGCTCCTTCACTTCGTCCGGTTTGTCGGCAAGATCGGGGTTGGCGGCCATGGCCGCGCTCTTGCCCACGGCTGCGCCGCCTTCCACGATCGTCTTTCCGATTTGCTCGTCCGTCACGCTGGCTTGCCAAGTGGCGTCCGAGAACGCGCGCGGCTTGGGGGTCAGCGCGGCCGCACCAGGTCCGTCGCCCGCGCCGTGATCGCCGTGACAGACCACGCAGCGAGTCGAGAACATCTTCTTTGCATCGGCTGCGGGATCCGCCGCGGGCGGCGGAGGTTCGGGGGTGGCGACCGGTTGGGTGGTTGCCGCTGGTGCCTCCGAGGCCGTGTGTTTGCTGCAAGCAGCGGCCAGCGGCAGCACGGAAATCAGAGCCAGGACAGCGCGAGCGTGTGGACGGTTCATGAGCATCTTCCCTATTGGAGTGAGAGCAGGTTCTGAATTCAAACGCGAACGATGCGAACGAAAGGGATTCTCAGACGTGGTTGTGTCGGATCATTTTCGTTGAGTCGGCGAGCATGAGCGGCCAGCAGATCACTGCGAGTCAAGATCCCGATCACCCGATTGTGTGCCGCGCGCGAGACCACGGGCAGCCTTCCGACTGAAAAGCTTACCATGAGATCGGCGGCTTCGCGCAGCGAGCTGTCCTCGAACACCACCGCAGCGCCGCGTTTCAACAGCTCTTCGACGCGCGGCTCGGCGTCGCCGCTCGCGCCCGTTTTTTTGTTCGTTGCGTCCATGATTTCGTGGCGTGTCACGACGCCGAGCAAATGCCCGCGCTCGCTCAGCACGGGGAAGCCGTGGTGCCGGCTGCCGGGCGCATTCGACTCGAACCACTTTCGCAGTTGC
>DASSMT010000349.1:0-3235 GCA_035688655.1 Polyangiaceae bacterium | reverse complement strand
GCCCTCTTTTGTGCTGATTCGTTCGCGAGACACGATATTTCCGCTTCCCCTCATCACTCGTAAGGAAGGTAGGTCGCTGAATAACCGTCACCGCATCGGAATACAAGTGCTCGTGTGCGAATTGTCGGAAGCATTTCAGTTCTGAAACACAAAACCGACACAGTATCGGCTATTTTCGCCCCAATAGTAGGATTCACGTCGAGGATTTATACCCATCTCGAAGAGCCAGCTTGCAATGGAGAATACGTCGAAAGCGAAACGTCGTGGTGCTCACGGTGAAATTCATCGCAGTCAGCGGGCGGGTTGGTTGCGTGCGGCGGTGTTGGGGGCGGATGACGCGATCGTCTCCACTGCGAGCTTGATGATCGGCGTCGCGGCGTCGGACGCGTCCAAGCAAACGGTGTTGATCTCGGGTGTCGCTGGCTTGGTCGCAGGCGCGATGTCGATGGCCGTCGGTGAGTTCGTCTCCGTGAGCTCGCAACGCGACGCCGAGCACGCGGACATCGAACTCGAGAAGCACGAGCTCGAACGCCAACCACGCGCCGAGCTCGAGGAGCTGACGTTGATTTACGTGCAACGCGGTTTGGACAAAGAGCTCGCGCAGCGAGTCGCCGAACAACTCACTCTGCGTGATCGTTTGGGCGCGCACTTGCGCGATGAGCTGGGCATCGATCCGCAAGCACTCGCGCGACCGCTGCAAGCTGCGTGGATCTCCGCGCTCAGCTTCGGCAGCTTTGCCGTGCTGCCGATCATCGCGCTGCTGCTCGCACCCGCCTCACTTCGTCTGCCGGCCATCGCCGGGCTGTCACTAGTCAGCTTGGGCGTGCTGGGCGCGCTCGGCGCGCGGCTCGGGGGCGCACCCATGGCGCGCGCGGCGATCCGCGTCTGCCTGGGCGGCAGTCTCGCCATGGCCGTCACCGCCGGAATAGGCAAGATTTTGGGCCTTTCCGTAGGCTGAGGCCGGGAAAAGCGTGCTACACCGCGGGCGCAATGGCTGCATTCACGAATTTCTATGATTGGTTGGGGAAGCAGAAGAACCTCCGCTCGCCGATCGGCGACATGGCGCGCGAGACCGCGCGCGACGAAGCCTTCCCGCGCGACGTGACCACGCTCGACGGCGTGATCGAACACCTGCAGAAGGCGAACGCCTCGAGCGCAACCTTGGCGCGTGCGCGCGCAACCTGGAAAGTGTTCGCTCGAGGTGGACGCTAGCGCGGGCTGCTGCGGCAACGCTCGGTCGTGACGTCGGGAGCTACCAAGCTCGGTGCACAAAGTCACGGAGCATGGACTCATAGTGCGCGGAGTCACAGTGCGTGGAGTCACAGCGCCAGGCCACGGCGCATGAGCTCCGGCGCACTCGCGACCATCGAGATCACCAGCAGAGGTAGACTGCGCGGCAAGAACGTCGAGCGAGCGCTGATTGCGTCGCGGCGTGTCGCATATTCCAACACCGCGTTACGGTGACGCGTAGCGAGCGGGAGCTTCGCTGCGCGTCGGTGTGGCAGCTCGGGCAGCGCCGGGCCGAAACGCCTTTCAATCGTCGAGCTCGTCGCTGGGCGCGAGCGACTCTTCGAGCACGCGCAGCGTGTGTGCGCGAATGTCCTCCGGCCAATCCGCGATCAACTCTTCGAAGCGCGCATGATCCGATGCGAATAAAGCGCGTGTGGCTTCCTCATAGTTCGGACGGTTGCCGGCAATGGCAGTCATGAATCGGTTCAATGCCTCGCGGCCTTTGCGTGCGCGCTCTTCACCGGGATTCTGCTTGCGCGCAGCTTCGACCAATCGCCGCAGTCCTGCGGAGATCCCTTGCGGTTGTGCCTCCAACCATTCCCAATGTCGGGGCAAGAGCGAAACCTCACGCGAGACCACGCCGAGTTTCGGTCGACCCGGGCCAGGGCGCTCGGGGGGCGGGAGCGCGCGCCCCAAAACTTCTTCCAAGCTGCCCCGGAAGTCGAAATCCAGCTGCCGGCCGGTGCGATCCTCGAAGATCAACAGCTGCGGGTCTTCGCTCGAATCCAGGTGGGCTTTCGCAGCGGAAAGCACATCCACCAATGGACCGAAGGCGATCAAGCGGTCGCCGGAGAACGCGGAGTAGCTGGGAGGTCCAAAAGCCATGGGAAAATGAATATGCCCGGGTAAAATAACCTTGTCAATAATATCCGGGTAAAATGATTGTTTGTTTCGTAGCGGAATCCACTAGGGGCACGGCGGAGGCTGCCGGAGGGGCCAATGGTTGCTCGCTGGCGCGGGCTTTGCGGTTCGGGATCCGAGTTCGGTTTGAATTCTTGATTGTCTGCCAGGGGATCGCCGGTGCGAGGCGCGATCATCGAGCGCGCCCCCAAGGGCGACGACAACGATGATCAGGACGAGCATCGCGAGCGAACAGCGCCAGACTGGCGTTCGGTGTGCGGCGCTTCTATGGTCCGTTGGTGTTCCGTCCTTGTATCGATCTCCACGAAGGTAAAGTGAAGCAACTCGTCGGAGGCACGCTGGGTGCTCCGAGTGAGGCGTTGCGTACCAATTTCGTGTCCGAGAAATCGAGCGCCGAGTACGCCGCGTTGTATCGCCGTGACGGGTTGCTCGGCGGCCACGTGATCTTGCTCGGCCCCGGCAACGAAGAGGCGGCTCGCGCCGCGCTTTCGGCGTATCCCGGCGGCTTGCAGTTGGGCGGCGGGGTCAATTTGGACAATGCCGTTGCGTGGCTCGATGCCGGCGCTTCGCACGTGATCGTCACTTCATGGGTGTTTCGCGCTGGTCGAGTCGATTTCGATCGCCTGGCTCAGCTCGAACGTCGAGTGGGCAGGCAGCGACTCGTTTTGGACCTCAGCTGCCGTCGCCGCGGGGCGGACTATTGGGTCGTCACCGATCGCTGGCAAACGTTCACTGATGTGGCGATCACTCAGGCGACGCTCGAGCAGCTGTCGCAAACGTGTGCTGAATTCTTGGTTCACGCCGTCGACGTGGAAGGGCTGTGTCGTGGGGTCGATGCGGAGCTCGTGGAGAAGCTGTCCGCTTGGTCGCCCATCCCCAGCACGTATGCGGGTGGCGCGAACTCGCTCGCGGATCTGGAGTTGGTCAGCGAGCTGGGGCAGGGGCGGGTGGATTTGACGATTGGTTCGGCGCTCGACATCTTCGGCGGCAGCGGTGTTCGTTACGATGATGTCGTGGCCTTCAATCGCCGCGCCGCGGCGCGCTGACGGCGACCGCGCGGGTTTGGCTGCTTCTGAAGGCGTTG
>DASSMT010000063.1:0-38719 GCA_035688655.1 Polyangiaceae bacterium | reverse complement strand
GCTTTTGATGCGCGCTGTGATGTGTCTCGGGATCTTGGCCCTCGGTTGCGCGTCTGCTCGCGCTCCCGAGCCGGCGTCGCTGCCGAAAATGGCGCTGACTCGCAGCGATGGTCGGGCAGAATCGCTGGCGGGAGCGCTCGGTGGCTCGCTCGCGGTGATCGACCTGTGGGCCACCTGGTGCACCGCCTGCGAGCAGGAGCGCCCCAAGCTGGAACGGTTGCAAGCGGCCTACGGTTCGCAGGGCGTGCGCGTGATCGGCCTGAACGTCGGCGAATCCCCCGGCGTGGTCAGCGCTTACCTCAGCGCCAATCGCGTCTCGTATCCGGTTTACCTCGACCCGGATTTTCGCCTAGCCGACGCGCTCGGCGAGAAACGGCTGCCTGCGATCTTGGTCGTCGACCCGAGCGGTCGTATCGTTCATCGCTCCCCCAGGCTCGATCCCGAAACCCTGAGTACGATCAAGGCCCGCCTCTCTTCCAATCCCTAAAGAGCACGCCGCAATGAAACGTCTTTTTTGCTCGTCTCTCGCTCTGTTCCTGGCCGCCTGTGCCGGAGCACCCGCCGCCCCTCCCGCACAACCCGAAACCTCCGCGCCCGCCGCTGAAGCTGCTCCCGCTGCACCGGCAGCGAGCGCGGAGGCCAAGAAGAATCCCCCAGCCGAGCCGATCAGCGTGCCGACCGGATGTGCCAAGGCCGGTCGCTTCTGCATGCCGGATCAGAAATTCAGCAAGCGCATGTGCAACAGCGGCTCACCATCGCTCGCGCTGTACTTGTTCGGCAATGGCTTCGGGTTCACGCGCGGTTATCTCACACGCAAGACTCAGGCGTGGAATGCGGCAGGCGGTGCGTCCGACAACTCGTTCCTCGAGTTCGACGAAGAGGTGCTGCTGCTGGTCGAGCGCGGCGGCGATGCGACGGGGATGCAAGTCAGCGGCGCAGGTGGCGGTTACGAAGCGCTGCGTTGGAACGGCTTGTGCGTGACTCTGGCCAAAGAAGAGGTCACGCTCGATAAGCCCCCGGCTCCCAAAACCGCCAAGGTGGAGTGGCGCTTCCTGGACGACAACGTGCAGGCCGCGCTGCGCGAAGACGCCACGATCAACGCCGCCGTCAGCAAACGGCGAAAGGAATGCAAAGGCGCAGTCAGTGGCGACGTGAGCATGGCCTGCGTCAAAGCCGACGATCGCTTGACGCAAGTGCTCGTGGAATACTTGCGAAAGGGCGGCAAGGTCCCAGTTCCGAGCAAGCTGCCGGAGTGAGCGGGCAGCTCAACGCCGTTCGGGGTCGAGCCACACGTTGCCGAGCTGCCAGCTGTCCAGGCCCTCGAACTCCGCGCCATGCGCGCCCGTGATGCGCGCCTCACCCACGACGCCGAGCGAGAGCGTTCGCGTGGCGTCGAGCACCGAGCTCAGGTTTTTGGGGGGGCGTCGCGCGAGCTCGGGATCGACCGCAGCCAGCAAGGCCTGAGCGGATTGGGTGACATCGCCATTGGCGGCGCGCACGAAGTCCAGGAGCAGCGCGAAGCGCCGTGAACGCCGCGCTTCGAGCCAGGTCGCGCGGGCCACGGGGGTGGCGCGGATCTCGTTGCCGTTCGAGCTCAAGAGCGGCTCCATGGCGCGCGCGAGCTCGACCGCGTGTGGCGCATCTTCGCTGACCAAGAGTGATGCAGGTCCGCCACCCCAGCGCGCGCCGCTGCCGGCGCCGGGCACCGGCCTCACTCCGAAGCGCGCGAGCGCCGCGCCCGGCAAGTTGGCGGTCAGCTGCCCGGCGATCCCAGGGGCGCCCCAAGTCTTGGCCTCGAGCCCGGTCCTGAGCACGAACCAGCCAAAACTCGGACCATCCAGCGGCAGCGCGCCGGCTTTGGGACGGTACAGTCCGTTACCGAGCCAGCCCACGTCGGCCTGGCCGGTTTCGAAGGCGCGCAGCGCGTCCGCCAAATCGGCGGCGCGCCCGAGCTCGATGCGCTCGAGGAACGCCGCGCCACGCGCGGCGTTTTCATTGCGGGTCAGGCTGAGTGTTCCGCTCGCGAAGTTGGCCTTGAACGCGCCGGTGCCGTCCGGAGCGAGCGCGGAAAATCCGCGCGGTACGAGCGCGGTCAGTGGGCTCGCAAGTGCACGCGCCAAGGCCTCGGGATTGGCCTCTGGGACGAACAACGCGAGGCGATCTTTGGGGTCCACGCTCGGCGGACGAAACGCGCTCAGCACGGCCGCGCCGCCCAGGCCCTGCGCGCGCTTCAACGCGAACACCGCATCTGCTGCGGACAGCGCTTTGCCGCGTGCGCTGAGCAACTCTGTGCGCAGCGTGATGCGAGCGCCGCCCGCGCTGCGTTCGGGCAAGGCGCTGGCCAGCGTGGGATAGGGCTTGCCGCTCGCGTCCAAGGCGAACAGCGGATCGGCGATCGCCGGCGCGATCAACGCCGACAGCGGGTCATCCAGCGAGTGCGGGTCGACGCCGCCGAAATAGAGCGGCAGCCGCAGGCGTAGCGTGCCTGTGCTCGGTGTCCGCCCGAGCGCGCTGGCCGAGGCGGCCCCGGCCATGGCCGCGAGGAAGGCGCGTCGAGCGAGGCGTTTCACCGGATCAGCCAAATTCCGTCGCCTGTCGCCAGCGCGAGCGGCGCCATGGCTCGGCCATCGCCGGGACAGATGGCCAGCGCATCGATGCCGCTCGGCACGGGCAAGCGTAGCCGTTCGCGCAGCTGGCCGTTGGTCGTCAGCGTGCGCACCAGCAGTTGATCCGCTCGCCGATCGAGGGTGGGTGACGAAGTCACGATTTCCGGCAGACCATCTTCGTCCAGATCGCCCACCGCGAGCTGCGCGCCCACGTCGGGCACGACCACCTCCGGGTGCAGTGAGTCGAGCGCGCGCGCGAAATCGGCGCCCAACGGACGCGCGACCCGCACGATGTGCAGCTGGCCGCTTTGATCGGTGAGCGCGCGGCTGTCGAACGCGTCGACGGGTGTGCCGAAGTCCACTTCAGGCGTCGGAGCGGAACCCGGACACGCTCGAGCTTTTCCTTCGTAACCGATGCCAGCGCGCCGCGTGCAGCCCGCGCCCGGCCAAGGCATCAACGCATGCCAGCGCTGCTCGACGCGCAACGCACCCGAGAGCTCGAGGCCATCCGCGCGGTCGCTCAGCCCGACGCGCAGTCGGCCCGGCTCGGGCACCGTCGAGACCGCGATCGGTTCACGCAGCGGGCTGCCGGCGATCGCCGAGTTGTCGGCCCAATTCAGGCTGGCTCGCGCGGCAAAGCGGCCGTGTTCGAGGCGTCCCACCTGAACGCGGCGGCGCCCGACAGTGGCAATTTCACTCGAGCCGTCCCCGCGCAGATCGCCGCAGGCGAGTGCCAGAATGTCGTGCTCCGCGGTTTGCGCCTTGTCCACACGGGAAACGACCAGCGGGATCGCGGGGAACAGCGCGCGCAGCTCCGGATCGAGGGCGGTGGTGGCGAAAGTGTGCGCCTTCAGCTTCAAGCCCGGGTTCTTGAGCCTCTGCCAAAACCGGCCGGAGCCGACGAACACATCGGCGCTCACGTCCAATCGATCCCGATACAGGGACACCGTGAGGTAAATCAATCCGCGCGCCGAGCTCGTCATGCTTTGCGCTTGGGCGAGCGTGAGCGGCTCTTTGCTGAAGCGAGACGCCGGTCCAAGCTTCGCGGCCACGAGCTGAGCGAGGCGCTCGCTGACCGTCGCGGGCAGCGCCACCCGCTCGTCACCGAGCGCTCCCGTCGCCACGACCAGCGCCGAGTCCGCCTGTCCCGCGATCGATTCGGCGAGTCGGCATGCGCTGCGACCGATCGCGGTCGACTCTCGATCACAAACCGCGTTCGTCGCCGGCTTCGCCTGGTCGGGCTCGGCCAGCGCGTGACTCGTCACGAGCGCCGAGAGCAACGCGAGCAGACCGAATGTGCACCTTTGCATCGAACAAAGGTGAGGCTAGCGCGGGTCGAGTGCGAGCGGGTCGTACTCCGTGTTTTGTCGCAGAAAATGCATGATATCGCGAGGTCGTCGGGCAATCGGCCGGTCGTTCGCGAGGCTTTCAGCGAGCTTTCGCCGAAAGCGCGCGCTTCTATGATATCCGGTGGAACGACTTGGCGCTCCGTCGTCTTTCCCGATCCCTGTGCGCAATGCTGCTGGCCGCGCTGGTCTTGCTCGGCAGGCCATCTCGAGCATCGGCACAGTGCGTCGACGAAGCTCTGAAGCAGCAGTTGATCGGTGAGCGTGCCTATCGCGGTGTCGTTCCGCGGCTGATCAAAAAATCGCTGCGCCATGAGCTCTCGGCCATGGGGGGCTGGTTCGCAGGCGACATTACCGACGGCGCGCCGACCTACGGTGCCGCGTACACCTTCCACTTCACTGAAGATCTGGGGCTCGAGGCGAGCTACCTGCGCACGCGCGAGCACTACGAGATCTTGGATGCGATCGCCGAGCGCCAGCCCCAAGTCGGCATCACGGCGTCGGAGAACAACGCCATGCAGTTTTTCATGGGCCACCTGATCTGGTCCATGGCCTACGGCAAAGTGCGCTGGATGGGTGGCGGCATCAGCCGCTATGATTTCTACCTGTCGCTCGGCGGTGGCGCCACGGTCGAGCCCTCGGTGACGGGTCTCACCGGCTCGCTCGGTCTAGGCATGAAATTCTATCTGACCGAGTGGCTCGCCCTGCGTTGGGACGTGCGCGACGCGATCCACCAGCAGAAACGCGTGGCGCTCGGCCTGGAAAAGATCGTGAACGACATCACCGTGACCGGTGGGCTCAGTCTGTTCATTCCCTTTCATAGCTAGTGGCGAAAGCGCCAGCACTCGAGCACCCGGGCTCGCAGGGAACGCGTGTGCCGAACGGTGCGCGCGTCTCTGCCATCCCGACTCTACATCTCGAATTGCCGCCGAAATCCCGCGCACTTTGCGGGCGGCCGCGCGCTTCTTTCCGGAACCGGCGCATGATAGCGTGAAGGGCGCTATGCGCATTCGCCACGCGTTCCTCGCGGCCCCGTTGCTCTTGTTGTCCTTCGTGGCCTTGGCGCAACCCAAGCGGGCCGCCAAAGAGCCCGAGGAAAAGGCGCCCAGCAAGGTCGAGAAAGCAGACAAGGCCGAAGCCAAGCCGGACTCGGCGCCAGCCAGCGGGAGCGAGGATCTCGGCGGTCCACCACCAGCCAAGGCTTCGGGTGCGAGCGAGGCCAACAAACCTTCGCCCCTGAACCCGGAAGCCAACGAGTTCGCCGATGGCGGCACGCAGCCTCCGCCGGTCGAGTACGACAAGCTGCTGGCCGACATCGCCACGCTGCGCAGCCGCGTCTCCGCGCTCACTACTACGCTTTATGCCAGCAAGGTGAGGGTCGTGGTCGAGACGCGCGGCGCCGAAGCGCGTGTCTCGAACTTCACGGTCACGCTCGACGATGGCGTGGTGTTCAGCGCGCCAGAGCGTTTCTCGGCCGAAGACGAGCGCACCGTGTACGAACACTCCGTGGCACCGGGGCACCACGTGCTGGGCGTGGACATCGAGCGTTTCGACGCGCGCAACAAGGAATACCGCACCTGGCAGAGTTCGCGCTTTTCGGTGGTGATCCCCGAAAGCAAACTGGTCGACGCGCACCTCGTGATTCAAGACAGCTCCGACATGGGTCACGATTTTCCCGACGATCAGGACGGTGAGTACGATCTTCGGGTTCGACTGCGTGCGCGGGTCGTGAAATGAAACGGCTGCCACTATCTGGTGCGCTGCTCGGCGTCACGTTCGCCTGGGCAGCGACCGTGTTTGCGCAGGCGCCCAAGCCAGCGCCCGCGCCCGCAGCGCCGACCTCGCCGGGCGAAAACACGGACGTTGCCGGCAAGCCGGCGGCCGTCGCCGCAACGGGCTCGCTTGATTCCACCGACACGCGCGGCGTTGCCATGCGTGCCTATCAAGCCGCGCTCGACAAGCAAAAGCTGGGACCGAGCGCGCCCCTGAGCCTGCAGCGGATCCGCGACGAGCTCGCCTCGATCGAGCTGAAAATTGCCGACGGACGCCGGGACGAGGCGATCGGCGATCTGGTCTACATCGTCGAATCGCCGCGCTTCGATCCGTTCAAAAACTCGGACGAGGGGCGCGCCGCGACCTTTTGGCTCGGCGATGCGCTCGGCCGCGGAGGCGCATATCAGCCGGCGCGGGGTTATCTCAGTCAGCTGCTGGCGGCTTCACCCAGCGATATCTGGTACCGCCGCGCAGTGCACAGCTTGGTCGACCTCGCGCTCGAGAGCGACGAACCGCAACTGATGTTGAGCGACTTGAAGGGCGTGGAGCCTGGTGCTCCCGACGAAGTCACGGGAGACGTCGCGTACTTGACGGGGCGCGTTGCAGAGCTCGAAAACAAGCCGGACGAGGCGCTTCGAGCTTATGGCACGGTCTCGGAAAAATCGCGCTTTTGGGCGCAAGCCACCTATCTGTCGGGCGTGATCGCGGTCGAGCGCAAAGACTACAAACAGGGCGAGGCGCTGTTCTGCAAAGTGGCCGACCCCAAGCGAACGCCCAAGAAAGCTCCCCTCTTCGGCGGCACGGATTTCTTTCGCGTTCGTGACTTGGCGCGCCTCGGCTTGGGCCGCGTGGCGCACGAGCAGTATCGCTTCGACGATGCGCGCTACTACTATTACTTGGTCCCGCACGACTCGGACAATCTGCCCGAGGCTTTGTACGAGACCGCGACCACCCGCTACGAAGCCAAGGACTACGACGGCGCGCGCGACGCGATCGACGAGCTGAAACAGCTGAAGCTCGAGCACGGCTATCAAGACGAGACGTACATCCTGGACGCGTACATCGATCTCGCCACGTGTCGCTTTCCGCAGGCCGACGCCAAGCTGAACGCGTTCCTCAAACGCTACGATCCGGTGCGCGACGCGGCACGCCAACTGAGCCGCGACGACGCGGCAATCCAAAAGCTGGTTTCGGCCGTACGCACCAGCACCGATCCCGCCAGCGCGGGCCTCGGTGTGTCCGAAGACACGGCGCGTTCGCTGGGCGCGCTCGTGCGCATGGACGCCGCCTATGGTCGTGCAGCGCGGCGGCTGGCGGATCTCGACCATCAACAAAGTGGACTGCGGCGCGCGATGGGCGACCTCGACAGCGCCCGCGAACACCTAGCTTCACCCAAATCGCTGGTGCCGCAAGCGCGCGAAGCGCTCGGCCAAACCGAGCTCGACAAGGTCGAGCGCATCGAGAGCCAAATTGCCGAACTGAAGCGGCTCTTGCGCGAAGCCGAGCGCGCTTCGAACGGCAAGCAGTCCGGCGATCTCAGCGCGCTCGAGAAAGAGCTCGAAGCGCTACAAATCCGGGCGCGCGCCGCGCGCGCGGCCTTGCCGTCCAAAGTCGGCGCCGTCGGCGCCGGCGAAAAAGGCGAAGATCTCGCTGGCCTTTTGGCGGCCGATCGCGAGCGTGCCACGCAACTTTACAACGAAGCGCAGAAACTTCGCGTCGCGGTCGAAGCCCAAGAACTGGCACTGGCGAAGGACACGCTCACGCGGCTCGATCGCCGCCTGTCACGCTTGCTCCGTCGCGCGCGCCTCGGCCGCATCGAAACCGTGCTCGGCAAAAAGCGCTCGCTCGAAATCGAAGTCGAAGCACTGTCCCAAGGCCTCTTGCCCCAAACCATCATCGACTCCCTCGACGCCGCGCGCTACCTCGGTGACGACGAAGAATACTGGCCCTTCGAAGGCGAAGATTGGTCCGACGAGTACGTCGGCGGCGAGAACCTGAAGTAGCCTGGCGGAGTGGGTGCTCGAAGCGCTTCGTGACACCCGAAAGTGGTGCGATTCTGCATCGCAGCTCGAACCTCGGCTGAGCTCCTCCTTCGGGGGCCCCTGAATTAACGAGCGGCGGTCTTATGATTCTACACATTCCATGCCCCGAGCTGTGGCGGCGGTATGGCGTCCTAGACGCGCACCGCCGGCGCGACCATGCGCCGTAGCAACGACGGCGCTCGCTTGGGGCTGCGTCTTCTGCGGTTATCGAAGGTTGCCCCTTCGGCTGTCCCTGAGGGCTCCGTACATTTTCTTCGCGGCAATCTTGGCAGCCAGATGTGGCAGAGCCGACGCGGCAACGCTTGGCGAGCGGTCGGTGCAAGAGATTGTGCGACCGGCAAAGCAAACGGATGTCGCTGCAACGCTCGTGCACTGCGGATTCCGAGCCTCCACCTTGGCTCCGATGCCGAAGCGCCGCTTCTCTTCCTGGCGCACGAAGCTTGCCGCCATCAAGGTCAGGGCGCGACTGTGGCAGATAACGAGGGGTGCGGGAGGGAGGCCGTCGCGAACGGCAAGGTACAGTTCGAATTCGAATTGCGCTTTCGCGTCGGCGAGACGGGTCGAGGCGCTGGACATCTATTGAAGGAGTTGTCGATGGCGTCGTGACGGAAGGCACGCGCGTGCCCGCCCTCGCCGATGCCTCCGGCTTCGAGGCCGAAGGCTGCGCCGCGGCGCGCCGGGAGCTCGTGACCATCGAATAAAAGCCTGGGGATGGGGCTCTGCGCCGGCCCGTGCCAATATTGCTCGGTGAGCAATATTGCTCAGTGAGCAATTAATGCTAGCCTGGCTTCCGATGAAGCGGCCGAAGACCTCGGTGACCGACCCAGCAGCAGGCCTGCGAGAGCGGAAAAAACGCGCCCTGCGTGGCGAGCTGAGCTTGGCGGCGTTGCGCCTCGCCAAACAGCACGGCCTTTCGAACGTGCGAACCGAAGACATCGTGGCTGCGGTCGGGGTTTCGCGGCGGACCTTCAGCAATTACTTCTCCAACAAGTACGAGGCGCTCTCCGACCGGCTCGTGGGGCGCGCCCAGCAGTCGGCAAAGGTGCTTCGCACGCGGCCCCGCGGCGAGCCGCTGTGGCAGGCGCTCAACGCCGCTTTGATCGCCCCGTACGAAGAGCTGGTTTTCGATGATTCTTCCAAAAGTCGGGAGGCGACGCTGCTCGTGCTCGAAGATCCTTCGCTGCGGGCCGAGCTCTGGAAGGGAGCCCTCGCCGCGCAACATGCCCTCGCGCAGGCGATCGCCGAGCGCACCGGCCTCGACCCCGATCGCGAGATTTACCCCTCGCTGCTCGCCGCGACTGCCCACGCTGCGGTCATGACTGCCTTGGAGAGGTGGTTGCGGCTGAAGCGGCCGCAGCCGCTGAGTCCGATGATTCGCGAGGCGCTGGAGCTGCTCGAGCGGGGTCTGCCCGAGCCCTCGCGCAAAGGACGAACGAAAATGCCGAGGAGGTTCAAGTGAAGCCAGGAACAGAGAGCCAGACCGCCGTGATGGTCGCCGCGGCCCGAGCGGCCGCCCACGGCAGGACCGCAGTGACCGCGTTTGCCGACCCGACCGCGCTCAGCTTGCTGCCAGCGGATGCTCGGCAACGCGTCGAGCAGCACCTGGCAGGCGTGCCGCCGAAGGGGCTCCGCGAGCGCCTCGAGCGCAAACTCCTCGTCGGGCGAGTCAAGATGATGGTACCGCGCACCGTCGCGATCGACGCGGCGATTCGCGAGGCCGCGTCACCACAACTCGTCATTCTCGGCGCCGGTCTCGACGGCCGCGCCTGGCGAATGCCAGAGCTGGCGAACACCACGGTCTTCGAAGTCGACCATCCCGACTCGCAACGCCGCAAGCGCGAGCGCGTCGCGTCGCTGCAGCTCGCCGCGCGAGAGCTCCGCTTCGTACCCGTCGACTTCACGCGCGATCGCCTCGAAGACGCGCTGGCCGCGGCCGGTCACGACCCCACGCAAGCGACGACTTGGGTCTGGGAAGGCGTCGTCATGTACCTCGAGCGGGCCGACATCGAGGCGACGCTTGGGGTCGTGCAGGCACGCTCGGCGCCGGGGAGTCAGCTCGCTATTCTCTACACTTCTCCCTCGCTCGTCCGGGCGGCAGCTGGTTTCGCCCTGGGCCTGATCGGTGAGCCGTTTCGTTCGGCGTTCAGCGCGGAACAAATGCGCACCCTGCTCGCGGGCTTCGGCTTTTCGGTCGTTCACGATCACGACTTGGCGTACATCGCCACGCGCCTCGGGACCGATAGCTCGCGCTTGTTCAAGGACGTTCGCCTGATGAGCGCGGTGCTACGCTGACTCTCGCCGTGGGGCGCTCTTCGGAGTGTCCATTGCCGTTGCGTCGCGATTCACCCCAAGTTCGCGAGGAGCGCGGCTCTGCGTCGTTGGGACAGTTTCTGCAGCCCCCAGATCAGCAAACCCGTCGGCAGCACGATCAACAGCAATACCGGCAAGAAGAAGCCGGCTAGGCGAATGCCGCCGCTGATCATGTCTGCGCTCAGGCTCAACGAGTCTGACCAGGCGCGGCGAATCGTGCCCGAAAAGCCGCCGCCCGAGACGGCGAGTTGCGGAACCGCGGTCGTCAGGTGCACGGTGAGCGTGGAGAACGCGCTCTCTTTTTCCAGCAGGCGCTGCCGGCCCTCCATGCGCTCGATTTCGGTGCGCACGTCCGCCAGCGCGCGTTGCACTTCCATGGCGTCTTTCACGTTCGAAGCGCGCTTGAGCAGCTCGAGGTATTGCTGTTCGAGCTGCTTTTGGCTGGTGGTACGCGCGACCAGGTCCACGAACTCGTCGGTGACGTCGTCGCTGGTGATGCGCTCCGAGCCCACTCCGCGCCCGAAATGTTTGAGCTCGGCGATCGTGCTCATGAGTTCGGCCTGGGGTACGCGCACCGTCACGGTCACGCGCACGTCGACCGCGCTGCCACTCTCGGTGTCGCGCACGGCGCTGACCACGTAGCCGCCGTGCTGCTCGGCGAGCCGCTCAATGGCAGTCTGCGTGTTGCCGGGAGCCGCGACTTCGAGCTCGAGCTCGGCTTGGCGGATGATCTTGCGGTTGGTGACGTTCGGCTTTTGCTCGAGCGGGCTGGCCGAAGCAGCCGCGACCGGACCGGCGGCCGTGGCGCCCGGCCCCGCTGAAACCTGGGCGACCGGAGGGGGCGGTTCTTCGTTCTTTGCGCAGCCCGCAGCGACGGCGGAAGTGAGCAAAAATGCGACCATCAGCGAGCGTTGCGGTTTCGTCATGGTCGAAGAACGCCAGCGGCACCCGTCCGCTTACAGTTGGCGTATCGCTTGCTGCGAAATGCGCGTATGCCCGGGTGAGCGTGAAGCTTCGGCAGCAGCTTTGGCGACTTCGGCGGCTGCTCGGCCTGCTCGTCGTGGCATGGTCGTGCTGCGGCTGCCTGCCCGCGCGCATCTTCTATTACGCCCGGCCGACGCTGGCGAGTGTGCGCAACTTCGACGGTCGCAGCGTGCGGCCGTCGAGCGCGCCGCTGCCGCTGCCGCGCAGCGATCGCGAAGCGCGATTTTCATTGGAAGGCACCGAGCACGCCGCGTTGGGCACGCTGGAGGCGCTGCTTTCGCAGCGCGAAACTCGGGCCTTCCTGGTGATTCACCGCGACCAGCTGGTCTACGAACGCTACTTCGCCGGTGTCTCGGAAAATACGCTTTTGCCGGGGTTCTCGATGAGCAAGACCTATGCGGCCGCGCTGATTGGGCGAGCGCTCGACCAAGGGCTGCTCGAGTCACTCGATCGTTCGGTCACCGACTACATTCCGGAGCTGGCTTCGCAGCCCGGCTATCGCCAAATCACGCTCGACCAACTCTTGCGCATGACCTCGGGCATCGACTTCAACGAAGAGTCGCTGGCCGGTGCAAAGCTATACTACAGCACCGATCTGCGCGGCCAAATGTACTCGTACGATGTCAAGTGGCTCCCGGGTAGCCACTACATGTACGGTAGCGTGAACATCCAGCTTTTGTGGGATGTCTTGCATCGGAGCCTGGGCCGCGAAACGGTTGCGCACTATTTCCAGCGCGCGCTCTGGCAACCGCTCGGCGCACAGCAACCGGCTTCTTGGTCACTCGATAGCGACTCGAGCGGGATCGAGAAATTTTTTGGTGGTTTCAACGCGACGGCTCGCGACCATGCCCGATTGGGGCTCTTGTTTCTGCACGGCGGCTCGCTCAACGGGCAGGAGATCTTGCCGCGCGCTTGGGTCGAACGCGCGCTCACGCCCGATCCGACTGCCGGTTGGGTTCACACCACCGATGGTTGGGTGCGGCGCGGCGCCTATCAGTGGTTTTTGACCCGCGACGGTCGCGGCTATTTCGCCAAGGGCTACAATGGGCAGTACGTGTTCGTGGTGCCCGCTCATCATGCGGTTTTCGTCCGCTTCGGCGAGGGTTATGCGGCTGTCGATTGGCCTGCGCTGTTTCTGCGTCTGGCCGATACCTTCCAAGACTGATCTTTCGCGCCCGCGCGCGTTTTTCGAGATGAGCGCCGGTGTAGGCGTGGTGCGGACGTTGCCTCCGGCGCGCGTGAGCGGCTATCGTCGTGTGTCGGGCCTCCGGCTCATCGACCGATGACGCGCACCATCCATCGTCCGAGCTCAAGACGCTTGTCCTTCTGCGCGAGCGTCGCGCTGTCGTTCTTCGCGTCGGCTTCCGCTCTCGCGCTCGAGTCGGGCGAGCCGCCGAGTATGGCCAGTGAGAGCGCTCACATCAAGCCGGCGGGTGAACGTGCGATCGGTACGCGCGAGCGTCCGACGATCAAGAAGAAGGCCGCCGAGCAGGCGCGCGAGCAGCGCGGCTATCGGGTCAGCTTGCAGATCCCCGAGGCGCTGCGCAAAACCCTGGCCGAGAAGATCGACCGCCGCATTCAGCGTAACCTCGCTCAGGAGAAGAAGCTGCGCGTCGAGGCCATGGCGCTGCTCACGAAGTTCATCGCCGAATCGGCCGACGGCGACAGCGGCATGCCCGAGGCTCTACTGCGCATGGGCGAGCTCGAATGGGAGGATGCGCGCGATACCTTCTTGGCGGACTTCCAAAAGTGGGAGGCCTTGCCGCCGGAACAACGCGCGGAAAAGGAGCCCCCGACGCCCAATTACGCGAAAGCGCGGGCTCGCTTTCTACGGGTGCTGAAGAACTACAAGAGCTTCAATCAGTACGATCTGGCGCTGTACGTGGATGGCTTTTTGGCCAACGAAGAGGGCAAGTTCGAGGAGTCGCTCGGGCGCTTCAACAAGATCATCGAGTGGTTCCCGAACAGCCGCTTCATTCCCGACGCGCACATGGTGCGCGCGGAATACGAATTCACCAAAGATGCGCCGAACTACGAGACTGCGTTCAACGAATACGAACAAGTCCTGAAGTACAAGGACAGCGAGCTGTATGACTTGGCGATGTTCAAGAGCGCTTGGACGCTCTGGCGACTCGGAAGATCCGAGGAAGCAGCCAAGCGTTTCTTGATCGTGTTCCAGGCGGCGGACACAGCGGGCGCCAAAGTCTCGGCCAAGCGCAGAGACGAGCTCGACGAACTGCAGAACGAGGCGCTCAAGAACTTGGTCGCGGTGTTCGTCGAAGACGAGAACAACCGCGCCGAGGACATGTATCGCTTCCTGACCAAGGCCGGCGGTGACAAGTTCGCGGGCAAGATCGTGCGCGCGCTGGCGGACGCATTCTACGATCAGGCGCAATACGAGCGGGGCATCGAGGCTTATCGCTTGTTGCTCAAGCTCGAACCCACGAGCCCCGAGGCGTACCGCTTTCAGCTACAAATCGCGCAGGGGCACTCGACGCTCGAAAATTGGGCAGCGCTCGAGGAAGACTATAAATCCAGCGTGCGCGACTACGTGGCGCCGGAACTGGTCCAGGGAAAGCCGAAGAATCCGCCTTCTGCTTGGGTCCGCGCGCAACGTCCGGATGTGCTCGCGGCCTCGGAACAGGCGACCGAAAAGCAGCTGCGCGAAGACGCGGTTGGGCTGCACGCCAAAGCGCAGGCCGACAAGGTGAGCAAGGCCGAGTTCTTGGGCGCGGCGAACTTGTACAAGGTGTATCTGAGCCGCTTCGGCACGCGCCCGGAGGCCTACGAGGTCAACTACAACCTGGCCGAGATCTATTTTTATCGGCTACAGAACGCGACCGGCGCGGCCGAGGCATACATGGCCGCGGTGCGCTTGAACCCGAAGGGTCAATATTCACGCACCGCGCTGTACAACGCGCTCGCCGCGTTGGAGGTTGCGCGGGCCGCCGAGTTCGACGCAGCCAAGGCCGCCGGCAAGAGGCCGGAAGAGTCGCCCACGGACAAGCAGCTGACCGAGGCGATGGAGCTCTACATCAAGAACTACCCGGACGACAAACAGATCCCGGAGCTGCTCTTCCGCCAAGGCAAGCTGTATTACGACTACCAAGTGTACGACCCAGCGGTGCGTCAGTGGGTGCTGTTGCTGGAGAAGTACCCGAACAGCAAATACGCGGTCGGCGCCGGCGAGCTGATCTTGGACTCTTTCAACAAGAGCAAGGACTACGCGAACATCGAGCAATGGGCGCGACGCTTGAAGACCGCGCCTGCATTTCAGGCTCCACAGCAGCAGACTCGCTTGAACGCGCTGATCGTCGTCGCCGTGTTCAAGCAGGGCGAGCAACTGAGCGAGCAAGGGGACCACGCCAAATCGGCCGCGGCGTACCTACGTGCGGCCTCGGAATTCCCGAAGGAGCCGCGCGCCGCGCAGGCGGCCGTCAACGCCGAGGTGGAGGCGAAACGAGCCGGGGATTTGGAGACGATGTCTGCCGCGGCCGCTGTCTTGATCAAAGACCATGCGCAGCGCGAAGAAGCCGCGCAGGGCGTGTGGATCGCCGCCAGCACGTTCCAGGAAGTCGGGCTATTCAGCAAAGCGGCCGATTACCACGCGACGATCGCCGACAACTGGCCGAAGAGCGAGCACCACAAGGACGCGGCGTTCAACGCGGTGTTGTTGCGAACGACGGTCGGCGAGCACGACAAGGCGATCGACAGCGGTCAGAAATTCCGCAAGTACTACCCGCGCGACGACTCAGCCGACGAGGTCATCTTCTTGATGGGCAAGGCTCACGAGAAAGCGGGCAAGAAGAAGGAAGCAGAAGCGCTCTACGATCAGTACTCGAAGAACGCGCGCAGCGTGAACGGCCAGATTGAAGCCTTGGTGCGGCTCGCGGGGGTGAAGGCCGGCGACGAACGCGGCGCAGCAGCGGCGCTCGACCGTGCGATTCACATCTACGCGCAGCGCAAGAACCAGCTCAGCGATCGCGGCAAATACTACGCCGCAAAGGCCCGTTACATGCAGGGTGAGGCGGTGCTCGCCAAGTACGAAGCCGTGAAGATCGAGGGCGACGTCAAGCAGCTCAAGCAGCGGCTGAAGCAAAAGAGCGAATTGTTGAAGAAGGCCGCGGAGACCTTCCTGGGCACGGCGGAGATGGGCGTGGCCGAGTGGACCACCGCCGCGCTCTACCAAATTGGCTTTACCTACGAATCCTTCTCCAAGGCGCTGCTCAATTCACCCCCGCCCGACAAACTGAGCGAAGAAGAGAAGGAGCTGTACAAGCAATCGATCGACGAGTTCGTCGTGCCGATCGAGGAGCGAAGCCTCGAGGCGTACGAGAGCGGTTGGCAGAAGGCGATCGAGCTCGGCATCTTCAATTCCTGGACCGCCAAGATGCGCGACGCGCTCGGGCGCTTGAACTCCGAGCTGTACCCGCCGTTGAAGGAGACCGGGTTCAAGTTGCGCTCGCGCGGCAACAGCGCCATGCCCGCGCTGATCGACGGCACGCGCCGCACACCGACGGGCGGCAGCGAGAAGTTCTTGATCTCGGGCGGCACCAAAGCAGCCAAGACGGACAAACCCGGCGCGAACGAGAAAGCCGACGCGGCCGGCAAGGCAGGCAAGAAATGAAGCGGCTATCCCGGTCGCTGATGGTCGTTGCGCTGGCTTTCAGCCTCCTGGCCTGCGCTTCGAGCCAAAAGAAGGCGGACATTCCGGCGCAACCGCCGGCCAATCCGCAAGCCGTCGGGAAGATGGTGCAGGGGGTTCAGTCGGCGAAGGACGTGAGTGGCAAGGAGCGCGCCATTCAGCTCTTGCGTGACGCACTCGCGGGCGATCCCGGGCTGTGGGAGGCGCACTACAACTTGGGCGTGTTGCTCGCGGACAAGGGCGATCTGAACGCCGCCGAACGTGAGCTTTCACAGAGTGCCAAGCTCGCTCCCAACGCCGAGGACGTGGCGGTCGCGCTGGCCGAGGTGCGGCGGCGACAAGGCGACGCGAGCGGCGCGATCGATGCTCTTTCGCCGTTCGTGAAGCAATACCCGGACGCCAAAGTCGCGCCGATCGCGCTCGTGACCGCGTTGCGCGAAGGCGGAAAAGTGAAGGAGGCGATCGAGCAGGGGCAGCGCGTGTTGGTTTATCATTCGAGCGATCCGTACGCGCTCAGCGAGCTCGCGCTGTCCAACGTCGAGCTCGACGAGATCGACACCGCGGAGCTCTTGATCGAAGAGGCGCTCAAGGCGGACGACAAATCTGCCGTCGCCGAACGCACCGCGGGGCTGATCTCGCTGCGCAAGGGCGACGACGCGGTTGCCTTCAAACACTTCCAACGCGCGAGCGAGCTCGACCCCAAGGACACGACCGCCCGACTCAACATTGGGACGGTGCTGCTGCAGGCGGGCGTGTACGACAAGGCAGCGTCGGAGTTCCGAGCCGTGCTCGCGGTCGAACCGGAGAGCACGGACGCCATGTTGGGCCTGGCTGCCGCGCGCCGCGGGCAGGGCAAGAAGGACGACAGCGCGGGCTTTCTCGAAGCCGAGAAGCTGCTCAAAGGCGTGCTCGAGCGAGAGCCAAAGAACGTGGATGCCACGTTCAATCTGGCGATTTTGTACTCTGACTATCTGAAGCGGCCGAACGACGCGACTCCGCTCTTGCAGCGGTTCTTGGACGAAGCACCCAAGAATCACCCCGGGCGCGCCGAGGCAGAGCGGCTCATTTCAGGCGTGCAAGGCGCCAAGAAATAGTTCCGCGCGAGCGTCGCATCACCTGGGAGGGCGGGCGTGTGATTGAAACAGCGTCGGAATCCGCTCACGCCGACCCATAAAATCTTGCAATCCAAGCCCCGATGTTGACAACGTCGCGGCCGATGCCTGGTCCGAAATCCAAACTCCCAGCGGTGCTGGCGCTGGTCGCCGCGCTGCTCGGCCTGCTCTTCGCTTCGAATTCGACTCTCGACTACGCGAAGCACCTGGATCGCCGTCTGCACGATGTGCACTGTAGCTTCATTCCGGGGGCGCCTGCGACTTCGGAAGCCGAGGCGTGTCGCGTCGCGATGTACAGTCCGTACTCGGCCCTGTTCAAGGAGCGGTATTGGGGCGGTGTTCCGATTTCGCTCTTCGCGTTGGGCGCGTTTGCCTTCTACTCCGCGTTCGCAGTGTACTTGCTGGTCTATGGCTCGCGCGCTCCGAAGCGCGCGCTGCGTTTTTTCGGAGCGGTCAGTGTGCTGCCGCTACTGGTGTCTTTGGTCATGTTCACCATTTCGGTGACCAAGCTCGGTACCGTGTGCAAGACGTGCGCGGGCATTTATCTATCTTCGATCTTGCTGGCCGTGGCCGGAGCCATGGCGTTTCTTTCGGCCAAGGAAGAAACTCCGGGCGAACCGCGCGTGGTGATCGGGCCGGCCTTGCCGCTGATTTGGCTGTCCGCGCTGGGCGTGATCTCGCTCATGCCGGCCTTGGTCTACGCCGCGAGCGCGCCCGACGAGCGCCCTTACCTCACGAAGTGCGGCGAGCTGAAGGTGCCCAAAATCAAGAACGACGAGTTCGTGAAGGTCACGACCTCACGCCCGATTCAGCAAACGCTTTTGTTCGAGGACCCGCTGTGTCCGACGTGCAAGGCGTTTCACGAGCGGCTGGTCGCGGAAAACATCCTGGAGAAGCTCGACATCGATTTGGCACTCTTCCCCTTGGACAACGAATGCAACTGGATGCTCGATCAGGCGCTGCACCCGGGCGCGTGCATCGTAAGCAAGGCAGTGCTGTGTGGCGGGGTGCAAGCTCGCGCGGTCTTGGAGTGGGCCTACGAAGAGCAAGAGTACTTGGCGCGCGCCGGTAAGCAGGGACCGAACGTATTGCGCGCGGCAATCAAGCAACGCTGGGGTGACGTGATGCTCAAGTGCGTGGACGATCGCAAGACCGATACCCGCTTGAACAACCACCTGCACTACGCGTCCGACAACAATATTCCGGTTTCCACGCCGCAGATGTACCTCGGTACTCGCCGCGTCTGTGATGAAGACACCGATCTCGGCTTGCGCTTCACGCTCGGCCAATTGGCGCCCGAGGTGCTCAAATGACCGAGCCGTTCCGGCCGTCGCCCAGCGCGGGCGCCCAGGCCTCCAAACTCGCTGCGTCCAAAGCTCCCGCTGCCGGTCTCGCGGGTCTGGCCAGCGGTGCGGTGTTCGTGCTCGGTTCGGTCTTGGCCGTGCGCTTGTGGGTGTCCGGCGCGGCCGAGCGCTTGAGCACGCCGGAAGCGGAAAAGCCCAAGGTCGCTGTCGCCGATCAATCCGAGGTCGGCTACTGCACGCCGCAATTCAAGCAGGTGCTGGAGCGCGTGCTGCACTCCTGCGGGCTCGGAGGTGAATCGCGCCGGGGCTGCCAACCCGCGGACGTGAAGACCTTCGCTTCGATCAGCGATGAAGACTTCAATGCGCTTTTCACGCCGCTGAAGGATCGTGGAGCCGTCGTGCTGTTCGACGAGGGCGAAGACAAGCTCGACGAGCAAGCCAAGAAATTGCTCGAAGACAAGTGGTTCGCGCGCCGCGGCGCGCGCTATTTCTTCGTCGTGGCACGCGCCTCCAAGACCGGGAACCAAGCCAAGAATCGCGCGCTCTCCCACCGCCGCGCGAACTCGGTGATGTTCCATTTGAACGAAGTCGCCAACGATCCCGAAATCGAGTCCAAAGTCGGGCTTTTGTGGCTGGGCAACGAGTTCGCGCAGCTGTCCAGGGACTACTGCTCCTGGCCCAGCTCGCGCGGTGACCTGAAGTGTGATGAAGAAGCCATCAACCGGAGCGCGTTCGTGTCATGGGTAGATTGCCGACTCTGAGCTGTACGCTCTTCCTTGCTCTGCCGATCCTGAGCGCCTGCAACACGGTATCGGAAAAGGACGCGCCGATGGCGACCAACGAGCGCAGCCAGGCGATCACCCAAAAAGGCCCGCCGGCGCTCGGCACTCCAGCCACGATCGCCGTCAAGGCGAGCGAGCCTGCGGCAGCAGCCAAGAAGCCGCGCTCGCTGTGTGCGGGGAAGCTTTCGGAGCCCGGGCACGCGCTGTCGAAGAAGCATGTCTCGCGCGCGGCGGCCAAAGGCGCGCAGGACCTGCCGGAGGTGCTTTCGAGCGGCGGCGGCAAATGGACGTGGCTCAACTTCTGGGCCGCCTGGTGCGCGCCCTGTAAGGAAGAAATCCCGCGCTTGCTCGGATTCGAGCAGAAGCTGCAGGCGTCGGGCGCCTTCCGTCTCACGTTCGTGTCGCTGGACGACGACGAGCGACAGTTGCAGGAGTTCTTGGATAGCCAGCCCAGCGCCGGTTTGCATAGAAGCTACTGGCTCAAAGAGGGCAGCGAACGGGAAGACTGGCTCAAGTCAGCGGGGCAAAACCCGGATGCCCCGCTGCCGTTTCACTTGCTGGTCGACCCCAAGGGCAAGATCCGCTGCGCCATCCAAGGTGCAGTGGAAGATGCCGATTTCGCGGAAATTTCCGGGATTGTCTCTGCCCACTGAGCAGCCAATTCCGCGCGGCGTGGTCCTCCCGGCTGGAAATCGGTCCCACATTTCTGGAAATCCGTCCCACATTTCTGGAAATCCGTCCCACATTTTCTGGTAGCGGTTTCACACGAGCCACGTTTGCCGGGCGGAAATCCGCGGCGCACGCCTTTCTTCGTGCTCGCGAGCGAGGACTTGTCTACGCTGCGAGCCGACATGGCAGGACGCACTGACATCGCCGAAGTGGCTCGGCACGCTCGGGTCTCGAAGAGCACCGTATCCCGGGTCATCAATGGTGGTTATGCCAGCGCGGAGGTCAAGGCTCGCGTCGCCAAGGTCATCGCCAAGCTCGGCTACACGCCCTGGACCACGGCTCGAAACTTCTCGCTCGGCCGCGCCGGTTGCTTCGGGCTGGTCATGGAATCCAGCCAGAGCGAGTGGATCACGCAAATTTTGGGTGGCATCGAGGAGGAGCTCACCGCCAAGCACATCTCCTTGCTGGTCGGCAGCTTGGTGCTCAAGGGCACCTACGACGCGACCACGGTTCTGTCCTGGATTCGCGAGCGTCGTGTCGACGGTTTGATCTTCGCTCGCCCCGGCCGTCGCGAGCGCACGCTGGTCGAGACTGCCCGCAAAGCCAAGGTTTCACTTTCGCTCATCACCCCGGACGAGAGCTTCAAATCGGGCGCGGTGTTGCGCAGCAACAATGTCGAAGCCGGGCGTGAAATCGCCGATCACTTGTACGAGCTGGGGCACCGTCGCATCGCTTTCCTGGGCGGGCCCAAGGAGTCGCTGGATAGTCAGCAACGCTTCGAAGGCCTGGAAAATGGCCTGAAGGCAAAGAAGGTCAAGCTGCTGCCGAGCAACGTGACATTTGCGCCGCGCTACCACGCGGAAGAAGGCAAAGCCTACGCCGAGCGCTGGCTGAAGATCGCTCGCAACCGTGCGCCCACGGCGGTCGTGCTCGCCAACGACATCATGGCGCTCGGTTTCATGCGCACGCTGCACGCTCAAAGCGTGGGCATCCCGAGTGAGGTCTCGGTGGTCGGCTTCGACGACATTCCTGCGGCCAGCTTGTTCTGGCCAGGCCTGACCACCGTGCGTCAGCAACTGCGCGTCATGGGCGCGGCGGCGTGTCGTA
This sequence comes from Polyangiaceae bacterium, assembly GCA_035688655.1. Lineage (GTDB taxonomy): Bacteria > Myxococcota_A > Polyangia > Polyangiales > Polyangiaceae > PMG-095. The sequence continues at coordinate 18,039 of DASSMT010000063.1, read as the reverse complement.
CGCTGCTCACCGCTTTGCTCGAAGAACAACCCGAACGTTCGGTGCTCGAATTTCCGATGGACCTGGTCGTCCGCCAGAGCACGGGACCGGCGCCGCGCGCCGCCGTGCCGTGAGCATGTCGTTCAGCGGGCCGACACTCGAGCTGCCAGGGCAGCTCAAACGCGGTCTACAAGCTGGCCATCCCTGGGTTTATCGCGATCACGTGCCGCGCGGTTTTCAGGCCCGCTCCGGGACGTGGGTCAAAATTCGGGCGGCTTCCTACACGGCGTTCGCGCTGTGGGACGAAAGCTCCAAGATCGCGCTGCGCATCTTTTCGGAGCGCGCAGTGCCAGACGATGCGTGGGTGCGCGAACGCGTGGCGGCCGCGCTCGCGCTCCGGCGCGGGTTGCTCGACGCGCAAACGTCGGCCTATCGCTTGCTTTACGGGGAGGGGGACGGCATCCCGGGTCTGACGGTCGACGTCTACGGAGCGTTCGCGGTAATCGTCACCTATGCGGATTCGCTCGAGACGCTCGTGCCGCCGGTCGTGCGCGCGCTGGTCGAGCTCTTGAAATTGCACGGCATCGTCCGTCGCGCACGCGTGCGCGACGGTGAGCCACCGCGGCTGGAGGTGCTGCACGGGCGCTTACCGCCGCGCGAGCTGATCGTCGCCGAGCACGGTCTGCGCATGCAGGTGGACTTGTTCGCGGGTCAAAAGACCGGCCTATTCCTCGATCACCGAGAAAATCGGCGCTTCATCGGCGAGCTGTGTGCTGGCAAGCGGGTGTTGAACTTGTTCTCGTACACGGGCGCATTTTCGCTGTACGCCGCGCGCGCCGGCGCCAAGAGCGTCACCAGTGTGGATCTCTCGCAGCCCGCCGCGCGCGCCGCTCGCCGCAACTTCGAGCTGAACGGTATCGATCCGCAAGAGCACGAGTTCTTGGCCGAAGACGTGTTCGAGTTCCTGGAACGCGCCCGGCAAGCCGGTCTCGAATACGACGTCGTGATCTGCGATCCGCCGAGCTTCGCCAATTCACGCGATCAGCAGAAGGGGGCGCTGCGCGCGTACGTGAGCGTGAACAGCTCCGGTCTGCGCGTGCTCACGGCGAACGGCATCTATGCCGCCGCGAGCTGTACCGCGCAGGTGAGCAGCGAAGCATTCCGCGGGGTCTTGGCGGAAGCCGCGGTCAACGCCAAGCGCCGGCTGCAGATCTTCCATGACGCCGGGCACGCGGGAGATCATCCCTTTTTTGCCGGGCACCCGGAGGGCCGCTACCTGAAGTTCTTGGCCATGCGCGCGCTGCCGATCGCGTGAGGGCTAGGCCCAGGCGCGTCGGGTGTCGTTGAAGCTGGAGACCAGGTCGAGGGCCCCGCTCTGACGAGCCACTTGGATCGCTTGCTCGATGTAGCCGAGCGCTTCGCTCTCGCGGTGACGGCCGTGCGCGACGTGCGCCAGCGCCGACAGCACGCGCGCGCGGTCCGTGCCGCTCGGGCCAGCGACGTCCAGCGCTTCGCGCAGCACACCCTCGGCGTCGGCAAAATCTCCGGCTCGGGTCAGCGAGGCGCCCAGCTTGCGCCCGAAGATCAGCACCGCGCGCAGTGGATCGTCGAGTTCACCGCGCGAGATCTCTTGGCGCGCGATCTCCAGACCCCGGCGCAGCGCGAGCACCTCCGTAGCGGCATCGCCGCGCGCCGTCGCACGATCGGCGACTTGCTCGAGCAAGAGCAGAGCCTGGAACGAGTCTCCCGCGTAATAAGCGTGCTGAGCGCGCGCTTCGATTGGCGCGTTGATGCGCTCGCAGGCACGCAGGGCCTTGGCGTGCAGCTCTTTGCGGGCGGTGGCGGGAATGCCGGAAAGCACGATTTCTCGCAGCAAGGGGTGTGAGGTCGAGACGCGGCCCGCCTCCAAATCCACCATCCCCGCGCGCTGCAAATCCGCGAGCATGCCCTCCAAGTTGTCCGTCTTGGGCAGCAGCTCGAGCACGGCGTCCGGCTTCATTTCGTCGCCGATGACCGACAACGCCTGCAAGGTGCGGCGCGCGTTGGGCTCGAGTGTGTCCACGCGCAACGCGATCAAGTCGGCGAGCCGACTCGGCGGATCGCTGCCGCCTTCTTGCGCGTAACGCAGCACCTGCTCGATGTACATGGGCAGCACGCCCTTGGCGTCATCCACCGCGCGCGTTCCGTTGCGACCTGGACGCAGCAGGCGCGATACGGCGGGCGGCGGGAGTCCGGCCAAGACGCGCGCTGCGGCGTCCGCACCCCAGCCGGTTTCGAAGCCCGGAATGTGGGCTGCAATCAACAGCACCGAGCACGCAGGCGGTTCACCGACCACGTCGGCAAAGGCATTTCGACTCGGGCCGTCGATGCGATAGATGTCGTCGATGGCCAGGATCACGCGTTGTTTGCCGGCGCGGCGCGCTGCGGCCATCAGCGCCCAGCGCAGCGCCTCTGCCAGGGCGTGACGGCGCTCTGCCGGTGAGCGGACGTCCCTGCGCGAAGGCGCCCCGGAGAACACTTCCTCCAAACCCGCCGCGGCGTCCGGCAGCGCGTCGTCGAAACGTCGCTCGTCGAGCGCATCGGGCCCGAGCTGCGCGAGCTTACGAATCGCTTCGCGCAGAGCGTGATACGCAACCTCGGCGAAGAACGGATCGGGCCCGGTGAGCACGGTCAAGTCGCCCTCCGCCCGCGCGCGCACCAGGAGCTCGCGCAAGAGCCGCGTCTTGCCCGCGCCGGCCTCGCCGACCAGGCGTGCACCGACCAAATTGCCGCGCACTCGCTGCCGGCGGTCCTCGAGCCAGTTCAGGTCTTCCTCGCGCGCCACGAGCGGCAGTGGCAGTTGCGGGAGCGTCGGATTTTCGGGGATCCCGCTGCGAAGAGGGAGCCGCGCGCCGCATTCCAAGCAGAACTTGGCCATTGGCACGAGCGAGCGGCAGGAGCCGCAAGTGATGCCGCCGAGCAGCGAGTTCGGTGGCAGGGTGCTGCGCTGATCGGGCCGCACGCTCTCGGCCAAAATCAGCGCGTTCTTCAAGGCGTCCGCAAACTCGGCGGCATCTTGGAAGCGCTTCTTCGGGTCTTTGGCCAGCGCCTTCAGCACCACATCGACGAGCGGCTCCGGGATGTTGCGCTCCGGAGCCACTTGTCGCGGATCGGGCACCGGGATCGTGAGGTGCATCATCACGACTTGCGTCGGGCTGTCGGCTTCGAACGGCAGGCGTCCGGTCAGCAGCTGAAACAGCACCACGCCGACCGAGTACAGATCGCTTCGCCCGTCGATCGCGTCGCCGCGACCTTGCTCGGGCGCCATGTAATCCGGGGTGCCGCACACGATCCCGGGACTGGTGACGCTCGGGGTTTGGGCGTCGGCGCGCAGCTTGGCCAGACCGAAATCCACGACTTTGACGAAATCTCCACCGCGCCGGAGCGGCTCGAGGATCACGTTCTCTGGCTTGAGATCGCGGTGCACGATGCCGAGCTCATGGGCCTCGCTCAGGGCCGCCAGCGCCTGGCGCAGGACTTCGACGATGCGCGAGAACGGCAGTGGCCCTTCTTCGTAGGCAACGCGCGCGAGATCCTTGCCGCGCAAGAACTCCATCACCAAGTACGGTTGCCCGTCGTCGGTGCGGCCGAAGTCGAACACCGCGATCGAGTTGGGGTGGTTCAACTGGCTCGCGGCGCGCGCTTCGGTCATGAAGCGGAGCGCTGAATTTTCATCGGAAAGCAGGTGCGGGTGAATGATCTTCACCGCGACCGTTCGTCCGAGCGCCGCTTGCTCGGCCCGGTACACGCGGCCCATGCCGCCGACGCTGATCAAATCCAAGATGTAGTAGCCGCCAGGCAGCGACTTGCCGACGAACTTGTCGTCGGTGGTCGAGCCCATGGTGCCCACCGGAAAGCCACACGCCGGGCAGTACTGATGCTCTGCGTTGCAGGTTGACCCACAGTGCGGGCAGATTCGACTAGAGGCTTGTGCGGCTGACAACCAATGACTCCGGAGGCGGCTCGCGTCCTGCGCGCGCGACCCGACCGAACTTTTTCGTACGGCGTTCCATTCTAAGCCCGCGGCGCCCCAGCAAACCAGCCTTGTCCCTCAGGGATAGCGAAATCGGCCACATTGGCTCACGGACCAGCCGGAAAGATCTCGGTTTGGGCCAGTATTTCGGGTCAAAGCCGGGCTGTTCCGGCTAGGCCCATGCGGTTTTGCGCGAGCGCTCGCGGGTGTGTGAAAAAAACCGACCTTTCGGGAGGTCGCTGTGGCGGCGCGCCGCGTGCCGCTCGCGCGGCCACTGCCGCCCTCCCTTCGGGCCGGCGCGGCGCTTGCCCGCGAACGACGCGAACGACCCTAAAAAGTGCGCGTTCCTCGGGGGCGCGACTGCGCTAGGCTTTGAAAGCGATGGCTGCCGCACGCGTTCGGCTGGGCGATCTCCTCGTGGAGGCTCAGATTGTCAGTCGCGCTCAACTCGAGGAGATCCTCGTCGCCCAGAAGAGCGACGGGCGACGGATCGGCACGCTGCTCGTCGAGGCCGGGCTCGTCACCGAGACACAGGTGACGCAAATTCTGAGTCAGCAGCTCAGCGTGCCTTGGGTGTCGCTCTATCACATCGATTTTTCGCGCCAGCTCCTGAACCTGGTTTCGCACGACCTGGCCGAAAAATATTGCCTGGTACCGATCTTCGTCCGTCGCGTGCGCAGCCTGGGCGAGACGTTGTACGTCGCGATGGATGACCCGAGCGACGAGGCCGCGCTGCGCGAGGTCGGGCAGTGGGCGGGGCTGCCGGTGCGCGCCATGATCGCGCCGCCGACCGACATTCGCTCGGCGATTCGCGTCTACTATGGCGTCGGTAAGGACACCGCGTCGCTGTCGGAAGCGGTGGCAGAGGTCGACGCGGAAAGCGCCGCAGGTGCCCGCTCGCGGCGGGGCGTGTCTCTTGCAGTTCAAGCGGCACCGCTCGCTGAAGCCCCACAGACGTCGGGAGCTGGGCACGCGGCCAAAACCGCAGAGGCGTCTCCGATCACGCTCGCGTCCGTCAAGCCCGCGCCGGCTCGTCCCAGTGAAGCCGCTCGCGCTCAGCCGATTTCGGAGCCGCCGGACTCCGGTCCTCAAATCGAGGCCCGCGAGATCACGATGCCGGCGCCCAAGCGGGGCGGCGGGCGCATGGTCACGCTGACTCTGCTCGACGGCACCAAGGTCAACCTGCCCGCGCGCGACGCGGGGCCCGCGCAGCCCGCGGTGAAGGCTCCCTCCTCAATCCCCGCAGCTCCCAGGAACGAGCTCACTGCGCGCGACTTGATCGCCGCGCTGCGCGCGGTTTCGCATGGGGCGGACGCCACCGAGATCTTGGGCAACGACGCGCGCTGGGAGGCGCTATTCGGTGCGCTGCTCTCGTTGCTCCTGAAAAAGCAATTGATTGCTGATTGGGAGTTCGTCGAGGAATACAAGAAGTTCTAGCCGAAGGTCGACCCCGAGACCCGCGCTCGAAGGGTCATGCCCGAAGCCTCACCACTTGAGCGAGCTGCGCTGTGCCAAGAGCCACGGCGACAGCGCCGCCTCGCGTCGTTCGCTGGTGCGCGCGGCAGACTCGGCGTCGTCGCCGATGCGCGCCGCAACGGCTGCAGCAGCGGAGAGCAGCCAGCAGGTCTCCGCGTCGAGCTTTGGTTGGGCCGAGAGCTCGGCCAGGTGTCGGTTCAAAAACGCGATGTCGTAGTTGCCCGCAACGAAGTCGGGGTGCTGCAGGATGCGGGACAAGAGCGTGAGATTCGTGCGGATCCCGCCGATGGCGTATTCGCCGAGCGCGCGCCGCATGCGCGCGAGCGCGCGGCCGCGGTCCTCTGCCCAAACCGAGAGCTTGGACAGCAGCGGATCGTAATTCGGGCTCACTCGCGCGCCTTCGAAGATCCCCGAATCGTCGCGCACGCCGGGGCCGCACGCGGGGCGCAGCAGGCTTACCCGACCTGGGCTGGGCAAGAAGCCCGTCGTGGGGTCCTCGGCGTACAGCCGCACCTCGATGGCCGCGCCGCGACGCGTGACCTGCTCGAACGAGAGCGGCTTGCCCTCCGCGATTGACAGCATTTCTTTCACCAAGTCGAGACCGGTCACGAGCTCGGTGATCGGGTGCTCGACCTGCAGCCGAGTGTTCATTTCCAGGAAGTAGAAGCTGCCGTCGGGGGCCAGCAGAAATTCGAACGTTCCCGCAGAAAAATAGCCAATTGCTGCCGCGCCGCGCAGACTGACCTCGGCCATTTGCGACAGCGTTTCGGAGCTGAGTACCGGGCACGGCGTTTCTTCGATCACCTTTTGGTGTCGGCGTTGGATGGAGCAATCACGCTCGAACAGCGAGACCAACTTACCGTGTTGATCGCCGAGTACCTGGATTTCGACGTGACGCGCGTTTTCGATTGCCTTCTCGATGTACACCGCGTCGCTGCCGAATGCGCTCTTGGCTTCGCTCCGCGTGCGCTCGAGTGCGGACTCGAGCTCGGCTTCGTCTCGCACGAGGCGCATGCCTTTGCCGCCACCGCCGTCGGTGGCTTTGACCAGCACCGGGTAGCCGACGCGCTGCGCGGTCTGGCTGGCCTCGAACAGCGTTCGCGCGTCACCGCCGGGGATCAGCGGCACGCCCGACGCTGCCATGCGCGCGCGCGCGCGTTGCTTCGAGCCCATGACGGCGATCGCACTCGCGGGAGGGCCAACGAAGCAAATCCCGGCCGTGAGGCACGCCGCGGCAAACTCGGCATTTTCCGACAAGAAGCCGTAGCCCGGGTGCAGCGCATCGCAGCCCGCCATGCGCGCGACGCGAATCAGCTCTTCAGCGTCGAGATAGCCGAGCGGCGAGCGAAGTTCGATGGCGCGGTCCGCGTAGCGCGTGTGCAACGCGGTCCGGTCCTCCGCCGTGTACACCGCGACGGATTCGAGCTCGAGCTCGCGCAGCGTGCGCGAGATGCGTACCGAAATCTCGCCGCGATTTGCGATCAGTACGCGTTTCATGTGCGGTTCGCGTTCGAGCATGCCCGAAGTCGCGGTTTTCCGCGAGCCGAGCAGAGCTCGACCGAACTCACGCCTGGTACAGGAAACGGCGCGTGGAAACCGGCGCCTCCAGCTCTGATTCCGGGTCTGAATCCCCGCGACGGCTCAAGGTGCGGACGACCCGCGCCGGGGCGCCGACGGCCAGCGTGTTGGGCGGGATGTCACGCGTGACCACCGAGGCGGCCGCGACGATCGAGCCCGCGCCGATGCGAATACCGGGCAACACCACCACGCGTGACGCGAGCCACGCTCCGTCGCCAATTTCGATCGGCCCGAAGCGACGCTCGCCGGAGCGCATTTCTTCCGGTCCGACTCGGTGATCCACCGTGAGCAGCGATACGTCGTGACCGATGCGCACACGGTCGCCGATCACCAGAGGCGCACCGACATCGCAATGCAGTGAGCCGCTGATCAAGGTGAAGGCGCCAATCGAAATGTTCTCACAAGGGTTACCCTCACCCGTGATTCGAATGGGGCCCTGCACGAGCGAGTTTGCGCCGATCTTCATGCCCGCGCTGCGCAGCAGTGCGGTGCGCGCGCGGCACAAGGACTGGGCAGGGAAACCTTGGGCAAGCTGCGCCAAAACTCGGCGCGAGAGCAGCCCCTCGACTTCCTCGAAAGCGGCTCGCTTCAGGCGCGGCCAGACGTTCTGGAGTTTCATGGTGTGCTCACTCCGAGTGGTTGAATCATCGGCGAACTCGTTGCGGACCTGCGATCACGTTGCAAATTGTCAGCCAGGTCGCTAGCACGGTGCTTGGGGATGAACTGCGTTGCAGTTTTCACCTGCGTGCTTCCCCGTCCGACACAATGCTGCAACAGTGAGACATTGTAGGAGTAGATATCACACGCGGGCGCTGGCTTGGCAAGCCGCGGCCGAACGGTCGAGGTTCTATTCCGGATATCGGTCGAACCGTTCCGATGACGTCGAAATAGCCGAGTGCTTGGCCGGACGCGCGAGAGGTTCGTTAACCCACCTGATTGTGGCTTGACGCCTCAATGGACCGGGAGGTCTTCGGCGAAAGTCCGCTTTCGGTCTCGGTTGGGGACTCCAATGCAAGAACGAACGAGCAACGAACCAAGCGCGATACACGCGCTGTCGGAAACCATGAAGCTTTGCAGTCTGGCGCCGGCGCGTGCAGGTGATTGAAGGAAAAAGTACGAGATTTACGCCATCATTCCGAGCGTCGATCCAGATCTTCCGAGGTAGAGAGACCATGTTATCGTCGGTTCTATCTTGGGCTCCTCTCGTCATTTCGTTGCGCTGTCGTTCGCGGGTCTGTGCGTCGTCAGTGGCTGTGGGAATCTGATTGGCCTCGGCGACTATGGCGTCGCAGATGGCAGCGGCGGTAACGGTGCGGGTACCGGCAATGTCGCCGGCATGAGCGCTCTCGCGGGCGGCGCTGCTGGCGAGGCGATTGGCGAAGGCGGTCTGGGCGGCGTTCCGGAGGAGAGCGCCGGCAGTGCGGGCGAGAGTGGGGCATCGGAATCCGGAGGCACGAGCGGTGCGGGGGCAAGCAGTGGCACCGGTGGGAGCGGAGCCGTCAGCGGAGCGAGCGGTACTAGCGGAACCGCCGGTGGCGGCGGCGCACCAGCCGTTTGCCCGAATGGTTGTGACGACGCCAACGACTGCACCACGGACAGTTGCGTGCTGGGCGCGTGCATGCACGACGCGCTGCCGCTCGGGAGCGCGTGTGGCGTGTCTCGCACGTGTGACGCGCAGGCGCAATGCGTGCGCTGCCGTGACACGGCTGCGGGCACCGCGCAGGACTTCGGCTGCACGGCGGCAGCGCCGATTTGTCTCGGGATGGGACTCGATGCCGTGTGCGCAGGTTGCACGACGGCGACGGACTGCGCCGACGGCAACGACTGCACCAGCGAGACTTGTAGCAACGGAAAATGTGTTTTTGTCACGGTCGCCGCGGGTACCGCGTGCACCGGGGGCGTGTGCAACGGCACGGCTTCAGCAGAAAAGTGCGTCGCTTGCGCCGACACCGCCGCCAGCCCGGCGCAAGATGCGGGCTGCACCCCGGCCAAACCCGCCTGCGATCCGAGCGGGACCGCGACTTGCTACGAGTGCCTCAGCAACGCCGATTGCGCGACGGACAACGTGAGTTGCACCCTGGAGACTTGCACCAACCATCAGTGTTCGCACGTGGCGACCGACAGCAAATGCTCGGCCAGCGGCGACGTCTGTCTTCCGAACAAGTGTGATCCAGTTCAGGATTGCAAGAAGGTCGATATCAGTGTGCAAAAGGCCCTGGTCGGTATCGGATCGACGCAGGGTAACGGCGGCTTCGAACAGAGCGATGGTGCCAGTGCGGCGGCTGGCTGGGCAGACTTCGGCGGCTACCGTATCGTCTACAACTGTGGACCCTCGACCAGTGGCTGCAGCGGCACCAACGGGGCTACGACCACGGGCACGAGTGGCGGCGACTTCTTGGCCTGGCTCGGCGGGACCTCCATGGCGACTACCACTGGGACGAATCATCTGATCGCGCTTCCCACGGGCACCCAGAAGCTGCAGGTGATCGCGGACATCAACTTTCAGACCAAGAACGCTACCGCGACGAACAAGGACTATTTCGAAGTGCGCCTGCTCGACTCTTCGAAGACCCAAGTGGGTGCTGCTCTGTACAAAGCGTCGAACATGAACGCTCAAACCGGCAGTGCGCGAAGCTGGACCGCGAACGCCATCAACGCGACCGCGGATGTCTCCGCTTACGCCGCTGCGCACGTGGGCGAAGACTCATACATTTCGCTTTGGTCGAGCGTCGATGCCTCGCTCACCACGGATTTCTTCATCGATAACGTTCGCGTCACGGCGACTATTTGCCAATAGACAATGGCCGATGTGGGCTCGGGTCGCCCGGCCGGGGCGAATAGCCGAGCCCGACCATCGACGCGCTGGTATACGAGGTGAAATGCGCGGGCCGGATGAGGTCATCAGTGTTTCCGAGCTGGACCGGCGCCTGCGCCGTTCGGTCGAGGACGCGTCCGCGCGGGTTTGGGTCGAGGGGGAGGTGAGCTCGCTCAAGCGCGCACCGAGCGGTCACGTCTACTTCTGTCTCAAAGACGAGGCGGAAGACGCGATCATCGAATGTGTGATGTATCGCTTCAACGCGCTGCGCGCGCGCCGCTACCTGAACGAGGGCGCGCGCGTGCAGCTGATTGGGCAAGCCACGGTTTGGGCGCCTCGAGGTCGTTTGCAGTTCGTGGCAAGTCTGCTGCGCCCGGCGGGCCGCGGCGCGCTGCTCGAGGCGCTCGAGCAGTTGAAAGAGCGTTTGAGCGCCGAAGGGCTGTTCGCCAGCGAGCGAAAGCGGGCCCTGCCGAGTGAACCGCACGTGCTGGGCGTGGTGACCAGCCGGGCGGGCGCCGCGTTCCACGACATCGTGAGCGTTGCATTTCGGCGTGGCGACGTGAAGATCGTGCTCGCTCCAGCGCTGGTGCAGGGCGAGGGAGCGCCCGAGAGTCTCGTCCGCGCGCTGGATTTGATCGAACGCTATCCGGGTTTGGACGTGCTTGTGATCGGGCGGGGCGGGGGTTCCGGCGAAGACCTGATGGCCTTCAACGACGAGCGCGTCGTGCGCCGCGTGGCGCGCTTTCGCGTGCCGGTGGTGAGCGCAGTCGGACACGAGGTCGATTTCTCGCTCACTGATCTGGCGGCCGACGTACGTGCGGCCACGCCTTCGCAAGCGGCTGAGCTCGTGGTGCCGGAAAGTCGGGCACGCGCGGCGGCCTGGCAGCGAGCGCAGTCGGCGCTGCAGCGCTCGACGCTGTCTCGCATCCTGCGCTTGCGCGCGGAGGTAGAGCGGGCACGTGCGCGCTTGTCGGACCCGCGCTTCACCATCGCCGAGCGCCAACAAGAGCTCGACGAGCTCGCCGGCGAACTGCGGCAACGACTTACCGAAACCGTCGCCGAGCGTCGGGCCACTCTGGAGCTCCTGACGCGACGCTTGTATGCGCGTCATCCGCGCGCGGTGCTGGCGAGCGCGCGCGCACGGCTCGGTCCGCTCGACGTACGCTTGCAGCATGCGGCTCGGCGTCGCTTGGGCCGATTCGAGGCGCGTTTGACGGATGCCGCCACGCGCTTGAACGGGCTCTCGCCGCTGACGATTTTGGGCCGAGGTTATGCCATCGCCAGCCGTTCGGACGGTCGGGTCGTGCGGGCCGCCGATGAGGTCGACGTCGGCGACGAATTGACCTTGCGCTTGGCTCGCGGGCGACTGCGAATTGTCGTAGAAGGACGAGAATCGTGAAAGCTGCTTCCGACGGCCGACGCTTCGTGTTGATTGGGCATCCAGTGGCTCACTCGCTCTCGCCGGTGATCCATCGCGCGGCATATCAGGAGCTCGGCTTGCCGCACAGCTACGATCTGGTCGATTGCCCCGACGAAGCCGCGGTGGTGAAGGTCGTGGAGGCTTTGCGTGCCGGCGAGATTTCCGGCGCAAACGTGACCATCCCCTGGAAGCGTCTGGCGCTGAAGCTCGCCGATCTGGTCTCGCCCGCAGTGCAGCGCGTCGGGGTCGCCAATGTCCTCGCGCGTGGCGCTGACGGCGCGATCGTCGCGCACAACACGGATGTGCCCGCGCTCACCGAAGAATTCCAGCGTCTGTCGGGCTCGGTGCGGCGCGTGCTCGTGATCGGCAATGGGGGGTCGGCGCCGGCAGTGGTCGCCGCGGCGCAAGACGCCGGCGCGGACCGCATCGCGCTCACGGCACGCAAGTTCGTGGCCACGGTTCCCGAGTCCGAGTGGCCGCACGCCTCCGAGTTCGTCGCGCGCGGCGTCACACCGCTCGGTTGGCCCGAGAGCGACGCGCGCGCCAAGTCGCGTCTGCGTGAAACGGTCGCGCGCATCGACTTGATCGTCAACTGCACCAGCGCCGGCATGGCCGGCGCGGATGACGGCCAGAAACTGGCAGACATCGTGCCCTGGGAGCATATCCCGCAGAGCGCACTGGCTTACGATTTGATCTACAACCCCGCTCTGACGCCGTTCTTGCAACGCGCCCAGAGTTGCGGCTTGGGCGCCGAAAATGGCCTCGGCATGCTGGTCGCGCAAGCCGCGTTGGCGATCGAGCTGTGGCTGTCGTTGTCACCGCCGCGAGCTGCGCTGCTTCTTGCTGCGAAAGCCGAGCTCGCTGCGCGAGGCGCGCGGTGAAATCGCGCGAGGCCAAGCGCGCGTCGCACGAGGGACCGTGGCCATTCATCGAGACGCACTCGGATCTGCATCCTGCCGAACGCGAATGGCTGCACACCAATGGCGCCGGCGCGTACTCGATGAGTACGATCGCGATGATGCACACGCGCCGCCACCACGGCGCGTTCATCGCCACGCTTTCTCCGCCGCTCGGTCGGCACGTGATCGTGAGCCACGCCGAGACCAACGTCACGGTCGACGAGGACCGTCGTCGGGTGTACCGCTTGGCGACCCATCAATTCCCGAATGTGGCCCCCACGCCCGGCTATCGCTTGCTGCAGAGCTTCTCGCAAGATCCCCTGCCGCGCTGGGTGTTTCGCCTGGGCGCCCACACGCTCGAGCGCACTTTGTGCCTCGCCCGCGGGCGGAATGCCATGATCCTCGGCTACACCTGGCGCGGGCGGACCCCGGCCCGGATCAGCGTGCGACCATTGATGCCGCTGCGACCGGTCGCGGGCTTGATGGTCGAGCACGGAGCCATGAATCAGGTGGTGCTCTTGCGCGGTGGCTCCGTGGAAGTGCAACCGATCGCCGAGCTGCCGCCGATCGCTTTTCGGCACGAGGGCGTGTTCATGGGCTCGCCGGATTGGTGGCGGCGCTTCGAATATCTGGAAGATCGCCGCCTCGGCAACGCATTTACCGAGGACATGTGGACTCCCGGCGTATTCGAGCTGGCGCTCGAACCGGGACGCACCGCTTATTTGATGACTGCGGTCGGCGCGCTGCCAGCCGAGTCCTCTGCCGATTTGCAGGCCGAGGCGCGTGAGGCATTGCTCGCCGAGGATCCCGGACCCTCGCGCGCCCCGCGAGTGCGCCAGCTGTTCGTCGCGGCCGAGCAGTTTTGCGCGGACGCGGTGCAACGTCCCGTAATCGTCGCGGGTTATCCTTGGCACGCCGTGTACACGCGCGATTTGGTGCTGTCCGTGGTCGGATTGCATTTGGCGCGCGGACGCTTGGATCTCGCACGCCGGGCGCTTGCCACCGTGCTGTCGGAGCTGCATTTCGGGCTTCTGCCGGAGACGCTGCTTTCCACGGGTGAAAAGCGGCCAAAACCCGTGCCTGACGCCACGCTTTGGCTGTTCGAGGTCGCGCGCGAGCTGCGCTTGCGTCTGCCGGCCAGCGATCCACTCTTGAAAGACCAGCTGTACCCAGCGCTGGTGCGCGCGTTTCTGCGGGTGAGCGCTCGCCGCAAACGCTTCATCTGGTTGACCAGTGAGGGCCTGGTAGCCAATGGCGCTCCGAGCGTCGCTTTGACCTGGATGGACGCGCACATCGGCTCGGAGCTCGTCACACCGCGGCGCGGGGTGGCCATCGAACTGCAGGCGTTGTGGACCAAGGGCGCGGAGACCCTGGCGGGCCTCGCGCGGGAATACGGGCACGAGCGGCTGGCCGCGTTGGCGCTCAGCACCATGCACCGCGCGCGCGCCGCGTTTCGCGCTCGCTTCTGGTGTCACGAGACCGACTATCCCTACGACGTCGTGAGCGAAGTGCGAGATACGGCCGAGGCCTGGGCCGACCACAGCATTCGTCCCAATGCGTTGATCGCGCTGGCCATCGATCCGGAATTGTTCGATGCCCCGCAGACTCGCGCAATTCTCGACCGAGTGCAGAGTGACTTGTTGACCCCGCGTGGCATCCGCAGCTTGTCACCCAGCGACAACCGCTACATCGGCTTTTTTTCGGGTACGAACGAGGAACGCGAGTATGCCTACCACCAGGGCAGCGGCTGGGCCTACCTGCTCGGCTTCTACGTGCGGGCGGCGCTGCGTTTTTCAGCCGACGACAGCGAGCTGCCCGGGGAATTGCGGGCATTGATCGAGGGCGCCGCAGAAAGTCAGCTGTTGCTCGGCCAAGTGGCGCAGCTCACTGACGGCGAGAGCCCGTACCGCTCGCGCGGCTGTCCCGCGCAGGCCGCGAGCGTGGCCGAGCTGCTGCGGGCGCTGGTGCTCGATTTGCGGGCGTGAGCGTCAAAACTTCGCTTCCAAGCTGGCGAGGAAGCTGCGACCGTCCTGAACGATGCTGCGCTGCACGAATTCCCCACTGACGGGCACGCTGTAGCGAAAGTCGAGCGCGTTGTAGACGCCGAACGCGTAGCGCAAGCCGTAGCGAGGCTCCTCACCGCTGAACACCAGATCCACGATCACGGCTCCCCCGGTCTTACCCTGCGGGCTGTCATCGACCGTGTTCTCGTAGCGATCGTAGCGCGGCCCTTCCACCGCCATTCGCGAGCCGAAGCTCAAGGCGCGGTTGAGGATCGGGATGACGCTCTTCAACGACGCCAAGTGGATGGGCGCGTTGGCCACCGAGCGCTTGTCCGAGGCTTTCGCCAGCGACAGCAGATCACCCGCGCTGTTGGTCTCCAAGAAGCGAGGCAGGGAGAAACCGTAGCTGAGCGCGAACATCGCCCCCTGCCGGAATTCGCGGCGCAAGCCGAGTTCGCCACCGAACACCAGCAACGGCGAGCGCTCATTCTCGTAGTGCAGCGGATCTTCGTGGTTATTGCTACCGAAGATCGAGATCAGGTGTGCGGCGTAGTTGGCGTAGCCGGCGACGGTCGCGACCAAGTTCGCAGAAAAACGATGGCTGTGCTCGATCTCCAGTGAATACATGGATTCTGGACGCAAGTACGGGCTCTGTACTTGGGTCAAGCCGCCGTCGTTGTAATACAGCTCGTAGATGCTGGGCGCGCGAAAGGCCTTGGCGATGATCAGCTTGCTGTTGCCCCTTTCGTACGGCTTGGCGATCAAGGCGGCGCGCGGGTTCAGCGACGAGCCGAAGGTGGAGTACGCATCCAAGCGCGCGCCGAGCGACAGCCGAACTCGCGAGCCCAAGCTGGCGTCTGCCGAGGCGTACAGTGCACCGACCTGAAATGGACGGCCGTGGCTGCCCGTGTCGTCCAACAACGTGCCGCTCTCGTTGGCTGAGTGTTGCTCGACTTGGTAGTGCAGTTGTCCTTCGGCACCCAAGGTGAAGCGCAAGTAAGAAAATGGATTGAACTCCACGCGCTCTTCGACCCCGAGCCAGGAGCCGCGGTAGGTGTCGATCTGGACTCCGCCGGACTCTGGCGCGTACGCATATTCACCGCGAAAGGTGTAGTGGTTCCAGTGCAATCGGGAGAGCACCGTCACGCTGTCCGAAACGCGTGGCTCGGCGCGCAGCTCGACGTAGCTGCGGCGATCGGTCTGCTTGGTGCGGGGATCGCCGAACAGCGTTTCGAACTCGGCTGTCGGCAGCTGCTTTTCATGGGTATGTGCCGACCATTGTACGGACACGAATTTCCAGAACGCGCGACCGCGCAGGGTGCCGGCTTCGAACCCGTCGAGGTCGCGGGCGACGCCGTCTTCGGCGCCAGGGCTACCGACGAACTCGGGGAAATAGAACTGCCTGCCGTTGCCGCGCCCGAGCGCTAGCGATGCCCATGCGCCGGCCTCCTTGCCCAGCTTGACGTCGCCCCGGACGCGCGCGCGCGCGACGCCACTTTGGTTGGTCGAAATGCCGGCAGATACGCCGGGCTTCGCGTCGTTCTGGCTGACCACGTTGATCACCCCGGACAGCGCGTTCGTTCCGTACAGCACCGAGCCCGGGCCGCGCACGACTTCGATGCGCTGCACGTCGCCCAAATCCGTCAAGCCGTCGTAGCCGACGTACGAGGAGCCAATCCAGTCGTCGTTCATTGCTTGCCCGTCGTACGTGACGAGCAGGCGGTTACCGTAGCTTCCGAGTCGGCCCAAGCCGCGCATGCCCAAAGTGACGTAGCTGCGGTCGTCCGACAGGTAGATCCCGGGCACGCCGCGCACGGCCTCGGCGATGGTGGGCGAGGCGAAAGCGGACAGCTCACGCTCACCCACCAGGGTGACCGAGCTCGGCGCATCTTCGACCTGTTCGCTGGCGCGGGACGCGGCGACGACCTCTTCCGATTCGACGAGCACTACGTTCAGCCGGGTCTCGCCGTTCAACGCCACGCCGATTTGGCGGTCCTCCGGGCGGAAGCCTTTGAGCTGCAACCGGACGCGATGTAGCCCCACCGGCAGGCTGATGATGGTCGGGGTAAACCCGCTCGCGCGGCCGTCGATTTCGACCAGCGCGCCGGGTTCGTCCGTGCTGACGAGCACGCTGCCCATGAGCGGTTCGAGCCGTACCGTCACTTGCTCGTGCTGGTGCGCGCGCACGCTGAATGTCTGCTGCGCCGGGTGAAAGCCGGGGTGAACGAAGCTCGCGACATGGCTGCCCGCGGCCACGGAGCGAGTGCAGGGGATGACACAACCCTTCGTCTCGGGCTCGCCGTCGAGGTCGACGCGCGTGCCCGCATCCCCGCTGAACGAAACCTCGCCCAGGATTGGCTTGAGCTCCAGATCCAGCGCAAGCTCTTGGCCGGGTGCGGTCGCTGGGACGTCGACCGCGATCGGTTCGTAGCCGGGATACTCCGCGATCAGCTTGTATGCGTGTGGCGCGAGCCCCAGCAGCTCTGGACTCGCGCCGCGTGCGCCGAGGTCCTTGCGATCGATGTACAAGACCGCGCCCGCCGGGCGAGTCGTCACCCGGAGCACCATCACGTAGCGTTTGATTTGTGCGAGAGCGTTGTTGATCTTGGCTTTGGCCTCGGGATCCGTCTCGTTTTCGAGGGCGAGCGAGTAGTAACGAAATGCTGCGGGGTGCGCCTTCAACTGCTCGTAGCTGCGCGCGATGTTGAAGAGCACGTTCTTGTTCGCGACTAGACGATTCGAGATCAAGAAATGCTCGAGGGCGAATTTGTAGTCGCCGCGTTGATACGCCTCCGCGCCCAGCGAAAACTCCAGCTCGGCCTGGTCCGCCAAGTCGTCTGCCAGCGCTGGTGTGGGCGCGAGCAGCAGCGTGCCGAGGAGCAGCGCGGTGCGGAGCAGTGAACGCGTCACTGGGCCAGCATAGTCCAGGTTTAACGTCGCCCGCTCAGCGCTGCATGAAAATGTCGCTGTCGGACTTGGCGCCGCTGCTGGGCGCGCTCGTCACGGCTGGCTTTTTTCCGGGCGAGCGACGGGGCGCGAGCGCCGGGTCGGCTGCGAGCTCGGCCAACACTTGCGTGTCCTTGGTCGAGGCGCCCTGCACGATCGTGTACGGCAAATAGCCCGCTTTGCGGACCGAAAACGTGCGCGGGGCTTGGGCGACGCTCGCGTTGTCGATGCTGACCTGAATCGGCGTCGCGCCCAGCAGACGGTCGGCCTCGAACACCTCGGCTCCGATTGGGTTCGAGGCGATCCGTAAGGTAAAAGCGAAACTGGGCGCTGCGGGTGCGGGAGTCGAAACTGGCGCGGGCGGAGCGACCGACGGGGCACTTTGAGCTGCGGAGAGCGGCTTCGGCGCTGGTGGTCGTGGATCGCGCGCGGCATAGTACGCGACTGAAAGCAGCAGCGCGCCGCCGATGCCCAACACGACCTTTGCCCGCCACCTCGGGCCCTGGCCAGCGGCGAGCGCCGCGGACCGCGGTGAAAGCGGCGCATCGGCGAACGTCGCGGCGTCCTTGGAAACGCTCGCCGCGCGCGAACCGATCAGACGCGGCCCCGAGCGAGTGAACACGGCGCTGGCCAGCGTGCCCGGGTCCGAAGACGAGCTCAGCGCGACGGTCGAGCCCGAACGCAGCTCGTCCAACTCCAAGCCGTGCTGCGGCGGTGAGGAGCGCATGGTCGAGTCGCCCAACGCCGCGCTCTGGGTATGGCCCGCCCACGGCGCGAGCGCGAGGACCAGCTCGCGGGCGGTCTGAAAGCGCTTGGCCGGGTCCTTTTCAAGGCATTTGAGCACGATCGACTCGACTTCGATCGGCACTTCGGGGCGCTTGAGACGGAGCGCGGCCGGCGGGTCCGCCGCG
>DASSMT010000302.1:0-6344 GCA_035688655.1 Polyangiaceae bacterium | reverse complement strand
TGTTGATCGTGCTCGCTGACCTCGGGTCCTTCGTCTTCCGCTGCTGACCACGCTTGCCGCCGAGCGCGTGCACGCGTCGCGGCTCGCGGGCGAGCTCGGCGCGGAAGGCCACGAGCTGCGGACCGCGCACGTCATCCGCCGAGTGAATCCCCGCGCGCTTCGCCCACGCTTGCAGCTTGGCGGCCGCACGGTGGTAGATCTCGAGCGTGCGCTCCCGAAGCTTCGGATGGTCCTCCCAGTAGCGCTTGAGCGCGTCCTCGAGCGACGTGCCGGTTGCCCGGTGCGCGCCGCTCTCGAGATCCATCTTGCGCTTGGCGATCGAGCGCGCCTTTCGGATCGCCCAGTCGCGCCGAGCCTCAGCCGTGGGCAAACCGGTCGGGTCCAGGGTCGTCTTGACCATCCGGCCCGAGTCCGGGTCCGCGTAGCGGGCGCGCCAGTTCGGGTGGCGTCCGGCTGGGTCGGGGCGGAGGAGCACGACACCGGGGTGGGGGCTCCTCGTGCGCCGCTTGCGAGCGGAGCTCATCGGGCACCGCCGGGTGCGGGTACCGTGCGGGTACCTTTGAACCCCCGACCGACTTTACTGCGCCGCTGCGGGTACTCCAGCGGGTACCTGAATCTGGGAGGGTGCGACATTCTATGGCCAACTATCGCACAGCCGGCCAATCAGCGCGCAGCCAATTTTAGCCACATTGCGGATCATAGCGGATCACAGCGTTCACCATTCGAAACGCTTCATAAGCGCGCTGTCGGCGGTTCAAGTCCGCCCTTCGGCACTACAAAACGCCTCGATTCGCGTTTTCCAAAAATTCGAACGGGCAGCGCGAGGCTCTCCTGGCTCTGGCTCTCCTCAGGCTCTCCGGCTCTCCTCACTTCGTGGTGGGGACGCGTGAAAAGTTGTTCAGGCGCAGCAGCTTAGGAGCCGCAATCACGTTTCAATTCACCGTGGCGCCAGGGCAGGCAAGGAACGTCATCGCGCCGGTCGCGGGTTGTCCAGCGCCCACGAAGCGCAGCAGCCGTTTTTGGTTCGCAGGGCACTCGGCCACGATAGCGGGGTTTCCGAGCGGCGCGGGCGCGCCGCTTTCGTCGGTGCGTTCTTGGTCAATCATGCAGAAGCCGTTGACGCTGGCTGCCACGGTGAGGTCGTTTTGGCAGGCGTAGAGCTCCGAGCCATGATCGCTGGCAACGCCGGGTGGCTGCTCGATCCCGCAACCGCAGAAGCTATCGCAGCTCGCGCCGTTGTTGCCGCCGCAGCTGCCGGTCAATTGCAGCTGCCTCCTCGTGGCGCTGAGCACCGAGGCACTCAGGGGAGCGCGCGCGGTCTGCGAACAATCGCAGCCTTCGGGTTTCAGCTCCGCGACCACGCAGGAGACTCTCCCGTCATTCGCGCTGCCGGGCGGCCCGACAGAGAGCGCGCGAGGTAGGCACTTGAGTGGTCCGCCTCCTTGGCCCTGCAGGATCTGGTTGACGAAGAGCGTTCCGCCCGCTCCGCCCGCTTCACCGTCTTGCGTGCCGCCGTCGCTGGGCCCGCCTGCGCCAGCACTGACTTTATCGGCTGTGCCGCCCGAGCTGCTCGTGTTGCCAGCGCCGCCCGTGTTGCCAGCGCTGTTCGTGCCGGCGGGCGAGAATGCGCCGGCGGTCGCTGCCTGGTTTCCCGCGGCTCCGTTGGGTGCGCTGCTCGAGCTGGAGCTGCAGCTGGCCAACGAGCTCGCCAAGCACAGCACGATGCCCCCTAGCTGCCCGACGCTCGATTTTCGCATCCAACCAAGATACGTCGGCAGCGACCGAGTTACCAAGGGGGTCGCGGGTACTTCGGCGGACTATCCGAATCTCGGGTGGAGTCCCACCTTCAGCGTTACCAGAACCAGCGCGCTCCCCGCCCGCCTCGACGCCAACGGCGTAGTCACTGCGGCCACGCCCAGCCTGGCCCCGCAACCCGCTGGCGCGCTCTTTGCTGGTCGGAGCGGATGGACGCGTGGATGCGAAGGACGTTGCATGGTGCGTTGGGAGGAGTCATCGGAGCCGCGTGTATGACCGCGCTGCGCATGCTCGCCCATCGCGCGAAGTGGATTGATCAGATGGTCCCTCAGGCGGTCGAAGCCAAGGCCAAACACCACCTGCCAACGCTGCGCTCGGCGCTGCCGTCCCAGCGTGCAGTGCACCACCTCGCGGACCAGCTCATGCATTTGGGCTACGGTTCGGCTTTCGGAGCGGCATACGGGCTGGTCCTGGGTCGGCGCCCTGCTTCCCTCGAGCAGGTGGCGGGCTATGGCCTGGGTGTATGGGGTTTCGGCTCGTTCGTGCTGTTGCCTGCGCTGAAGATCATGCGGCCGGAGTGGCGCGCAAAGCCAATCGAGGTTGCCGTCAATTTGACCGCGCACTTGTTGTATGCGGCAGCGGTGGCGCTGTTGACCGAGGAGCTCGAAACGCAGTCGCGCGTGCAGCCGTTGCACTACCCAGCATCGCTCGTCGCCAAGACCGGCTGAGCGTGCCACTTTCGCGGCTCCAGCTCGGAGCGCGCCGAGCACTTGGCCCGGTGATTGCTCATCCTCGCGCGATGAGCTCCGAATTGGGCGACGATGCACTGAAGGCGGGCAATGAGGTCTTTCACGAAGCTTATAGCGGGGCTCGTGACGGCGTTCGCCAGCAAGTGCCGATCCTGGTCGTGCTGCCCGGCGAGCTCGCGCTGCATCGCCAGAATCGACGACAGTGCATGGTCTACTCTCGACCGGCCTTCGCACGTGCCATGTCAGCGGCTCACATCGCCGTCGCCCTGTTTGCGCTCACCGGTCGCGACACCAACCCGGACCTGAGAGGGGCAGGCGTCGGCCAATTGATCGACCACATTTCTGCCGCGCTCGAGGGAGCTTCGCGGTCGACTGCGCCGCCGATCGCCGAGATCGACGTGCTCTTGCAGCGTTGCCTACTGTTTGCAAAGTTAGTTCGAGAATCTACTGTCGATGAGGCAGAGCGAGCCGAGTTTGCCCGTGATGCGGGGCCGCGAATCCTTCGCATCACCGAGTCTGCCACGCGCGAGCAGATCAGCGGCCTACACGATGCCGTGGAAGCCATCTTCGGCCAGCTTTCGAGTCGCGAGCAAGCGGAACTGCAGGTCGTCGTCGTCGGGGACCATCAAGCCCGAGTGCGCAGTCTCGGCATGCAATATTTCAAGCGCCGGTTTCACGAGGGGAACGCGGACCAGCGCGTCACGTACGGTGAAAACGTCGAGGACGAGCAAGAGGCGATTTCTTTGGTTGCGACGCGTCGACTCGACCAGTGCATCGCCCGGGCGTTTTTCGGCGATGAGCATCGCCTGCAGCGAGATGTGCTCGGCGACGCGGCCAAGCGTTGTTTAGACGAGATGCGGTTTCCGGACTGAGGTCGGTGTGTGGAGAATTGGCGCGCTTGTGGCAGGCTGCCTCGCTCAGCAGTTCAGGCGCTTGGACAAATCTGGCGATGGGCGATGGGCACCTGGCTTGCAGTCGATCGCGAGCTTGTCGCCGTTGAGCACTTGGCCGACCCGACTTTGGCTCGTTCGCCACGGCGAAAGCGCTGGCAATTTGGCGCTGTTGGCGGCCGAAACGGCCGGCGCGGAAACGATCGAGATCGAAGGTCGGGATGTGGATGTGCCGCTGTCCGAGCGCGGCAGACGGCAAGCGCGCGCCTTGGGCCAATGGCTGCACCAGCAGCCGGCGAACGAGCAGCCGTCGCTCATCGTCAGCTCGCCCTATGCTCGCGCGCTGGAGACGGCGCGACAGCTCTCGCACGAATTGCCGAGTGCAAGTGCGTCGTGCCTCGTGGACGAGCGGTTGCGTGAGAAGGAATTCGGCGAGCTCAACCGTTTCACGAAGGCCGGGATCTCAACCCGCTTTCCCGAGGAAGCGCGAAGGCGTGCGGAGCTCGGCAAGTTCTACTATCGGCCGCCAGGCGGCGAAAGCTGGTGCGACGTTGCACTCAGGGTTCGTGCGTTCGTACAGGACTTGCAACTGGCGCACGCTGGTGAGCGAGTGCTCGTCGTCGCGCATCAAGTGATCGTGTTGTGTTTTCGATACGTAGTCGAAAGACTCGACGAGCGGCAATTGCTCGAGATCGATCGCGCGGGCGACGTTGCCAATTGCTCCATCACCAGCTTCAAGGCTGCGGGTACCCCAGGTCGCGAACGTCTGGAGTTGCTGGAGTACAACTTCGTTACACCGCTCGAAGAGGCCGGTGAACCGGTGACGACGGCGCCGGATCCGGCGGTCATCAAGTGACGGCAGGGCGGGTTCAGCGGCCGAAGCGCATCACGGACGCGGTACTGCGCCGGTGGCCGCTGCCAGCGCCTGATGGGAGGTCAGGCAAGGAGGCGCGCGGCGACGTGCTGGTGATTGGCGGCTCGAGTCAGATCCCGGGCGCGCCCATGCTTGCAGCCGTGGGCGCGCTGCGCGCCGGGGCCGGAAGAGTGCAAATCGCGACCGCCCAATCGGTGGCAGGCTTGGTCGCGGTGAACGTGCCCGAAGCACGGGTCATCGGAATGCGTGAAGCTCGAAGTGGAGAACTTGCGCCGAGTTGCCATCGCGCATTGCTCGAAGAGATCGACGCCGCGGACGCCCTGCTGATCGGTCCCGGTATGGTCGACGAACGTGCGGCCATCGATCTCTTACGGCACTGTGCCCATGTACGTCCGAAATCAGCGGTCGTCGTCGACGCAGCGGCGTTGAGGATCTTTTCGGGTCGACGCCGCTTGCCTGGCCGCCCCCTTCCCAGCGTCATTGCCACCCCGCATGCAGGTGAGATGGCAGAGCTCTGCGGTCGTTCACGGGCGAGTGTGCTGTCGGACCCGCTGCGAGTCGCGCGCGAAGTCGCGGCTCAGCTCAGCGTCGTGATTGCTCTGAAGGGCGCTCGAACGTTCGTCGTCGCCCCGAACGGGGTGGCGTTCGAAAACGTCGCGGGAAATCCTGGGCTTGGAACAGCGGGCTCGGGCGACATTCTTTCGGGTTTGATGGCGGGCTTGTGCGCCCGCGGCGCAGATGCACTCCAAGCAGCGGTGTGGGGGGTGTACCTGCACGCCAAAGCCGGTGAGCTGTTGGCCCGAGGCGTCGGTCCATTGGGTTTCTTGGCGCGCGAGTTACTCGGCGAAATCCCGGCATTGCTCCGAAAGTTCACGCGATGACGGCGCGAGACGGCGCTGTTCGCTGAGACCGAATTTACGCTGCCGGTGAACAAAAGGAAAACGCCCCCGTCGGCACGCGGGAGGGGAACCGCGGCGCCCGGGGGCGTTTGGGTCGCATCAGACCCGGCAGGAACGAAGCACTCACTTTCGCGACGAGCTTCAGCGACCACCAGAAGGTAAGCACGCGCGGGCTGGGCGCAAGGCGAAGCGTGGTCATTTCTCCCGGGACTTGCGGCGAGTAGCGTCGCGCGCGGAGGTAGAGCGCATGCGCGGAACTTGGGTCGTCGTACTTTCGTTGGTTTTTGGCCAGGGCTGCTCGTCGAGCTACGAGCCGGCGCGGAGTCCGCGCATCGTCACGGTCATCGAGGGCGGACAGCCGACATTCGTGAAGGACGGCGAGCGCGTCGGAAGTACGACGTTTGGGGCGGGCCTGGTCGATGCCGTCCAGGGCAATCCCGAAGCCGAACATCACGCGACGGTCGGGCGCAACTTGACGGTGGGCGGTTTGGTTCTGAGCGTGGTTGGCTTGGGCGCCGCGGTCGGCGGAATCGTGGTCGTGGCGCAGGACGCTGCGGCGACGTCGAATCAGCATTCGTCTGCGGGCTCGGCGCTCTTGCTCGGTGGCGCCGTGGCGATGCTTGTAGGCAGTGTGGTGATGCTGTGCGGTCAGCCGCACATCTACGATGCAGTGAACATCTACAACGACGGGCTCGACGCCGCATCGAAGCCGGCCCCGCCCGGGCCGCGCGCGAGCTATACTTCGCGTCGTTCTTTGCATTAGCTGCAAGGGGTGATTCACGTACAATGTGGGCCGCGTTTTCGCTGGAATCCTGCGATCGCGCTTTAGCCCACATACGGCTCAGTCGTTTGCAACCGTCATGAACGGCGCGTCCGATTGGGATCGGATACACTGTGTCGTTCATGAGCCAGCGAGGGCGACGTTGCTGATCGGCGCTCGAGCGAGGCGACATTGGGAGTTTGAGTCGAACTAATTTTTGGAGACCTTGGAAGCTATGCCTGAATCAATCCGTTCGAAGCGTTTGCTGCAGTCCGGTCGCGTGCTGACTTCTGCGCGGCTCGTCAGCTGTCTCGCGCTTCCGGTATTGCTCTCGGCATTGCCGGGGTGCTCTGGCGATCCGGATGCCTCGCAAGTGGGTTCCGCGTCGTCGGGGAACTCCGTTGCGTCCTCGCCCGG
>DASSMT010000288.1:0-30944 GCA_035688655.1 Polyangiaceae bacterium | reverse complement strand
GGCCGGTATTTTTCCGGCTGTGATGCTGGCAGGGTGCGGCTCGTCGACGGCTGGTGAACATCCGGGTCAGGGAGGTAGTGCGGCCATTGCAGGGGAGGGCAGCAGCGGATCCAAAGCTGGGTCGGGTTCCGGCGGCGTCGGCAGTGGCGTGGCTGGCGCTAGCGGTACGGGAGGCAATCTCAATCATGCGGGCTCCGGCGGCGTGGGCGAGAGTGCTGGAAACGCAGGCTCGAGCGGTTCGAGCGGAGCGAGCGGCTCGAGCGGAGCGAGTGGTTCGAGCGGAGCGAGTGGTTCGAGTGGTTCGAGCGCTGGCGGCGCTGGAGGCAGTGCTGGAAGCGGACCTGTGGCCTGCGGCAGCATGACCTGCGGTGCAGCGCAGTACTGCGTGATTCCTTGTTGTGGGGGGACCGCGCCCGCGTGTTTCCCAATGTCCAGCGATGGCACCTGCCCCTCTGGCTCGCACAGCGGCTGCTCCTCGAACCCCGGGACCTGTATGTCGCCCTCGAGTTGCTGTCAGTACGATCCCTGCAAGCCCCCGCCGCCCTATTGTGCCGACACGAAGCCAGCGCTCTGCCTTCCTACATCAGGGCAAGATCGAACCTGCCGACAGACGTGCGCGTGAAGCGCTGAGCGCGGCTCGCCACCGGTTCGTACACACGATACCGTTCACTTAAGAGCGCTCGACTGACAATCAGTCGAGCGGGTCGTTGCCCGGCCGTCGCTGATCAGAACATGGTCTCGACGAGTACGTGAGTGCGCACCATGCGCTGCGGTCGAGCGCCGATGTTCGACAAATCACAGCCGCCGTCGAGCACTGGACCGAGCAACGACCAGCCGAGACGGTAGCCGCAGACCTTTCCGCGTTGTGCCACATAAACCCCTGGCAGATTGACGTTGGCCTTGGTTCCGGCCGCAAGTTGTCCGTTCTCGCCTGCGACCGGATTTCGATCTTTCAGCTCGGCTTGCGCGTCCTGTGTGGAACGAAAGCGCGGAGGCTCCACTTCCGGCCGCGGCCCATGCAGTTGATTGGTCTTCGTACCGCCCGGAAGAATCTCCTCCGCCGTGAGCTCGACCACGAGCTTTACGCCGGCGCGAGCCTCTGGAATACGCGGTCGCGCGTGTCGCAACGCTTCGGCTGCTTCAGCGGCGACCGCGCGCCAACCGTCGAAATGATCCGAGGCTTCATCGACTTGGATCTCGACGGTTCCGGTATCGAGCACTGTAACCTGAAACCGGGCTCGTCCTACCTCGGGGGCCATACTCGCGTGCGCGGCATGGTAAAGCGCTGTGACCACTTGCCCGGAGGGGCCCAGACCGCGCGCGCGGTCCTGCGCTTCGAGTCCCTCCTGGAGGCCGCCGGTCGTGCTCTTGGGCGGTGTGTGAAACAGCGCCCGCCGGCGTGCGCTGTTCGCCGGTGAATCAGGGCTCGACCCTTCGCGCTTCGAATCGCCGAGCCAGCGCTGCCAGGCATTGGATTGCAGGCCCAAGTCAATCTTGGTGGCGGGCGGGTCCTGGGCAGAAGCGGGGCCAGTATCGGTTGAAAGCTCGACGGCTGCGACAGGCGCCGAGGGCGGAGCATCTTCGACGGATCCCGGGGCGAGCGAACGCGCCCGCTGTTCCCCGGCTGAGCTTCTCGAGCTCGCGCCGAGCACAGTTTGGGCGCTGCGAGTGAGCGCTGGTTCGCGCGCGTCGTCGCTCACCGACGCTGGCGGAGCATTGGACTCCGTGAGCTCGAGCTCGAATTGCTGTTCCGGCGCGTCGACGGTCGCTTCCGCCGACAACGCTGGACGGATCGGTGGAGCGCGGTGGAGCGCCCAGATCTGCAAGGCCCCAATGGCCGCAAGGTGCACGACACTCGCGAGCGCCAACGCGCGGCGCTCCCGAACTCGTGGCGACCCCGCCTGCAACATCCACGAACCTTACCGACGCAAGTGAAGCGCAGCAACCGACCCCCCAAAGTCACATGAATCCGCATGCTTGATCACCACCCGAGCCGTAACGACAGCCACAGCAGCCCGAGGAGCAACAGAAAGATCCCGAAGATCCAGGCCGGACTGGCGACGAAATAGGGGAACACCATACCGACCAGCCCAAATAGGATCTGGGGCGGACGCGCCTGCTTTCTGCCATACATGAAGAAGCCGAGGCTCACCGTGGATACGGCGAAGCCAGCAAGCAAGGAGTTGCCATCCAGGTTCATGCGTTCACTCGATTCAGCCTACAATGCCGAGCGGCAGGACCGAAGCCTCGAAGCGTGCTGATGAGATCAGAGTCCAAACCTCGTCCACAGGGCCTCGAACTTTTGCGCAAAGCTTGCCACTAAGCGACGATCGCTGGTCACGATTAGATTCTCTTCGTTGAGAGTCGCGCCGCGGGTCCAGTTGTAGCTTCCGCTCAGCAGTGTCAGCGAATCCAGCACGGCGAACTTGTGGTGCATGTGTCGTTCGTCGCCATCCACGCGAATGCTGACACCAGCGTCCCGCAGGCGCGCAATGTCGGAGCCTTCATCGTACTGCTTGTCGTTGTCGGTAATGATCCGTAGCGTGACCCCACGCTGGCGAGCAGCGAGCAGCGCCTCGGCGATGCGGTCGTCCGTGATGGTGAAGACGCAGATGTCCGCGCTTTGCTTGACGCGACCGAGCTCGCCCAAGATCGCCGCGAGGCAAGTCTCGCCGGGGCTGAAATAGGCGCGCGCGTTGGGCGCAGGTTCGGCAAGCTCGCTGGTCTCGTGTTGGGCCATCAGCTTGATTACACCCTCCAGCCACGCCAGCAGCGGACGCGCCTTCGGCTCACTCAACTGCGCCTCGACGAGCGCGAAAGCGCGGGCGCGCAACTGCGCAAGCTGGTTCTGAGTGGGCGGGCACTCGCGCAAAACCTCCGACAGCGCGTGACGCTCGGTGCGAGACAAACGCCCATCGTCCAACGTAGCCCGGAGCGCACGGTCGAGTTCGTCGAGATCCATTCGCGGTAGCACTACCACGCCCGCAAGACCGAGCGGGCAGTCGTGAAACTCTAGCTATGGTAAAATAGCAATTATTTCAGAGTCTTACGGTGAGGCGTGCAATTCGCCTTGTATCTAACCATTCGGTTAGATAACCATCTGGTGAGATGCAAGCCGATGCGTTGAGCCAGACATTCGCGGCGCTCGCTGATCCGACCCGCCGCGCGATCTTGAAGCGGCTGGCGGCGGGACCGGTGAATGTGAAGGAACTGTCGCGACCATTCGACATGAGCGGTCCGGCGGTGTGCAAGCACCTGCGCGTCCTCGAACGTGCCGGCTTGGTGCGGCGCCGTCGCGAAGCGCAGTCGCGCCCGTGCGAGCTCGATCCCGCGCCGCTCAAGGAGATCGCCGCGTGGACCGACGCGTACCGCGAGTTCTGGGACGCGAGCTTCGATCGGCTGGGTGCGTACCTGAACGAGCTGCAAGGACCCACCGGAGGACGCCATGCACGTCGCCGAAAACGCTGATCTGATCGACGACCGCGAGTATGCGGCGCCGCCCGAGCTGGTCTTCGAGGTATGGACCCAGGCCGAGCATTTCGCGCGCTGGTTCGCGCCCGACAATGTGGAGGTGCCGCTGTGCGAGATCGACGCGCGCCCCGGCGGCGTGATCCGCTTCCAGCATCTCTGGCCCGAGGGACAGCTGATCGCGATCCACGGCGTGTTCAACGAGGTCGTAGCACCGACGCGCCTGTCGTTCACGTTCACGTTCGTCGATTCGAACGATCGCCCGACGGTCAATGCGTTGATGCCTGAGTGGCCCGTCGGGGCGCACATCGTGATGACGGTGGAGCTGGCTGCCACCGCGCGCGGGACTCGCATGACCGTGGCGCAGCGAGTCGCCGAACCGGAGCTCGCCGATTCGCCGGCGATCGTGCGCCATCGGAAACTCGCCGCGATCGGTTGGAACCAGACAGCCGCGCGTCTCGTCGCCTATCTCGAACGGAGGACAGCATGGGACTCTTGACCTTCAGCCTCAACGTCACCCTGGACGGCTGCGTCGATCACCAGGAAGGAATCGTCGACGACGAGATGCACGCCTACTACACAGGCCTCTTGGACGAGGGCGGGGCGATGCTGTGGGGCCGCGTCACCTACGAGATGATGGAGGACTACTGGCCGGCGGTCGCCCGCGGCGACGTCGAGGCGCCGCCGGTGCTCCGCGAATGGGCGGTCAAGCTGGATGCCAAACCGAAGTACGTGGTGTCGTCGACGCGAAAGGACTTCACGTGGATCCACAGCCACCACCTCGCCGGTGATCTGCGCACTGGCGTGCAAAAGCTCAAAGACGCGACCCCGGCCGGCGTACTCCTCGGCAGCGGCAAGCTCGCGACCGAGCTGGACCGGCTGGATCTGATCGACGAATACAAATTCCTCGTCCACCCCAGGATCGCCGGCCACGGCCCGACCCTGTACCAAAGCGGGCTGCCCAGCACGCGAAGGCTCGAGCTGATCTCGGTGAAGCCGCTCCGCAGCGGCGCTGTCGCCATGCACTACCGGCGAGCGCGCTGACTCAGATCAGCCTCATCGCGCTCAGCATGGCGGGCGAAACAATCGGCTTTTTCCGTGTAGGATGCGCTCCCAAAAAAAGAATGTCACAGCTGGCTACTGGGCGGTGTCCAACGGAGATGCACCTGATCGACAACGATACCCTCGCAAGGGACGTCTCCGACGCCCGCAATGGCAACCGCGCCGCGCTTGAATCCGTCGTGCGCGCAATCGAACCGCTCGTGAGCCGACTGGCGCTTCGCTTCTTCGGCTGCCCACACTATGCGGAGGACGCCGCGCAAGAAGCGCTCGTACGCATCGTCATCAAGCTGGATAGCGTCGACACGCAGAGCGCGTTTTCGACTTGGGCCTACCGCGTCGCGATCAACAAGTTCTTGTCGATGGCCCGCAGCCCGGCTGAACGCCAAGCCATGAGCCTCGAAGATTTCGACGAGGATTTGGCGCAGCCCCTGGGATCCGCCTCGGGCTTGGAGGCGGACACTGAGTTGGCACTAACGCTGGCAGAACTGCGGATCGGCTGCACGCTGGCCATGCTGCTCTGCCTCGATCGAGATGCGCGCCTAGCGTACATTCTTGGTGCGATCGTCGAGCTAGATCACCAAGCGGCCGCCGACATCCTGGAATGCGCTCCCGCTACCTATCGCAAGCGTCTCGAGCGGGCTCGTGATGCTATCACTGGCCTGATGAAGCGGCGCTGCGGAGTTTTTGACGCCGACAACCATTGCCAGTGCGCCGGACGAATTCCCGTCGCCACATCTCGCGGACACTTGAATCCCAACAGTTTGGTTTTTGCCTCGAGCGTCGAGCAGGTGCGTCACTTCCCGGAAATTCTAAGCCACATCCGTAAACTCGAGGAGGTACAGCGTGCAGCCGAGATCTACCGCTCGCATCCCGATCCGCTTTCACGCGGTAGCTTCGTGGAGCAACTACGTCACCTGCTCGACGCGGGCACACTCGCCGTCGATCAGGGATGATCGATCAAGACGCGCCACGTACCGTCGCTCTGGCGACGCAACACGTCCGCGCTTCGACCGGACTGAATGACGGCAGATCCGTCAGGTGCTGTGCCCCGAAGGTTCCAGTCGACGATCACGAGCGCTATGCCGTCGGCCTGGTGGACCTCGCGCACGTTGGTCTCCATAACGGGTGACAGCGCGAGTAGCCCCGCCAGGGCGTCAGCGATCGCCGACCGCCCCGTGTGTACGACCCCTGGCTTGGCGGCAAACACCGCCGACGGTTCATACATCGCGACCAGTGTGTCCAGGGCCCGCGCTGCGACGTATTCGCCGAAACGGGACATCAGGTCCTGGGGAGAGAGGGGTTGGTTGAATGTCATGGGTTGAGATGCGTCGTGCATGCTGGTTGGACGCCCCGGTTCCGGAGTGTGTGACAAGATCAGTGCATGCAGTTCACGCAAGGGGGCATCGAGCGAGTTCGAGCGCCGAAGTGACGCGGCCAAGGAAGTCCCACGAAGGTGGACTCGGGACGCTGACCTACGACCACGCCCATATCGATCCGCTTCGGACACGAGGTCAATCGGCAGACTGCTCACTCGCGTAGGCACTCGATGCGCGGGTTGGCCATACCCTCTTCGGGCATTGCTTTCTGGTGGCGGCTAGCTTGACACTGCTCGGCATGCCCGTTCGTTCGGACCCAGCCTTCGCGCGCATATTGCGACACTGGCGTCAATTGCGCGGCCTTAGCCAGCTCGAACTTGCGATGCGTGTCGACACGACGACGAGGCACCTTTCGTATCTTGAAAACGGGAGATCTCGTCCAGGCCGGGATCTCGTCTTGCGAATCGGCGGAGCGCTCGACCTCCCGCTCCGCTCGCGCAACGAGCTGCTGGTCGCCGCAGGACTCGCCGTGGAATTTGCAACCAACGGTATTGAGAGCGCTGCACTGGAGCCGTATCGGGCGGCAGTCTTGCGGGTGATCAAGGCGATTCATCCGCTCCCCGCTTTTGTAGTCGACCCGCTCTTCAACCTGGTGGAAACGAACGCAATCGGTCGGCGCCTCCTCCAGCCTTTCGCGTCGACAGAACCCATCAATCTGATCGACGCGTTCTTGGCGCCTGGCCCTGCGCGAGCTAGCCTCGTGAACTTCGGAGAGGTCGCGTGGTCGTGGCGTGCACGCTTTTTGCGAGGGACCGCTACCCTGCCCGTGGGAAGTGTCGGTCCGCTTCTCGACCGCATCGACCAGTATTTGAAAGATGCGCCGCCGCCATCGCCCGACGGGCAAGGCGAACTGGTTATTTGCCCGACGTTTCGCGTGGGCGAGGTGCTGGTGCGCACCATTGGCATGACCATGCGCTTCGGACCGAGCCGGGACGTGACGCTCGAGGAGCTCTCGGTCGACGTACTTTGCCCGCGCGATGAAATTGCGGAGCGTTTCTTTCTTACGCTTGCGGCGGATTGACTCGCCACGGGTCTTCACCCGGTGTCTGGGTGTTGCGAGCTTGTTTCGGCTTCAATAGGAATTCTGGGAATTCCGTTGCCATACCCCAAAAGGGTATGGGCGTGCCAACCATCGGCCCAACGATTCCGGCATGAACGAGATGGCATCATCGGCAGGCTTCGTGAATCTCAGCCGGATCGGGTACCTGGTCTCTACGGCAGTCGTGGTGATCGCGTTCGTCGGTTCGGGCGTCGCAAACCTCACCCGGGCCGAACACATCGCGAGCGACATGCATCGGCTCGGCTACCCCGACTACTTCATGACAATCCTTGGGGCATGGAAGGTGCTTGGCGCGATTGCGGTCGCGTCCCCGCGCTTGCCGCGCTTGAAAGAATGGGCGTACGCGGGAATGATCTTTGATCTCACTGGCGGATCCGCGTCGCGTGCAATCATAGGCGATCCGCTGCACACGGTCATCGTTCCTTTGGTCATCGCATGCTTGGTCTTCGTGTCCTGGGCGCTTCGCCCCGCGCGCTCTCGGTTCGTTCCAGCGACTGGAGAGTGTCGAACGTCGTAGATTGTCTGGTGCAGATCTACATAGGTCGCGGCTCATTTGACGAACAGAGCCCGTCAGGCACTTTGCGGGGCAAATAGTTTACCCCTTCGGTCCACGGGTGCGGCCGGAAAGCGTCGACGGGTTAGATCGGCGTCGATGACCGAAGCTCCGAACAGTCACTCCCCGACCGTATCATCCGTACCGCGCTCTCGTGGCGTCCACGGGAGCATTCGCCGCAATAGCCCATCTCTCAGTGCGAGTGTGTGAAACAGCACCGCACTGAGGTGTGCCATGAAAGCAAAGAAGAGCAGATACGCAAGAGCCGTGTGCGCGCGGCGAAGCAGCGTGTAGAGCGCCATGCTGTGCGGCAAAATCGGCGGTAGTACGACGGGCCCGACTCGCACCGGGAGCCGCGCGGCCGAGAGCATGCCCCAGCCGACCAGCGGCAGCAGCAACATCAGCCCGTAGAGGAGGCGCTCGGACGCCGTAGCGATCACGCGCTCGCGCGCGGACATCGTAGCCAGGAACGGCGGCAACGGCTTCAGTTGTCGATTCACGATTCGAATCACTGCCAGCACCAAAATCAGTATCCCCAGAGGGCGATGAATGGCGACCAAATGCCGATAGCTCTCGAGCGAAGCCACCATGGCCATGCCGATCGCCAACATGGCCAGCAAAGCCACGGCCATCAGCCAGTGGAGCACGCGCGAAGACCAAGCAAACTGCGGCATCTTGCTCATGGTTTGCTCGCGGCTGGGTTTTCCGGCGTCGTGACCGCGCTGGCGAAAACCGGTTCGCTCACGCGCCGCGTGAAAGATTGCGAATAGGCAGCCGATCGCGCGCTCAGCAGTGGATCGTCCGATCCGGCGAGGCCGTTCGGCAACACCAGCGGATCGAAGTTGATGGTGCGCGCGTCTCCGGTTGCTTCGCCCTCGACGCGATCGATGGTGAGGGTACCGACGTCCACCCGTTCCCGACTTTCGGGCCAAGCGACCGTCGCGTCGCTGGTCGAGTCGCCCGCTTGCCCGATGGTCAAGACGAGTCGAAAGTGCAAAGGCTTCATCTTGACTCGAGCGATCAGCGAATCGAACAAGAAATTCGCGCCGGGCGCGCCACCGGCCTCGTGAGCCGAATCTCGACTGGTCGAGTTGGCGGCGGGCACTGGCACCATTGCCCAGCGGACCTTCGTGAGCCTTCCCGCGTCACCACTGAGCTCGAACGCGTTCAGGCTGTTGTAGGTGCTGTCTTCGAAGCCGGAGGTCGGGGCCTGAGCCTTGATGGCGGCCACCGCGCGCACAAACTCCGGGTGCTTGGCGACGAACGCGGCGACGCGTTCCGGATTCGGCTTTTTGGTTGCCGGGTCCGGTGCCATGGCGATCAACTGCTCCTCGAATGCTTGCGGTGTGTTGACGACGAACACCGGAATGTTGTTCATCCCCGTCCGCCACTCTTCCCCGTTCGGCAGCGAGAAGCGGAGCGCCAGACTGCGAACGGTCGCCGCGCTATCGCCCGCGTACGGCATTCCGCCGGCCAGCGCGAAGCGCCCTACCACCGCGATTCGCCCGGGTCGGAACACGCTCGCCTTGGACCAGCGAGTGCCAGCTCCATTGGCCTCGAAATAGCCGCTGATGCCCACACCCTTCGCGTGATTGCGACGAAAGCCCGGGTGCGGCCCATTCACTCGTTCGAACGTGTCCACGAGCCGCGCCGGCGTCAGGCGCTGAGGCGAGAGCCAACCACCGAGATACAGAAACGCGCCCCCGACACTCAACACAATCGCGATCACCAGCGCTAGACGAGCCGGCGTGCCGACCTGCGTGTCCCGAGTGGCCAACTCCCTCATCGCGGACGCAGGATGCAGAGCAACGGTTTCGCGCGCAAGCACCCGCTGGCGATACTGCACCCATGCACCGGGCCAAGGGTGTAACCGCCCGGCTTCGCGCTGGGGAATTGGCCAAGGCCAGCTGACGACGGACCTCGAAGACGGGCGAACGTTCGTCGCGCGCCGATCACGGGTAAATCATCGGCGTTGACGAGAGCGCCCGCCGCTCGCGCTCGGCATCGGGTGTGAGGCTCTCTATTGTCGATCGAAATAGCGCCGCTCCTCCTCCGCCCGTGATGCGTCCCAGACCACGAACGCACGCATGTCACCCGCGGCAATGGCGGGTTAGAAGGCGTCGCAGTCGGCTGCGCTGGCGAGCATTCGCTGGTCTAGAAATCGACCGTCGGCGCCAACACACCATCGCGCATGGCTAGAGCAAACGGCACCATGATCGCAATGCCATACCTGAATCCCGAACTCCGACACTGCGGAACGAAGAGTCTTCGCAAGTGTCGCACGTCACCCCACCGGCCTGCTCGGCGCCACCCGATTCCGCAATGGCGCAAGCGGTGTTGGCTGCTAGAGTCGTTTTCACGATTTGAGTGATGCCGGCAAAGACTTCGACGCCATTTCCTGCCATCCCCGGCACTGCACCCAGCCAAGAAGACCGCGACGAAAACGCGCAGATTCGAGAGCGCATGGAGCTGCTGGCGTCCGCTTCGTTCGAGGGGCTGCTGTTTCACGTCGATGGCTTCGTCTTCGACGTGAACCAACGACTCTCGGAGATCACGGGTTACGAGCGCGAAGAGCTGTTGGGCGAGCAGGCGTTGCAGCGTTGCGTCGCCCCTGAAGACGTACCGGAGGTACTGCGTCGCACGGCCAGCCGGATCGAGGGCGAGTACGTCGTCACCGGGATTCGCAAGGATGGCTCGCGCTTTCCGCTCGAGTTGCAGAGCAAGCAAGGATCATTGGGCAACCGGCCAGTGCGCGTCGTCGCCGTGCGTGACGTGTCGCAACGTGAGCGCACGCAGGCGTTGCTGCGTGAGAGCGAGGCCCGGCTGAGAGATCTCACTGCTCTCACCTTCGACATCACGGTCTCCAGCCGCGATGGCGTCATCGTCGACATCACGGGCGCACACGAGCGTATCCTGGGCTATTCGCGCGAACAGCTGGTCGGTCACCGCATCTTGGAGTTCATCGGCAGCGCGGCTGCGCCCGCAGTCGCTCGCTCGCTGGCTGAACAATTGCCGGGCGTGTTCGAATCCAGCATGCAGAGCGTGACCGGCGAAACGATTCCGATCGAGGTCGTGGCGATTCGATCGACGTTGCGCGGCGAGCCCATCCGCCTGAGCGCACTCCGCGACCTGCGTGCACAAAAGCGCCTCGAGCAAGAGCGCCGCGAGTTGGAATCGGCGTTTGCGCAGAGTCAGCGGTTGGACGGCCTGGGCGTGCTGGCTGGAGGGATTGCGCATGATTTCAACAACCTGTTGATGGTGGTGATGGGCAACGGCGAGCTCTTGCAGCGCGAGCTCAGCGACCCGCAGCACTGCGCACTCGCTTCATCCATCCTCGAAGCGGCGCGACGTGCGGCCGGGCTCACCGCGCAGATGTTGGCCTACGCCGGCAAGGGTGATGTCGGGCCACGGACGCCGGTCGACCTCGGTGCGCTCGTAGAACAGCTGCAGGTGCTCCTGAACGCGACGCTGTCGAAGAAGGCAAAGGTCACACTCACGATCGAGGACAGTCAGTTCGTGCTCGGAAACGGGGCCACGCTCACGCAGCTGCTCATGAACCTGCTGACCAACGCCTCGGACGCATTGCGCGATGAGCCAGGAACGATCGCCGTGCGCGTCGCCAGCGTGACGCAACCTGACGCCCGCTTCGCGCGGGCGCTCGGTGCTCGTGTCGGCCCCGGCCGGTGGGTGCTGGTCGAAGTGAGCGATTCGGGCATAGGCATGGCCGAAGCGACGCGCCTGCGCATTTTCGAGCCTTTTTTCACGACCAAAGCCCAAGGTCACGGGCTTGGTTTGGCAGCTTGCATCGGCATCGTCTCCTCACACGGCGGTGCGATCTTGGTCGAAAGCGAGTTGGACCAGGGGAGCACGTTCTCCGTCCTACTGCCGGCCTACCAGGGCGAAGCCGCAGTCGCAGTGGTGCCCGCGTCGTATGAGCGAGCGGTGCAACGCCGCGTGCTAGTCGTCGATGACGAGCGATTGGTACGCCTTCATCTGCGGCGCGCGCTAGAAATCCAGGGTTACGAGGTGACCGAAGCCGCCAGCGGCGCAGAGGCGCTGGCCGCCCTCGCGCAGGACATCCCCAGCGTCGTCTTGCTCGACGTCACCATGCCCGATATTTCTGGAATCGAGGTGTTGCGGCACCTTCGCGGTCAAGGCTCGAACGTTCCAGTGATCCTCTCCTCCGGCTATCACGCAGCGGCGCTCGACGTCGCACAGGACAGCTTCCAAGGCTTCCTCTCGAAGCCCTACAAGCTGAATCAGCTATTCGAAGCGGTCGAGCGTGTGTTGCCGCGGTCGTCTTCGCGAGGCGCTCAGCGTGGCTCTTAGTCGCCTGAGAGCGTCGGAGAACGGTCCATTCCGCAGGCGACACTGCGCCGATGCATCGGCCGAGGGTGTTACCTGCCGGGCCTGATTTGGGGTTTGGGTAGCGGGCGCGGTGCGCGCAGCACGGCTCATAGCTCGAGTTGCCACAGGAGCGGAGCGCAATGGGACGCAGCAGGGTGAGAGGGGCGGTCCTCGCTCAGCCCGCAATGCGTCCCAGAATGGCGCGCGCGGTCGTGGACAGACCCTCGCTGTCACGGGCTGCTTCGAGGGCCCGCTGCAGCTGAAGCGTGACGAAGGCGGCTTCGCGTGCTTCCGGCAAAAGGTCGTAGAAAGCGGGGGTGAACTGAATCTCGCCGTGGGCGTCGCGCTCCCGGTGTGCAGAGAGCAGCTGCTCGATCAGCGCATCGTCGTCCATGAGCGGCCTCCTCGTTCGAGCAAGCTGAGGGGGAGTGAGACGCCTCGACTGCGCAGGCAGTCGAGCAGCAAGCTGCGGGCGCGGCCGAAGTTCTTGAGGAAGGTGTTGAGCTGCATGCCGAGGCGGTTGGCCAGCGTTTCGTCGGGATCGAAGCCGATGTTTTCGAGTCGGGCGTGAAGGGCGGCCGAAGGCTGCTTGGGGAGCTTTTCGATGCAGCCGACGATCACTTCGCGCAAGAGCGGATCCGGGCGGCGGGCTGTCGTCGACCTCTTCGAGTGTGAAGGCGGCGAGCTGTGCCCGCTCGGTTTGCGCGAGCCGCCGATCACGGCGAACGTGGTCGACGGCCAGGTTGTGAGCAATCTGAATGGCCAGGCGAACGAGCGTG
This sequence comes from Polyangiaceae bacterium, assembly GCA_035688655.1. GTDB lineage: Bacteria > Myxococcota_A > Polyangia > Polyangiales > Polyangiaceae > PMG-095. The sequence goes on along the minus strand of DASSMT010000288.1, from coordinate 18,299 downwards.
TCGCCACGGCCGTCGAGCTGCACGCGCCCGGCAACCTGCCAGATGCGTAGCAGTGCCTCTTGCAGGACAGCTTCGGTGTCGACCGCCCGCGCGAAGCGGGCGAGGCTCGAGCGCACCCGCGGCTCCGCGTCGCGCAGCCAGACCGCGAACGCACGCATGTCACCCGCGGCAATGGCGGGTAGGAGGGCGTCACGGTCGGCTGCGCTGGCGGGCATTGGGGGGGCCAAGGTCGATCAGACGACAATTTCGATCACGCCTTGGGGCGTGGTCGGCAGGTAAATATAGGCGGGCGCGCCCGGGAGCGCGCGCTCGAGCTTCATCACCAGGCGCACCTCGCTGCCGGCTGTCAGCTCGCCGGCTTGAGTGCTGAACTTGGCCTCGACCTCGACCTCGACCTTTTGACCGTCGGCAAGCTCGAGCACGATGCGCGCGGGCAGCGACCAGGCGTGTGCGCGGCTCATGGTGAACGAGACAACCAGGTGGCTGGCGGTGTTCACACGCACGACGCCGCGCTCACGCAGAACCTCGACGCTAGAGGACAGCTCGTCCAACGCGTCCGTCCACTCGAACTGAGGAGGCTGGGACCCACCGGAGATCCCGCGCTCACGCTCTTCACCACCACCGCTTGGGCGGATGCCATCGAAACTGACGTCCTCGCCCGCGGACGGTCCGCGACCACGCCCCACCGGGGCAGCAGCCATCGGCGGCGCCGCACCGACCGGACCGCGCGAGCGCATCACCACCCTGCTCATGGCGACGCCGCCCGGCGCTGCTGCGGCGCCCATGGCCACGCGCGCCATCCCAAACAAGCCACCGGGCGAGCGGAGACCCACGCCTTCGGCCGACATGCCGGCGGCCAGCTGGTGCGGCTGCTCGATGCGGCGCGTGGACGACCGCGGATCGACCGTTGTCGCATCGCTGACGGCGACCCAGCTGGTCAGCCGGGTCGAGATCTGAAAATCGATGCCGAGCGCTTCAATTTCCGCATCGATGCCTGGCTCCGGTCGCGCGCCCGCGGCCGAAATTAGCTCGAGCTCGGCCACGCGCTGGCGCGCGAACAAGGAGAGCACGCGCGCCGGGCCCGAACCGGGCTCGCACCCGGGAACCTCGAGGCGCTGCGTGTAACGGCCGTCGGCAGTGTCGCCCAGCACCTCGAGCAAGCCCCCTTCGGGCCGAAGCGTCAGCGGGATCAGCGCGGGCGAACCGGCGTACAGATCGAGCGGGCGCTCGGGCGGCACGGCCAAAGCGCTGCCGCCGAGGCGCAGGTTGACGACCAACGGCTGCGCGGTGCGCGCGAGCAGGCGCGCGCACGCGGGCTCGACGTCTTCGCCCGGCGCGACGATGATTTCCAGACCGCGACCCGCGCGCGCTGCCGGCTCGAGCAGGCTGCGGTTGGTGCCATGGCCAATGCCGACCGTGTGCAGACGGCAGCTCGCTGGCAGGCGGCGCAGCAGCGTCTGCAAAATTTCGCGTTCGAAGCCAATCAGTCCATCGGTAACCAGGACAATCTGGCGCAGCGCATTGGGGCGCAGCGAGACGAGCGCGGCTTCGATCCCCGACTTCATCTCAGTACCGCCGCCTGCCCGGAGAGCGCGCAGCCACGTCAGCGCCTCGGCTCTGTGCGCGGCGTTGGCCAACACGGCCTCGCGCTTCCAGCGGCGCGTCGACGAGCCGAACTCGATCAGCTCCAGGCTGTCGCGTTCGCCCAGGCTCAGCACGAGCGCGTTCGTGACCTTGACGGCCTGGGCCAGCGGCTCGCCCTGCATCGAGCCGCTCGTGTCGAGCAAGACGATGAGGTCACGCGCGACGCTCGATGCTTGTGCGCTCGCGTTGGGTGGCGTGATGGTCAGCAGACCAAATTGCGTGTCGTCGCGGCGCTGCCCTTGCGAAACGCGAGCGGTTTCGAGCCGTGCACCGGGAGCCGGCGTGGCAACACCCCAGCGGATCACCACGTCGCGATCGAGCCGCGCGCCGTTGATGCGAAGCTTTCGAGCATCGTCGCCGTTCGGAAACGTCAGCGCATGGCTCGGTGAGCTCGGCCGCTGAGTGAGCGCATCGGCAATCGCGAGCGACACCTGATGCGTCGCCCGCACCTCGGCACTCTCGTGCTCGGGACCGAGCGCGACCGGCACGACGCTGCTCGGATCGCTGGACGTGCTCTGGTAGCGGGGCGCCACGACGGTCGGGAAGCGCAGCTCCCAACCGTCGCTCACCCACGCCAAAGGCTGGTCGATGGTGAGGCTGATGTCGATGTGCTGGCCAGGCGGGATGTTCCCGAGCGATTGCCGGAACACGCTGCTGCGCTCTTCCTCGAGCAAGGCAGCGCTCTTGCCTTGCATGAGTGCCTCTTCGTAGTGCTCGCGAGCCAGCTGCGTTTTTTCGACCACGCCGCGCGTGACGAGACCGGCGAGCTCGAAACTGTAGCCGCTCACCGCGCCGTCCGCGGGTAGAGGCACGAGGTAGGTGACCTCGACCGGCACCGCTTCGGTATTGCGAAAGCGCTGGCGCAGCGTGCTGCGCGCGAGGCCTCCGCCCGCCTCGCTTACGAGGTCCACCCATTCGAGCGGAAGCGCGCGGCCGTCAGCAGTGATGAGGCGCGCACCGCTGCTCGGCGCAGGGCGGATGGCTCCGCTGGCAGTGGAATGGGGGGGCATGGGCTGAGAGTAGATCGGCTGAGTCATGCCCGAGCAACGAACTGGCGCTCGAATTGGTGACAAGAAAATCTCCCGGCCGGGTGAAGCGGGGTTTTCGCGAAGGAAAAGCAAATGAACGCGATCGGCGTCACGGCGAATCGCTGTGTTCCGACGGTAGCCGCAGGTCGGGTTCAACGTTCAACGCGTAGGGGCGGAATCCCGGTAAATATCGAGGTCCGCTCGCCCGTCCGACGATTGGTCAATCGCAGCAAAAACCGTCCCCGCTCGATCGACCAGTCTTCCCCAAGGCCATCTGCCGCATTCAAAGCCGCAACGTCACGCCGCCAGAGGAGCCAGTGCTCTTCGACAAATCCCCGCTTATAGTTGAAGGCGATCACGTGAGTCGAGAAGGCGAGCGCGATCAAACCGAAAGCTCCAAGAGCGATGCGGGCCGCAAGCGCAACTCGACGAGACAAGAGGCTCACCGCCCAGGCCGCGCTCGCAACAAGGGCGGTGATTGCCTTGAGCGCAAACGGCGCAGTGTAGATCCGCACACTCGAATCGGTCCCTGCAGCGATCGCCCCGCTGTCCGCGCTCAGCCACGTTGCAACAAGCGCGTAGAAAATGGCCAACAGCAACAGAAAGATGCGCGCTTTTCTCATCGCTAGTCGTAGAAGGCCAAGCCGACGGTGTTGCCGGCGTTCTTCCACGCCGCAGGCCGTGCCCAAAACGTGCCCCGCACGCAAAGCATGGCGGAGTCCGAACCATCGAAAAATAGCGCATTGTCACAGTGAAGGCCCAACAACCACTCTTTCAAATGGTCGAAGTCAGACCCTGCAGAACCATCGGGCTGCACGGCAACCAACAAGCGGCCCGCTGCTTTGTTCGTCGCGACCACGCATTTGCCAGTTCCGGGGCTTCTCCGCTGCTGGTCAACGTAGGTCGCATTGTTTCTTTGCGTCATGAAGTCGCGCATCGCCGGCGGCACGGGGCCGGTCGCCGGACAGTTTGCAGGCCTTCGGCAAAGGTTGCCAACGCCGTAGGGCAGATCATCGATGATCCGGCGCCTCCCATCGCGCGCGAGGCGTTCAGCGGAGGATCGCCCGCGCCAAACGAGTAGCCGCCGAAGTAGTCGTTCGCGATATAGAACATGCCCGGAGAGCTACGGCCCGTCACTCGGGTGCCCTGTCGAATCAGCAGGCCATCCGGGGTCGTCAAATTGGGATCGAGAGCGGACTTTCCGAAAGCCACGGCGGCTCGGTGCGCATTTGGATTCGCAACGCTGTACTGAATCCCGTTGATCGCGCACGTGAACGGGTTCCGCGCGTTCAGCTGAGTGACGGTGTCAACGAAGGGCTCCTCCTTGTCCGAATGATCAATTCCATGCGCGCCGTGAGCGACATGACGACGTAGTAAATGGACTGCCAGATATTCACGGCGCCGTGCGTCGCGCTTGCCCAAAATGCCACCGCCGGATCCGGAGCCACCATTTGCAACCTACTTATCATGCTTATCAATCGCGAGCCAGCGCCGCCCGTCCGCCGGCTCAGTCTCTGCGCCGCAGAGTCTGTGCGTACTGAGCCAGATTTTGGAGGAGATACGTTGACCCACGCGCAAGCGTCGCATTCGCAATGAAGTGTCGGAGCATGAGACCTTCGACGTTGGTATTGCCGGCGGAGGCGAAGCACTGGGATGTTGTTGCGCAGATCGCGGAGGAGTGCCTCCTCGTCCGTCTCGCAGAATTGAGCGCGGGATCGCGTCGTGTCCAGGTGGCGCGTCAGTGAAATGACGGAGGGCGGTGAGGAATTGCGTTAATGACCGCAGCCTACTTGGAGCATGCTCGGGTCAAGCGAGCAGCGCCGCCATGGACGCACGCTACCTTGTTGCTGTCCTCGGTTCTTCGCCGCGCCGATAGATTGTCGCTCAAAGGAGCTCGAGGCGTGGTTCTCGTTGGCCGCCGTGCGCCAGGTCGTTCGGCGTCCACAAGCAGCTCGGGCTCGCTCCCGCGTACCTCGGCTCCGGTTTATCGAGCCTGCCGAAGCTACGAGGCTGCCCGCAAGCACGGCCTAGCTCGCTGCATCTAACCTCACGCAGTGTTTCCGTTCGCTCGCCTGGCGGTGTCGTCCAACGTCCGCCGTTGACGCTCGGCTCGAGCGTCTCGCGATATCGCACCGACGTCTCGGTGAAAAGTCCCGTCAGCCATGCTCGGCGGGCAAGGTGCATCAACCGATTCTTAGCCTTTAGGGAGAAGCTCGAATGGCAGACGATGACTCCGAGTCGAGTGGCGTTGGCGAGCCCGAGGCCCCGGCGGCAGTGATCAGCGAACAGCCCAACGCAGAGCCCGACCATTCGCGCCGCAATTTCGTGCAAGGCTCGTTGATTGGCGCCGCCGCGCTCGGCGCGTTGACGGCGCCTTCGCTCGCTCACGCGCAGACCACCGTCGGTCGGAGCACGCTCAACCACTACCACGTGCCCGCCAACGACAAGACCGTGCACTGGGGCTACTTCAGCAAGAAGCTGGCGCCTGTGATCGAGGTCGTTTCGGGCGACTTCGTGACGATCGAAGCCATTACCCATCACGCGTACGACGATCACGAGCGCATGATCAAGGGTGACCCGGGCGTGGAGGCGATCTTCTATTGGGATGCGAAGCGCAAGGGGGTGGATCGCCGCGGCGCTGGGCCGATGGACGCATCACTTTTCGGACGCGGCGCTGGCGAGGGTCTGGGCGTGCACATCTGCACGGGTCCGGTCGCGATCAAAGGCGCCGAGCCGGGCGACATCTTGGAGGTGCGGATTTTGGACGTTCAACCGCGCCCGTCCAAGAACCCGAAGTTCCCCGGTAAGAGCTTCGGCAGCAACGCGGCGGCGTGGTGGGGCTTTCACTACAAAGATCTAATCGAAGAGCCCAAACCGCGCGAAGTGATCACCATCTACGAGGTGGACGCCACGGGTGATCGCGATTGGGCCAAGGCGCTCTACAACTTTCGCTGGTATCCGCAGACAGACCCGTTCGGCAAGGTGCACAAGATCATCGACTACCCCGGAGTGCCGGTGAACCACGCCGCCGTGAAGGAGAACTGGGGCATCTTGAAGAACGTGCGCGTGCCGATCCGCCCGCACTTCGGCACGATGGGGCTCGCCCCGAAAGAGGCGGACATGGTCGACTCGATTCCGCCGAGCTACACCGGTGGCAACATCGACAACTGGCGGATCGGCAAAGGCGCGACGATGTTCTACCCGGTCTCGGTGCCGGGCGCGCTGTTTTCGGTTGGTGATCCGCACGCATCACAGGGTGACTCAGAGCTGTGCGGCACGGCGATCGAGTGCTCGCTCACCGGCACTTTTCAGCTGATCTTGCACAAACGCGCCGCGCTCGGCGGCACCGCGCTCGACAAGCTCGACTACCCGCTGCTCGAAACACAAACCGAATGGGTACTGCACGGCTTCAGCTTCCCGAACTACTTGGCTGATCTGGGCGCCAAGGCGCAGTCGGAAATCTACGGCAAGTCTTCGATCGATCTGGCGCTCCGCGACGCGTTCCGCAAGACCCGGCACTTCTTGATGACGACGCAGAAGCTGACCGAAGACGAAGCCATCTCGCTGATTTCGGTCGGCGTCGACTTCGGCGTCACGCAAGTCGTCGACGGCAATTGGGGCGTGCACGCGATCGTCAAGAAAGCGCTGTTTTCAGCCGCAACTTGAGCGATTGGCAGGCGCCCGATCGAAGTGAGGAACGATCAACAGCGAATCGGTGTCAATAGGCTCGGCGGCGGCAGGGCCTCAAAAATAGGGGCGGGGCGGCGGCGCTAGGATCCGCCGCCACCCCGCCGCCTTCACGCCGAAGGCGTTAGCCGACTCGCGTCGGTTTGGCAGCTTGTGTTGTGGGATGCTTCACTCGCTGAGCGAACGCTCCTGGCCCGGCACCCGTGGCCAGACCGCCAACTCAACACCAGGGCTGTCTGGGATATTCCTTCTTCATTCTGCGCGGCCGCCCCTTGACTGGCCTTTTGCGGATGTTTAGCGGGAAAGAGCCGTTGACGGCTGCCCTGGCATCCGCGGGTCACCCCGCTCACGCTCAGCGGAAGCTCGGCACAACCGAACGGCGCACAAGCCGAAGGCCTAGTCGATCTCGATCGGACGCTTTCGCTGAGCGACAACTCGACCACCCGCACGCTTGCCGTTCACGCCCACGTGTGCGCCAGCATCGTCGCCACTCTGACGCCTTGCTGAACCGGTCACCGACCAGAGGGGCCGCAGTCGGGGGCCCGGCATGTCGACGCAGAGCGCGCTTCCTCGAGCCGGAACAGTGTGCTCCCGATCAACGCACCTGCGGCAAAATACGCTCCGGTGCTCGACGCCGGTAGGATATCGAACGTGGCGTCGTAGGTGTACGGAACGAGCTCGGCCGAAAGCACGGAGTGTGCGGTATCGAGCTTGCTCCCGGGAAGCAGATCACCGAATGTCCGACCATCAGCGGTTGGGTGCCCAGGGGAGATCTCGAGCACTCGACCGTCTTCGAGCACCACGCGGACGACGCGATGACGAGCGACCGACGTGTGCTCGGCCTTGAGGAGTGGGACGACCACGATCGCGTCGCGATCCACGCTGTACACGAGATCGCCCACACGCAGCGACGCCATCGATCGTTCACCATCCGGCGTCGCGATCGGCGTTTCCGGCGACGCGCAGACGGGACACATGCCCCCGCCCCATTGCCAAATGCCGTCCGTGCACGTGATTGTTCGCATGCAATCGGGGCCGCATGATGCGCCCGGTGAGCTGCACGGCGTACCGGAATTCGGCATGACCGCCGGACAGCCAACTGAGGGGGACGCGCAGAACAGTTGGGGAGGATCGATGGTCTGGCAGAGTGGGTAGGGCGAGCCTCTGCTGCACGCGCTGCACCAGCAGCGCGAACCGTCGTCGTACCAACAAGAGAGGGTGGTGTCCGAGCAGGGTTCGGGCTGTGCTTGGGGCGTTGACGGACAGGCTGCTGGCAGAGGCGGAGCGTTGCAGGTCGCCATCGTGACCTGCCAGGTGCTGTTTTTGCACACTGCTTCCGTGCGGCATTGCGGACGGGGATCGCTTCCGTAGGTGCATTCTGCCATCCCGTTCGCTGCGGTGTAGGGCGGAGTGCATGGGGTGCCATTGACTGGTGGTGCGGCGGGACAGGGGCCGCTGCTCGAACCCCCGCTACCGGCGTTGCCTCCGACCCCACCCGATGCACCAGCAGCGCCACCCGATGCACCAGCAGCGCCACCCGATGAACCAGCAGCGCCCCCCAATGCACCAGCTGCGCCACCGCTCGAGCCTCCCGACCCACTAGCGCCGCCGCCCGTGTTTCCTCCGACTGCCCCGGAGCCAGTAGAGTTGCCACCGCACGCGACGATGAGCCCAAGCAGGCTGAACATGACGGCCCAGCTCCGACTGCGACGTGATGTGCCGGGCGTCATGCGCAACAGTGAAGCACGGCACGCGCTGCTAAGCTCGGTCGAGGATTGCTTCTCACAAGACACGCTTCGTGTGCGACCGCGCCATCGCTCCGGCGCGCGAGCGAGATTCAGCCGCAACCGCATTGGACCTCCGATGCACCCGGTGTGCAAAAGAGGCTCGTGCTCCCACAAATACACGTGCAGCTGGGCACGCCATTGCATGTCACGGGCAAATCCCAGCAACCTGGCTTGCCCATCGCCCCGCCGAAGCCCGTGCAGGCGGCTCGACAATATTGATTCGGAGCGCAGGTTGCGCCGCCACACACCACACTGCCGCTGCCTCCTGCGCCCGCACCAGGCGCGCCCGCACCAGCCGCGCCTGCACCAGTCGTATCACCGCTCGCGCCGCCGCTTCCCCCGCGAGCACCCACCCCAAAACCGGCCCCGCCGCACACCAAGCAGACCTCGTAGAGCCCCCCAATCCCCTGATTCTGTGCGCCACCAGAACCGCTGAGCCCAACCGTACCCGCATTTGCGTTGCCTCCTTGGGTCGCGCCCGCGCTCGACCTTCCTCCCTGAGCGAACCCTGCGGTGCCGCCCTCCCCCGCGGCCGCAGTGGGGGCCCCGCAGCCCCCAATACCGAGGGCGACGAGCCCAGAGAGCAGCAGTAGGCGCCTCACGCGCAGCTCCCGGTACAGCCGCAGACCAGTTTGAAGTTCTGAAAAGCGCAGCTCGAATTGCTGCCGCACAATGCACTCGCACAACCGCACGCTTGCGCACTCGGCGCGCACGGATCGGGCCGACACTCGTACCAAACATTTCCCCCTTGGTGTTCGATGCAGATCTCGTTCGGCAAGCAGGACAAGGCGTGCGGTGGCGAGCCCGTCGTCCCGCACGGCACGGACTGACACGGAGTAGTCGTCACGCTGAACTTCACACCATCACACGTCGCAATCGAATGTCCCGCTCCCGCGCAATCGGAGTAGTTGCAGACACCGGCCGTGGTGCACGTGGCGCCCATCGCTGGCAACGTCGCGGGACAAGCGGGGTCACTCATGTCCGCGGTCCCATGGCCGCCACTGCCGCTCGCTCCCCCAATTGCGCCGCCTCCACTGCCGCTCGCACCCGCCGACGGGACCCCGCCGCCTGAGCCGGACGTTTCAGGTCCGCTCGCCGTGCCTGCATTCCCCCCGTGGCCTGCCGATGCCGTGCCGGCCTGACTAGACCCAGCTTGGCTCGAGCTTCCCGCGGTGGAGGCGTCTCCGCCGCTCGAGCCGCAACCGCCGACTGCGAGCGCTGCCATCGAAATGATGACCCCCAGCGAAATCGGCAATGCGCGTGCAGACTTCATTCTCGGGTTGTGGGCACGATCTGTGCCCAGATCCGCAAAAGCCACTTCATCGTGAGAATCGATATTTTTCAATGCATCTGATGCGACTCGTGCGGTCCTAACATGCAATCAAGCACGGGCCAAGACGACTGCGGGGCCCAATCGCGACACCCGTGTCGTGCCGTGGCCGGATTTGTGCCACTGCCCGCTGCGCGACAATGCCGGACAATTCCGCCGCCATTGGCGAATGCTATGGATGGCGGTCTTAGCCGAACGAGATGCACTTGAAACACTCGGAGGATTCCACACCCGCACGAAAGCCTGACGCGGAGGAGTTCCGGCACAGAGTGTGCTCAACCACCTTGAAGCGCGAGGACCCTCGGCAATCGCCACTCAGAGGACGACATTCTCAGATGACAGACAGCAGCTCGTTCAAGGATTGTGAGCCTCGCTGAATGGCAACTCGTCTTTTCGTCGTCATCGGCCTCGGCTTCGCGTTCCCGGCGCTCGGCTGCGGTGAAAGCACCTCCTCGCAAGGCGCTGAAGGTGGCGCTGGCAACGCCGGTAGTCCCAGCGCGAGCGCAGGAGCCGGGGGGAGTGGCGCCGGCATCGGTGGCACCGCGGGCACCGCCGCAACCGCGGGCACCGCTCCAACCGCGGGCAGCTCTGGCGCGAGCGGATCGGCAGGCATGACGAGTGGCGGCCCCTGTCCCAGCGCTCCGCCCGCGACCGGAGCCCCCGGCTGCAACGACGCGACTCTCGCGTGCTCCTGGGGAAACCACCCAGTGATCGCCTGCCGAACGACGGCATACTGCAGCGCTGGCCAATGGCAGGTGACGGCGCCCTCAGGGACGGCCTGCGACGTGCTGTCACCGGGATGTCCCACGCACCCGAGTCTGTCGTGCACCGGTCAGGCGTCGACCTGCATTTACAGCAGCGGCCTCGACGCTGGCTGGACCTGCGGCTGCTTCGGCGCAGGGCAAGGCGCTTCGTGCCTGCCGCCCCCAACGCTCGCGGCCGCTCCCTGCCCGAGCGCGCTCCCAAACGAGGGCACCGTGTGCTCCTTGGACTCAGGGACCGTGTGCGCAACGGCCCAGTGCACCCTTCCAGCGGGAGGCCTCACGGTCATCTGCCTGAATGGTATCTGGCGTTGGCAGCGCGACTTCTCCTGCGCGCAGGTTTGCGCCTCACCGGATACACCGATCGCCACACCCGATGGTGAACGCGCGATCGCCGACATTCGCGTAGGCGATCGGGTCTACAGTGTCGACCGCGACGCGATTCGCCCCGTAGTCGTCAGCAGCGTGCATCGACAGGCGGCGCAGCATCACCACGTCGTGCGCGTGGCGCTCGCCAACGGGCGCACACTAGAAATCAGTGCGCCGCATCCGACAGCGGATGGGCGCACGTTCGGGGATCTACGGACCGGGGACACTCTCGATGGACAGCCTGTCCTGTCCGTTGAAGTCGTGCCCTACCTCCATGAATACACGTACGACATCCTGCCGGCGTCGAGCACGCACACGTACTTCGCGGCCGGGATGCAAATCGGAACGACGCTTCGTCCTTGACTGCTCTGCCTCGAGCTCGTGCTCGACCGATGCCCGAGCGGACAAGACCGGCTAAGCCCCTAGATCATCAGTACAGTTCACCCTTCGCCAACACTGTGATCCGCAACCGGCTCGAGTCCAACGACAGTCACTAGCCGCAGGAGCAGAAGCACGCGTTGACGCACAAGCGCGGAGTGGCGTCGTTCACTGAGCACCCACACATTGGGTTGGGAGCCGCACAGTCGCTCTCGGTAGTGCACTCTTTGTGGCATGTACAGAGACCGGGCCCAGGCCCAGGCCCGCCACAACCACAACGAAAGCCTGTCGGACAGTCCGTGCCGCCGAGCTTACACGATGCTCCTTGAGCGGAACCACCGCTCCCGCCTTGTGCCGCGGCTCCGCCGCGACCGGATGCGCCGCCGCTGCTCGAGCCGCTCATCCCGGCGATCCCGCCCGCGCCCGCACCACTGGCTGTCCCCGCTGCGCCGCCGACGCTCGGCGTCCCGCCTAGGCCTCCTGTGCCGGATGTGCCTCCCGCGCCGCCCGCACACGAACCGGGGCACGCCACTTTGCTTAGCTTGTTGATACAGTGGCCGCACTCACTCGGCCCGCAGCAGATCTCGTCGGCTGAGCAAATAGCGCCGCCACAGAGCGTGGACCCGCCACCGCTTGGTGCGCCAGCGCTCGAGGTCGTACCCGCTGCTCCGCCCGAGCCGGAACCTGAATTGGCTCCGCTGGCACCGCTCCCAGCGGCACCGCCCGGCTTGCCAGTATTCGAATCGGTGCTGCTGCATGCTCCAGTCCAGAGAATCAGCGCGCCGATGGTCGACGTCACCCTTCCGATCGAAAACCTGACTCTCGAAAGCGTCATGTAAATCTCCTTCGCAAGTACGAGCCAGCTTGTTCAAGCGCACATCTTTTGGCAGATTCGGCCTTGCGGCTCGCCTGGCACGCCCGGGCTGGGAAAACACATCGTCGGCTTGGCGTCGGAGCAGTAGGGCGGCGGAGGCGAGCAATCATCTTGCTGACAGCAACTAGACGGCGACGTGCACGCCGTGGGGTTCGTGGTGCAACCGCTGTGCGAGCCAGCAGGGCACTTGCCATCACTCGAAGCTGGGAAGCACGAGGGTGCGGTCCCTCCGCAACAGGGGATCACGCAGTACTGGGAGGCACCACACGTCGTGCTGCCACAAGCCAAGGGGGCACCACCGCCACTGCCCGCGTTCGCGCCGCTCGCACCGGCTCCACCCGCATTGCCGCTCGACGCACCAGAACCCGCGTTGCCGCTCGATCCACCGGAACCCGCACGATTGAGACTGCCAGCCGAATCGCTACCACCCATCGCGCCACCACTGACACCACCGGAGTCAGAGCCCGCCCCACCTGTGCCGGAGCCCGCTTTGGAGCCGCCGGCGCCGTGGTCAGCGACGGCGCCAGAGCCCCCTTGGTTCTGGGGTTCACTGCTCGTCGACGAGCCGCACGCTGCCAGCATCATGGCCGGAACGATGCCGGCGACGACGAAGCGGCCAAGTTCAAAGCGTGTTTCTCCCATATGCGATTCGGTGCAACCCCTGTGCCCATCGCGAAGTCGCTGCAATCCAACGACAATTGCGAGTCGGGGATCAGTTCCCCACGACGCGAAGATCAGAGTGGCACAGGCGGATGGCACACTAGCGCTGCGAGCAGTCTCGCCCACAATAGAGCGTGCGATCGTCGTCGAGGTGCTACCCTGTGACGAGTCTGTTCGGTGAGATTCAATGATTAAGAATTTGCTCGCCGTGGTCCTGCTGTGTGGAGTCGGTTGCGGGGGAACGACCTCGCAAGGCGGTTCGAGCGGCGGAGCGGGCGGGCTGAGCGGCGCGTCTGGAGCGGGAGCGAGCGCGGGTGGTGCAGGGGGTTCGGCTGCGGGCATGGGGGGCGCGAACGCAGGCGCGGCAGGCTCAGCCGCGGGGACCGGTGGCGGAACGTGCGGCGCGAATTGTGGCTTTACTTGCTGCGGCACCGAATGTGTCAACACCGGCAATGACATCCACAACTGCGGTGCCTGCGGCAAAGTTTGCACTGGACCGAACCCGTTTTGCAACAACGGGAATTGTGAACAGCCGCCCTGTCAAGGCGTGACTTGCGCCGGAACCACCACGTGTTGCGAGACCGCGTGCTGCAACGAAGGAGAGCTCTGCTGCAATGTGAACGCAGGAGCGTCTCGCACAGCCTGCTTCGCCGCTACCGACAAGGGCACGTGCCCGCTCGGCTGTGCGCAATGCGTCTGCACTGCTCCCGACACACCGATCGCGACACCAAGCGGCGACCGCGCCATCTCCGAGCTCAAAGTGGGCGATCTCGTCTACAGCGTTCACCACGGGAAGCTGATCGCGGTGCCAGTCATCCTGACCAACCGCGTACCGGTGACGGGCACGCATCACATGGTAGAAGTGCGATTGAGCAACGGCCGCATGCTTTCAATCAGCCCGTCTCACCCAACTGCAGACGGACGCACGTTCGCAGAACTTGCGAAGGGGGATGTCCTCGACGGCGTGGTAATCGACTCGGTCCGCCGCGCACCGTACATCAAGGCGTACACTTATGACATTCTTCCCGACTCCGATTCGGGCACTTATTTCGCTGGCGCCTTGCAGATTGGAACGACCCTGGCCGCGCCGCCGTCGGTGAATCAAAGCCTCGAATCCTCGCACGCTTGGGTATCGCGCTGAGTTGGCGCACGAGTCGAGCTCGAGCGATCGCGGTGCCCCAGTGCACAGCGAGCTCGGCTGATTATCCGGGCAGACTTGCGACCACCTGCTGCTTGAACGTCGCATGACAGTTCGTGCAGGCACGCAGAGTCTTCGCGACGGCTTCTAGCATTGAGGGACCATCTCGGTTGCTGGCGGCGGCCACGATTTCGTCTGCGGTGTGGTGGAAGGCGAGAGCCTGCTCGGTGAAACCGGGCGCGCCAGCCCCCATGTGCTCGCACATTCGGCCCATCGCCTCGGAAAAGCCCATGCGCTTCGCGGCTTCGGCACTCGCGTCGAAATCACCAACTGCGGCCGCGGCGATCACTTCTTGCACGGCCTGCAGATGCTCGCGCATGTTTTCCTTCTGGTGTTGCGCCATCATCGGCGATAGTGGCACCGGGCGGCGTTGATCGAGTCTATCCAAAGACTCGCTTGCGGACTGTTTCGACTCTGTGGAACGCACGGGCCCCTCATGGTTCGTGGCCGGCTTGTCTTCCGCCCTGCAGCCAAGGCAGAGCACGAGCGCCAATGACAATCCCCAGTTTTTCATGGCTCCGTCTCCAAGGTGAGAACGGCAGCCGTCAGCACCTCGAGTGCGTCGAGCAGCGGCTGTCGTTTCGAAGCAGGAATCGCGTCGACGATCCTCGTGAAGCGCTGAAGGCTCGCCGCTTGAATGTTGGCGGCCAAGCGTTGTCCACTGGGCGTCAGCTGAATCAGGCGTGCGCGAGCATCCGTCGGGGCAGGTGCTTGTTTAACTCGCCCGTCAGTCTCGAGACGGGAACAGAGTCGCTGAACACTACTGCGGTCTAGCCCGAGCAGCTCCGCCAGTTCGTGCTGGTAGGTGCGCAAGCTGTCCCGTTCACGATCGAGCAGCAGCATGAGCGCGTGAGCGATCGAAGGGCTGATGGGCTGACCGCAAGGGGTCTGTTTCGTCACGAGCAGGCCGAAGCTGCGAACGAACGCCTGAATTGAGACCTGGAGGTTCCGCGCAACGTCGGCTCTCGTGCCCACGCCAGCGGTGTATCTCCAGATAGTTGCGCGCGCAATCAGTTTGTTGCGCGCGCAACTATCTGCGTGAAATCGGCAGGCGTCGCCGAGGCGTCTCGAGAACGGCTCTAACAATGTGTCGTTTCCGACTCAGGGACCTCGCCCTGATCGGTCATTTTTATTGCGTGACGCCATGCGGCGCCCGGCGGGCCACAGATTGTGCCAGATTGTCTGTGCCAGGCCGGCGCCGCGTGATCGAAGCGTCCGCCTTTAGGCGCTCGGTCGCAGTCGAGACTTCGTGTTTGTAGAGGTTTGTAAGAGAAAGAGCGATGGGCGCTGTTGTGGCATTGTCCTTGCTTTTCGCTCGCGGCGTCCCGCACCGTTGCCGGCAACGAGGGAGAGCAGCGGTATCTATGTCACCCCGACGATGGTCATCAGCGATTCTCCCGGTGTGCATTTTTGCATTGAGCGCGTGTGGCGGCTCGGAGGTAAGGGGCACAGGCGCTGGTGGTCACGGGGACACGAGCCCCGCGGGTTTCACCAGTAGCGGCGGGGACGGCGGGAACGCAGGAATTGGCACCGCTGTGGGTGGTCACGGTGGCGTTGCAAGCGCTGGAGCAGCCGGCGCTATCGCGGGCGGCGGCGCGGGAGGCGCGCTCAGCGGCGGAGTCGGAGGCACCGCGAGCATCGCTTGCCCGGCAGACGTTCCTGTCGAAGGCAGCCCGTGCCCGCTGGAAGTGGGAAGATGCACTTGGGGAAACGCGCCGCTCCTGACTTGCCGCACGTCCGGCAACTGCACGAAGAGCGGATGGCAGCTCACGCCGCCACGCGCCTACTGCACATCCACAGCTCCGGACTGCGATGCCCTGATCGCGGACGGCTCGACCTGCAGTGACACGTCGCCCGAGTGCCTGCTCAACGACACGTCGCTCTGTTGGTGCACGCCGTGCAACTGCGAGCCGTCTCATCCGCCGGGGCCACCCTGTGCGGCATGCCCAACGGGACAGCCGCTCGGCACGCTGGTTCGCTTCTGCCGTTCAGCATTGACGCTGGGTCCACCCTGTCCGCCGGTTGTGCCGAATGTGGGCGCGCCGTGTGACTCCGAGGGCATGGCTTGTCCGCCAAGCGCTTGCCAGGACACAATCGCCGTTTGCACCAAGGGCGTCTGGCAGTGGACTCAATCGAACCTCTGTCCTGTGTGCGCGTCGCCCAACACGCCGATCGCCACACCATTGGGCGAACGCCCGATCGCAGATCTCCGAGTCGGTGATTTGGTTTACTCCGTCGACAATGGCGCGATCGTACCAGTTCCGCTGATCCGCGTCGGGCGAACAGCGGTCACCCATCACCAGGTCGTGCGTGTCGTGCTCGATGACGGCCGCTCGCTCGAAATCAGTGCCGGTCACCCAACGGCGGACGGACGCACGTTCGGTGACTTGCGTGCCGGCGGCAGACTGGACGGTCATGAGCTGATCAGCGCCGAGATCGTGCCGTATTCGTACCCCTTCACCTACGACGTGCTTCCGGGATCGAACACCGGAACGTACTTCGCTGCCGGCGCGCTGATCGGAAGCACCCTAGATGCAAGCTCGAGGACCCCATGAGTGAGCCAGTGAGATATCAGACTAGTTTGAGGTTGGCATTCGGTGCCTCGGTTGCGCTCGGTCTGTGGCCATGGGCTGTGGGTTGCGGCGCCGCGACTCGCACTGGCAACGACGAAACATCGGCAAATGCGGGCACGAACGACACAGCGGGCGCGAGCGGCGGCTTCGGCGCCGCGGGAGCACCGGCGACCGGAGGGTCGAGTGACGACCCGTCAGCAAGCGGCCACGTGGAACTGGGCGGGCGCTCCTTCGGCGGTCAATCTTCAGGGGGAGACGGAACCTCGCTCGGGGGAAGTCCGGCAGCTGGTGGCGGTGGTGCTGCGTCCGGCAGTTCAGGCCGCGCCGGCGGCGGGGAAGCGGGAGCAGGCGGCAGCGCGATCTCGTGCGTGGGTGCCATGGCCCACTTTCCGCAATTCGATCGTTCGTGCAGCACCGCTTCCGACTGCAGCCTCGTGGCCCACACGACGAGTTGTTGCGGGTCGAGGCTGGCGATGGCCATCGCGGCGTCGGAGACCTCTGCTTTCAATAGCGCAGAGGCGATTTGTGATGCCCAGTATCCAGCTTGCGGCTGCGCCGCCCAGGGGGTCCAGGTCGAAGATGGAACACAAGTGGGTTGGTCTTGGCAAACTGAAGTCAAAGCTTCGTGCGATGGCGGAAGCTGCAAGGCACACTACGCGGGCGCAACCTTCTCGTGCGGCGCGACGCTCTGCACTGACAAGCAATATTGCAGCATGTCGTCGGGTGGGCCGTCTGGCACCACGCCTTCGGCCAATTGTGTGCAAACCACCTGCACGGACTGCGCGTGCTTGACGTTCGATTCCGCATGCACCTGTAGCGTGAACAACGGGCATCTAATCGTGTCTTGCCAGAGGGCGTGATGGCGCAGCAACTACGCGGCCAGAACCTGCGCCTCGAGTTGATTGAACAGCGCGACGGCGCAAATGGGATCTGGAACTCCGGCGCCATACACCAGCGCAGCGTGTGGCGGCGCGGCGGCGGCGAGCTCGACGCGAAGCTGCAGGCGCGCACGCTCGGAGCGGCTTCCACCTGGGCACACTCTTCGCTCGTTAGTTGGCGCAGGTACCATTCGTGCAGAGCAAACGAGAGCTCCGCGTGTTCGCTCTCGTCGACCGCGATTTCGCGCCACATTCGTTGTGCTTCGGGATCTCGAGTCGTGGCCGACGGATAGTGAGCGGACAGGGCACCCCACGCCTCGCGGACGCAGCCTTCGGCAGCATTTTCGAGCGCAGCGGCCAGCAGCGAACGCTCGCTCGACGCCGCCGCGTGCACGCACGGAATCTGCCCCTCCCAACGTTGGGCGCGTTGAGCCATCCGGCTTGCGTGACGGACCTCGTCCGCGCGTGCCCTGCGCGCCGCCTCCGGCACCTTGACCGGCTGCACCACTCCCACCGGTGCTACCCGCGGAGTCATGATCGGCGCCACCTCCGCTGACGGCCGTGGCCTGCCCGCCCTCTGCTGTCGCTCCGCAGCCGCTGAGGGTCGAAACCACAATGCTCTGCAGGAGGACAGCGAGTCGGCCGGAGGTGCGCATGGGAGACTCGACAAAGAATGAAGTGTGCCATGCCCAATTACCTAGTTTGAGCGGATTTCTTGACTGAATAACTGGAACCAGCTGAGCCAAAGCGTGCCAGCACTGGACTTTTCAGTCCTACCGCGGCGCGCACAGGCAACTCCGACAATTCAGAGATGAAACGGTGTTTGAACAACGACACTAATGGAGACCTGTTGCTGGCCGCATGACAAGCACGCACACCCAAGACGAGCCAAACGCGTCGCGCATCGCAACTTGATCAAGTCGCGCTGAAGACCTAGCGTGTATGATGAGGAACGTGGCTTTGGCGGGCACAGCATGCTTCGCCTTGTTATTGCTGGCTGGCTGCGGCAATGGCCAGAGCGGCCAATCAGTAACCAACACCGGTGGCTCGGTAAACGGTGGAAGCGCCGGCACGAGCGCAGCAGGTCGCGGCGCTGGGGGCCGCATGGTCGAGCGCTGCAGGGTCGAGCGCT
>DASSMT010000261.1:0-2732 GCA_035688655.1 Polyangiaceae bacterium | reverse complement strand
TACGACCGGGCCCATGACCGGGGGGTCATGAGACTGGTACTTCTAGCGGTGCGAGTAGCGACGGCCACTTGCGGGTATCCTCTTGGTGAGGGGCCAGCCTTCCAAGCTGCGCTGTGCTCGGTTCGATCCCGAGTATCCGCTCCAAACGCAGTCAAGGTGTTACGGAAGCACTCGTCCTTGCCAAGGACAGAGCTCGGGTTCGACTCCCGATGGCTGCTCCCCAATGACGCGCACGCAAGGTGCGAACGCGGATTGCAAACCCGCGGAAGCCGTTTCGATTACGGCGCGCGTCTCCAAAGCACCGATTGTTTCCTTGTCTCGGCCGGCGGATCCGGCGGCAGGTCTACGAAGCCAGCTTGTGAAGGTTCGACTCCTTCTCGGGACGCAAACGCGACGGCAACAGCGCGCATTTCGAGGTGCGCTGCTGGACAGAGATCGCCCACTCTCTTCGCCCAGGCGTCAATCTTCTGGCTCTCGCTCGGGGATCGAGCGCCGCGCTTCCGAAGCGTGGCTTTGCCGTTCGAGTCGGCACGAGAGCGCCGCAGGGATCGGGCAACGACGGCCCACTGGGCTCATAACCCAGCGCGCAAGCGAACCCGGTTCGATTCCGGGCCCTGCAACGGTGACAACGCGAGGTGCGACGCGGCTCTCATAAGGCCTGCGGCCGTGGTTCGAGTCCACGTGTCATCACTCCGGGATCGTCCCCTGCGAGATGAGCCAGCAAGCGACGGCACCGCTGTGACACGGCGGATTCGCTCGGAGCGTTACCGAGATCTCGCACCGCGAGCCAATCGTAAGCTCGGCTCGAAATATGCGCACGTGGCGAAATAGCAGCCGCGCTGGTCTTAGAAACCAGTGGAGCAATCCGTGAGGGTGCAAGTCCTTCCGTGCGCACCAGACTGATTTTCATTCACCTCAGGAGAGGTGCGATGGTTTCAGTCTTAGTGACTATTCCGATAGTTCTAAGGGCCCTTCGGGAGCCTCTGAGTGAAGCTCGGAAATCCCGAAACCAACGCTGTCCTGGCGAAATGGCAAACGCGCAGTCCTGAGAAGGCTGTGAGGAGACTCCTGCGGGTTCGAGTCCCGCGGACAGCACGAATGCGCACCCTTACACGCTCGTCTGGTGAAACGGCAAACACGCTCAGCTCAAACCTGAGTGCCTTCGAGGCATGCGAGTTCGACTCTCGCGGCGAGCACGACCACGAACCGATACAAAAGAGACCGATCATGCATACCCGCACTTTATTGCTTTCTCCTTGGTACATTCCGCTCAAGATCTTGCGTTGGCAGGACGCGGTGAAGATGCGCTACGAATGCACCGCCGACGTGCTCGTGGAATACGCCGACGAAATTGCTTCGCCGTCCGTGGTCTGGAAAGTGCCGGCAGTGATGCGTTTGCGGCGCATGCCGGCAACGAAGACGCGCGGTTTGCGCTTTTCGCGCTTGAACGTGTACCAGCGCGACGGCTTTCGTTGCCAATACTGCGGCGGAAAGTTCCCGATCGCGCAGCTATCCTACGACCACGTGGTGCCGCGCTCGGCGGGCGGCACCACGACTTGGACGAACATCGTAACGGCGTGCAAGACCTGCAATTGTCGCAAGGCGAATCACAGCTGCGATGACGCGGGCATGTGGCCGCTCAGAGCTCCGCGTGTGCCGAAGGCGTTACCGCGCTTGCCGCCGACCATCGATTTGGACAATGCGCCAGAAGAGTGGCTCGGCTTCGTGCGCGATCTCGCCTGAGCGCCTCCCGCTATACGCGTAGCGGGAGGCGTTGTTTCACGGCTTTCCGCTCTTGCTGCGGTCCCTCGGAGGGCGCGCGCTTTCGTAATGCGCTCGAGCGGGTCCGACTCCCGACCGCAGCTCCTCGGCGACGTGGTTCCAGCGGCTGGGGCTCGGACCAAACCTCGCGGGCTCGAATGGCGGGTCAGCGGCCGTCACAGTAGGGCACGCCGCTGAGTCCGTCGACTCGACAAGAAGCGCATGGCCCGCAATCTTCCACGGCCTCGTGCGCTTCGACGCAACGTACTGCGTCGCCTTTGCGGCAGACGCCGATTGCGTCGACGTCGGCGCACGTGGCGCCCTGCGTGATGCAGCGAAAGCCCGCGTCCTCACCGCTCCAAGCGCAACGAGAGCCTGAGTTACAAAACGACGCGTGCAGCTCGTTGCCTTCACACCAGACCGCGTTGCCGTACAGGCAGCGCCCTTGCGACGAGATCGCTGCACAGGGTTGGGGCTCGGCAACAGATACACCCGCGATGCTTTGGATCCAGTCCTCGAGACCATCGAGACGCGAATACAGGTCCAACGCCAGACACGATGCCGAGCCGGCCGACAGAACGCCGATTACTCGCACCCTGCCGGTGCTGTCGCGCACCAGCAGCGGTCCCCCCGAATCGCCCTCACAAGCGCCATTTTGATGAAAACCATTCACCGTGATCGCGTTCGCGTCCAAACTCACGATGCTCTCGACCAAGAAGCGCAGCTCGTTCAGGGGCCCTGCCTCGGTGATGCCGTAACCTGCGAGCTCTACGGCGAGTCCGAGCGAAAGCGGAGCTGTGCCGGTCGTCGCGTTCAGCGCCGAGAGCTCTGGCACCGCAAGCGGCGCCGACCCGGATCCTGCCGCGCCACCGGCTTCGTCTTCGTCTTGCGCTCGAGCGAGATCGACCTTCAGCAGCGCAATATCGCGGTCTGGGTGCACCTGAACTTCGAGCGTGGGCGCCAGCAAGAAG